>NZ_JAGESA010000006.1:0-204014 GCF_017572835.1 Salmonella sp. 32120201201600049SM | reverse complement strand
GTTGAACTTTTGCAGTTGCCAGACCGCAAGATGTTTTAACAAATCAAAAGGGGTTTTAATAACTGGCTTAAAGCTGAAAGCTTTCCGGAACCCCCAGCCTAGCTGGGGGTTTTCCATAGACAAAAAGGCCGCAAGGTTTCCCCTGCGGCCTGGTTCGGGCGCATGTTGCCATTACGGCGGACAAACGCTCAAAACGCGTTACTTCCTGTCACGTAGCCAGTTGACGATCACACTGGCGATAATGCCAGCAATGATCGGTGCCGCCAGATCGTGCCAGAAGGCCACGCCCAACTGCGTAAGCGTCATATAGCCGCCTTGTTGCAATGGCAACCGTTCGCGGCTATCCTTGATGTGTTGAGGTTCAAGTTAGCCCCCGTCAGGTTGCCAGGTTTATACCAGTCAACGTGCGGGGGTTTTCTCTTTCCAGCAACCTATGCCGCCGGGGATCAAGCCCCCGCAACATTGCGCCTCACCGGGTAAACCCGGCTTGCTGCTGATATTACGGCAAAATCCCCGTCCCGGCACGGCGCTAACGTGCAATCTGCGTGACGCTTCGCAGACGACTACTTTTATTTGCCAGAATACATTCAGCATTTCTGAGGCTGGCAGTCAGCCGCTCAATTCTGTAAATTATGCCTCCTCGCGGCCAGTCCCGGTGATACCGAAACCCTCGTTCAGCATCCTGCGTCTATGACATATTCGCCTGTTGCGCCAGAGGAATGGCTAAAAGCAGGTATTACCGACGAACTTATCCGTCTTTCAGCGGGACCTGAAGATCCCGACGATATTATTCATGACCTTGAACGCGCCAGCAGAAAAGCAGCATTCTGACGATTGCTCGGCGAACCGCTGTCACCGGTTTGCCGCATCGGGTATCAAGGCACTATAGCCTGGTTATAGGCAGCATTCTTTATGAGAGAGCTGCCTATATTTTGGGCAGGGGGCTCTATGCAGGACGACACATTACCATTAAATAACAGTAACGCTACGACCACACCGCTTTCAACGAGATTACCGTTTACAAAATATGATTTTGGCTGGGTGCTCTTGTGTATCGGTATGGCGATCGGCGCCGGTACCGTCTTAATGCCAGTGCAAATCGGTCTCAAGGGGATCTGGGTATTTATTACCGCTTTTATCATCGCCTATCCCGCTACCTATATTGTGCAGGATATTTATCTAAAAACGTTATCTGAAAGCGAAACCTGTGACGATTATACGGATATTATCAGTCACTATCTTGGCAAAAACTGGGGCGTTTTTCTCGGTGTAATCTATTTCCTTATGATTATCCACGGGGTGTTTATTTACTCCCTGTCGGTGGTGTTTGATAGCGCCTCCTATATCAAAACCTTCGGCCTTACTGAAGCCGATCTTTCGCAGTCTATTATCTATAAAGTCGTGATTTTCGCCGTGTTGGTGGTGATTGCCTCCGGCGGGGAAAAGTTATTATTTAAAATTTCCGGCCCGATGGTGGTGGTAAAAGTCGGGATCATCCTGATATTCGGTTTTGCGATGATCCCACACTGGAATCTTGATAATATTTCCGCCTTTCCCGCCGCATCGGTTTTCTTTCGCGACGTACTGCTCACTATCCCATTTTGCTTCTTTTCTGCGGTCTTCATTCAGGTGCTAAACCCAATGAATATCGCCTATCGTAAGCGCGAACCTGACCGTGTGCTGGCCACCCGGATGGCGATTCGCACGCATCGCATTAGCTATATTACGCTGATTGCCATTATTCTCTTTTTCTCGTTCTCGTTTACCTTTTCGATTAGCCATGAAGAGGCGGTATCAGCGTTCGAGCAGAATATTTCCGCCCTTGCGCTGGCAGCTCAGGTAATCCCTGGCCATATCATCCACATTACCTCTACCATCCTCAATATTTTTGCCGTACTTACCGCGTTCTTTGGTATTTATTTAGGTTTTCACGAAGCGCTTAAAGGTATTGTGCTGAATGTATTGAGTCGTATTATGGATGTCAAAAACGTCAACCCACTGTTACTGACATCTGGTATCTGTGTCTTTATCGTGGTGACTCTGGTTATCTGGGTTTCGTTTCGCGTCTCAGTATTGGTCTTTTTCCAGTTAGGCAGTCCGCTTTATGGCATTGTCGCGTGTATTATTCCTTTTTTCCTGATTTATAAAGTAGCGCAACTGGAAAAATTACGCGGCCTGAAAACCTGGCTTATTCTGTTATATGGAATATTGTTGTGCCTGTCGCCGTTATTAAAATTGATTGAATAAGTCGTACCGGAGAGCCATGCCCGGTGGCGCTACGCTTACCAGGCCTACAGGTACGGTGTAGGCTTGATAAGGCGCAGCCGCCATCCGGCATAAAACGCAATTAACTCAACGGTTTCTGCGGGTTTTCATCCTGATCGACGGCAAAGCAGGCCACCAACTGGCCGTCGTACTCTTTAAGCTGCGGCTGTAACTGCGTACAGGGTCCGAAGCGACGGCTGCAGCGGGCGTTGAAGGCGCAGCCCGGCGGCGGGTTCAGCGGGCTCGGCAACTCGCCGGTCAGCTTAATCCGCTCACGGCGATCGTCCGGATTCAGCCGTGGCGTGGCGGAGAGCAACGCCTGGGTATAGGGATGACGTGGATTGTTAAAAATCTGCTCTTTGGTCCCTTTCTCCACGCAGCGGCCTAAGTACATGACCATCACTTCATCGGCTATGTGTTCCACCACCGACAGGTCGTGCGAGATAAAGACATAAGACAGCCCCATATCCTGTTGCAAATCCATCATCAGGTTCAGCACCTGGGCGCGCACCGACACGTCGAGCGCGGAGACCGGTTCGTCGGCAATTACTACGTCCGGATCAAGCATCAGACCGCGGGCGATAGCGATACGCTGACGCTGGCCGCCGGAGAACATATGCGGATAGCGGTCGTAGTGCTCGGTTTTCAGCCCCACCTTCGCCATCATCGCCAGCGCTTTTTCACGACGCTGCGCTTTACTCAGGCTGGTATTGATCAGCAACGGCTCTTCCAGAATTTGCCCCACTTTCTTGCGTGGGTTCAGGGAACCGTAGGGGTTCTGAAACACAATCTGAATTTTCTGCCGCCGCAGTTTCTGCGCGTGCGGATCGTGTTTGAGCAGATCCTGCCCCTGGTAATAAAGCTCGCCGCCGGTTGGCGTTTCAATCATCGTCAGCAGGCGACCCAGTGTGGATTTTCCACAACCGGACTCCCCCACTACCGCCAGCGTTTTACCGCGTTCGAGATTAAACGACACGCCATCCAGCGCTTTTACCAGCCGTTCCGGAGAAAAGATCCCCTTCTTCACCGGATAGTGTTTTTTCAGGTCGATAGCCCGCAACAGCGGCTGTTGCAAGGTGGCCTCATGCGTGCTCATAGTGTGGGCCTCCCGGCATCATCGAGTGGGTAATGACATTTTGACTGACGTCCATCGTCCAGTTGGTTGAGAGCAGGTTCTTCCGCACGACATCTGTCCGTGGCGTAGGGGCAACGCGGGTTAAGCAGACAGCCCGTCGGTCGGTCATATTTCCCCGGCACCACGCCCGGCAGCGACGCCAGACGCGCTTTATCTTGCGCAAACTCTGGTAACGCACGTAGCAATGCCTGGGTATACGGATGACGCGGCGCGCGGAAAATATCCTGCGCAGCGCCGGTTTCGACGACCTGCCCGGCGTACATGACGATAATTTTGTGCGCCGCTTCCGCCACCAGCGCCAGGTCATGGGTAATCAGCACCAGCGCCATGTTCTCTTTTTGCTGCAACTCCAGCAGCAGCTCAATGATTTGCGCCTGAATGGTCACATCCAGCGCCGTGGTCGGTTCATCAGCAATTAACAGCTTTGGTCGACAGGCTATGGCCATCGCAATCATCACGCGCTGACTCATGCCGCCAGAAAGCTGGTGCGGATAGACATCCAGACGAGAAGCCGGATCGGGAATACCCACCTGGTTCAACAGGTCAATCGCTCGCTGACGACGGGTTTTCTTGTTCCCGCCCTGATGTACCTTGATGGCTTCCATAATCTGAAAGCCAACGGTATAGCAAGGATTGAGGCTGGTCATCGGGTCCTGGAAAATCATCGCCACTTCAGCGCCCACCAGGTTGCGACGTTCCTTCTCGGAAATGCGCTTCAGATCCTGTCCGTTAAAGAGCAGGTTTTCCGCCATCACGCGGCCTGGGTAATCGATAAGCCCCATAATCGCCAGCGAGCTGACGGATTTGCCGGAACCAGACTCGCCGACAATCCCGACCACCTCACCCTGCTTCACGCTGTAGCTAATGCGGTCGACGGCTTTGAACGGTGTGCCTTCGTCGCCGAAGTGCACCGATAATTGATCTACATTTAATAACGCCATCTCGAACCTCTTACTGCTTCAGTTTGGGATCGAGCGCGTCACGCAGACCGTCACCCATCAGGTTAAATGCCAGTACCGTCAGCAGAATCGCCAGCCCCGGGAAGGTCACGACCCACCAGGCGCTTTGCGCGAACTGCAATACGTCAGAGAGCATGGTGCCCCACTCCGGCGTTGGCGGTTGTGCACCCATGCCAAGAAAGCCGAGGGCAGCCATATCGAGAATGGCGTTAGAGAAACCGAGCGATGCCTGAACAATCAGCGGCGCAAGGCAGTTCGGGAAAATATTGACGAACATCTGACGCATTGCGCCTGCGCCCGCCACGCGGGAGGCAGTCACATAATCGCGGTTCACCTCTACCAGAACCGCCGCGCGGGTTAAGCGGACATAGTGCGGCAGCGCCACAAACGTCAACGCCAGCGCAGCGTTGCCGATGGAGGGGCCGAAGATCGCCACCAGCACCAGCGCCAGCAGCAGGCTCGGCAGGGCCAGCATAATATCGACCACGCGCATGATGATGTTATCGACCAGACCGCCGAAGTAGCCCGCGACCAGGCCGAGAATAATCCCCATTACCAGCGACAGGACGACCACCAGACAGCCGACCAGCAGTGACAAACGCGCGCCATACATCAGGCGCGAGAGGACATCGCGACCAACATCATCCGTTCCCAGAATATGCGCCCAACTGCCGCCTTCCTGCCAGACCGGCGGCGCCAGCAGCGCATCGCGGAACTGCTCTGCCGGGTTGTACGGCGCAATAAAGTTGGCAAACACCGCAATCAGGATCACGATGAGAACATACGCCAGCCCGACGACCGCGCCTTTATTGCGTTTGAAATAGTGCCAGAACTCCCGCAATGGCGTCATGGGCGCCGGTGCGGCATTAACATTATTTTCAGTAACCTGTGACATGATGGCCCCTTACTTCTTATGCCGAATACGCGGGTTCACCACGCCGTACAGCAGGTCTACCAGCAGGTTGACGAGAATAATCATCGTCGCTACCAGTAACACGCCGCCCTGCACTACCGGATAATCGCGGCGTTGCAGCGCATCGATCAGCCAGCGCCCCAGACCGGGCCACGAGAAGATAGTTTCTGTCAGAATCGCGCCCGCCAACAGCGTACCGACCTGCAGGCCGATCACGGTGACGACTGGCAGCATAGCGTTACGCAGAGCATGGACGATAATGACGCGCATCCTGGTCAACCCTTTGGCGCGTGCGGTACGGATGTAATCCTCCCCCAGCACTTCCAGCATCGACGAACGGGTCATACGCACAATGACGGCCAGCGGGATTGTGCCGAGCACCATCGCAGGCAGGATCATATGCGCCAGCGCATCAATAAAGTTACCCTCTTCGCCCCAGATAGCGGTGTCGATCAGCATAAAGCCCGTCAACGGATTGGTATCATCAAGGAACACCATATCGCTCACGCGCCCGGAAACCGGCGTCAGGTTCCAGTGGACGGAGACCAGCATGATCAGCATCATGCCCCACCAGAAGATAGGCATAGAGTAACCGGTCAGCGCCAGGCCAACAGCAGTGTGATCGAAGATAGAACCGCGCTTCACTGCGGCCAGCACGCCCACCGGAATCCCCACGGCGACGGCAAAAATCATGGCGCAGACGCCAAGTTCCAGCGTCGCTTTAAAGCGAGGTACGAACTCGTCCCATACAGGGATTCGGCTTTTCAGCGAGATGCCTAAATCGCCATGCATCACCCCCCAGATATAATGGAGGTACTGCTGCCACATCGGTTTATCAAGACCGAGTTCAGCCAGCAGTTGAGCATGACGCTCAGGGGAAATACCTCGCTCACCCGCCATGATCATCACCGGATCGCCGGGGATCATGTGGACAAAGGCAAAGGTGAGAAGGGTAATACCGATAAACGTCGGGATAACGAGTCCCAAACGTCGGAGAATGAACTGCAACATAACCCGAATTCTCTCTCATGACCCACGGCCTGGAACCGTGAGTCTGTATTGCTCACAAATCTTATCCCACGCAAACTGCATCGCGGATAAAGCATTACGCCGGATGGCGCTGCGCTTATCCGGCCTACACAACACCGGGGCGCAGCGCTCTTTTAATTATTCGACAGAGACGTTTTCGAAGTGATGTTTGCCTAATGGATCAACCACATAGCCTTTAACTTCTTTACGCACTGGCTCATAAACCGTGGAGTGAGCGATGATCAGAGCTGGCGCCTGGTCATGCATCACAACCTGGGCCTGTTTATAGAGCTCAATACGCTTGTTGTGGTCATCGGTCGCACGCGCAGGCTGAATCAGGTCTTCAAACGGCTTGTAGCACCATTTTGAATAGTTGGAGCCTTGCTGGGCGGCATCGCAGCTGAACAGCGTGGCGAAGAAGTTATCCGGATCGCCATTATCGCCGGTCCAGCCCATCATCACCGTCTGGTGCTCGCCATCTTTAGCGCGCTTGAGGTATTCGCCCCATTCATAGGTGACAATTTTGGCCTGAACGCCAATCTTCGCCCAGTCCGCCTGGATCATTTCCGCCATACGACGCGCATTCGGGTTATAGGGACGCTGTACCGGCATCGCCCATAGATCGATGGTGAAGCCTTTTTCCAGACCGGCTTCTTTCAGCAGCGCCTTCGCTTTTTCCGGATCGTAGCCGTAGTCTTTAATATCGTCGTTGTAGCCCCACATTGTCGGCGGGATCAGGTTTTTCGCCGCAACGCCCGCGCCCTGATAAACGGCTTTGATGATGGCCTCTTTATTCACGGCATAGGTCAACGCCTGGCGAACTTTGACATCATCCAGCGGTTTTTTCTGTACGTTATAGGAGAGATAACCCACGTTCAGACCAGCCTGCTCCATCAGGTTGATGTTTTTATCTTCTTTCATGCGCGCAATATCCGCCGGGTTCGGATACGGCATCACCTGACATTCGTTCTTCTGCAGTTTGGCGTAACGCACAGAGGCGTCAGGCGTGATGGAGAAGACCAGACGGTCAATCTGCGGCTTCGTGCCCCAGTAGCCGTCAAAGGCTTTGTAGAGAATGCGGGAGTCTTTCTGATATTGCACCAGTTGGAACGGGCCAGTGCCGACCGGGTTCAGATCCACTTTTTCCGGCGTACCGGCTTTCAGCATGTTGTCAGCATATTCTTTGGAAAGAATAGAGGCGAAGTCCATGGCTAAATCGGCAAGGAACGGCGCTTCCGGACGCGTCAGCACAAACTGCACCGTGTGATCGTCTACCTTCTTCACTTCGCTAATCAGATCCGGCAGCCCCATGCCTTCAAAGTATTCATAGCTGCCGCCAGACACTTTATGGTACGGGTTCTGCTCGTTTTTCTGCCGGTCAAAAGAGAACACGACATCATCGGCGTTCAGCTCGCGCGTGGGTTTGAAATCCTTGCTGGATTGCCATTTCACCCCTTTACGTAGGTGGAACGTATAGGTTTTACCGTCTTCGCTGATATCCCACTTCTCAGCAAGACCCGGGATCACTTCCGTGGTGCCGGTTTTGAATTCAACCAGACGGTTATAGATAGGTACGGAGCTGGCATCATAGGTGGTGCCAGACGTAAAGAGCTGTGGGTTAAAGCCTTCCGGCGAGCCTTCTGAACAATAAACCAGGGTTTTGGCCTGCACGCTTGCTGCAACGGTCATGGCCACCAGGCTCAAACCAAGCTTCAGCATCCCTGACTTCTTCAAGGAAATACTCATTCTTCTGCTCCAATTGTGATGTATGTTGTTTTGCCCTTTGCAAAGGCTTTTACCGCCCGGCCTTTTTTGTTTTTTACCTAGTCAGGTCAGTAGTGAGAGGTGGGGATTCCGTTCGCATAATCGACTGAGTTGCAGTGCGGATTCTCCATAAAATGCCCCTCATTCCCTACAATCTGTCAATAGAATGTCAAAACGTCAATACAGGTAACCAGCTTTTACAACAACGGTGAGAATTAACAAACAAAGATTAAAAAAAGTTCAGAAGGGTATTTTCAGCAGGGAAATTTGTGCTATAGGCAGAAAGGCAGAGTTATTCACTTAATATTTTGCAACAGTTAGTGATTAACAATTAGACATTAATTGAAAAATTTCTTTCGATATGTTGATTATCTGAGCGATTAATACCACTAACGCTAAAACGCACAGGCGAAAATGCTGAGGTTATCCATAAGCCGTGTGCAAAAAAGAGTTATACGGACATTGAAAAACACCATCGAATATGTCACAAAATTGTAAATAAGTAGGCCGTCGTGCGGCCTACCGCGATCACAAAACTAACTTTTGACCCTGGCCTGCGTGCGCTTTTCGCTCCAGTTAAACAACGAGTTCACCAGAATCGCCGTCAACGTCCCCGCTGCCATGCCGTTGCCAAAGACCATCTGTACGCCCGCCGGGAAATTCTGATACAGGCCGGGTACCAGTATAGGTAGCATTCCCATGGCCAGCCCCATCGCCAGCGCATAGGTTTTACCCGGCGTATGCAGTGGCTCACGCGCAATCATATCAATGCCGATGACCCCGATAATGCTGAAGACAATCACCGCCGTACCGCACACCACCGAACCTGGCAGACAGGTCGCCAGACGTACCAGCGGCGCGAATATGGCAATCAGGATTAACAATCCTCCGGCAGCCGCAGTCACGAAACGTGATTTCACATTAGTGGTGCGTACCACCCCAATATTTTCGCCGGAGGTGATAATTAAGGAGGTGCCAAAAATCCCCCCAGCAGCGACATTACCGCATCACCACGAATGGTGCGTGGAATCGCCTGCTGCACATTTTGCGTGGAATTGACTATTTCCGCGGTCGCAATCGTTTGCCCGGTTGCTTCAGCCATAGAGATGACCGCGTAAATCAGTAACGGCAGCGAGGCGGAGAGATCAAAAATCGGCCAGCCGAACGGCAAAAGCTGTGGGAAACTAAACAGCGGCCCGTGACTAACACCGCTAAAATCGGTGCTGCCCAGCGCCATTCCCAGCAGCGTTCCCGCTAAAAGGCCGAACATCACCGCCAGCTGGCGCAAAATACCGCTAAACGCCAGCGCGAAAATCAGCGTTATCAGGATAGTCCCCAGCGATAAAATGATACTGGTTGGATGAGCGAAGTCGGCGCTCCCTGGCTGGCCAATGATCAACCCGCCGTACAGGCGAATAAGGTTAATCGACACCATTAGCAGCATGATGCCGATGATAAAGGGGGGAAAATGGTGCAGGCAGCGGCGGAAAATCGGCAACGCGATAAAGTAGAACAGCGAGGTCAGAATTACGGCGCCAATCGCGGTCTGGATATTGGTCTGTAAAGCGATCGCAACGAAAATCGCAATCGGCGCGCCCCCCGGTACCATAATAAACGGCAAACGCGCGCCCACCCCTTTCACACCCAGGCTTTGCAGAATAGCGCCCAGACCGCACATCAGAAAGGTCGCGCTAAGTACCGAGGCGGTCACCGTATCGGTAAAGTGGAGCGCTTTGGCGATCAGGAAGACGGAGGTAATGGGGGTGGCGGCAACGACCAGCACATGCTGAAGCGCCAAAAGTAAGGTGGTTTGCCAGGGTAATGCATCGTTATCCGGCGTAGTAAGGCCAGGCTGCGGCATGATTAACTCCCATAAAACATCAAAAAAATAACCGCCAGCGCGGGCTGGCGGTCTGCATTATTTCAACCAACTAATGGCATCAGCGGCATAGCGATGCGCACGGAAGGCGCTGTTCTGTTTTCCAGGAATAATGCCTTTACTGAGGTGCTCCGGATATTCATTAAAGAACGGAATGATATATTCCCATACCGTTTCGCCTTCCGGAGTAACTTCAAACAGGCGGCCAAACGCCGATTCACAGATAAAGGTGTTGCCGTTCGCCAGCCGCTGCGCGCTCCCCATATACGGCGAGAAAAACGCCGGCGGGAAGATATCGCGATACTGCCAGGTAATCGCTTTGGTCTGCGGATCGAACTCCAGCACCGTGGAATGCGGCGAGGTGACGCCGGGACGCAGGTTGCCGTTATCGAAAACCAGAATCGACCCGTTCTCCATCTCAACCGGCGTGTGCTGTTGCGCTACCACTTCCGGCCCTGCATGCCAGATAACCTTCCCGCTCTCTTTATCCACGGCAATAACGCCGGAAGTGGTACGCAGGCTCATCAGTACCAGGCCATCGCGGGTGACGGACAGGCCGTTAATCATCGGCCAGTGGCGGCGGTCGAAAATATCATGAATCGGGAAATCTTCCGGATTCAAATGCTCCCAGGCACGCCATTCCCAGACCACTTCACCGTCGCGATTGACCTCTTTGACGACGTCGCTCTGAATCACGCCGTCCGGCGCATCGCGGCGCGGGTCGCCGCCGGTAACACGGGCGGCGATATCGGCAGGTAACGGCGACGCGGCGGTATACAGCAGATTACCGTTCGCCAACCATTGCGCATCATGGTGATGGTAAATATCTTCGTAATGCCAGACGATTTCGTTATCCGGCGTCACTTCGTAGAAGTCGCCGCCGTGCCAGAGATCCCACGCCGGATAGAGGTTCGCTGAAGTGCGGTGGCTGCCGTTATAACCCAGATTACCGTTCGGCAGCAGCACCGCATCACGCCCGGCGCGAACCGGAAGCTGCCACTGATGCGCGACTTCGCCCTGCTCGTCCACCAGGTAAACCCGCCCTTCGGCGGTTTGCGGCGCAAAGAGGGTATAGCCGCCAAAGCTCTTCGCCTTATCAGCGTAGATAAGGCCCGCCGGACGGCGTCCAAGGGTGAAAGTCGAATCCTGAGTTAAGTGTGCCACATCGCCTCCTGAGGAATAAATTTGCGCCAAAATACCCCATTAAAACGTTTTAATGAAGAGTTTTTTACGATCCTCACTGAAAAAAAGCAAACGTTACCGTCTGGTAAATATGCTACCCTGTGCGCAAATTTTCGCAGGTCAGGAAGCAGATGGCTGTTCAAAATAAAAAACGCGCAAAGTTGATTGATGTTGCCCGCCATGCAGGCGTGTCGCCAGGGACGGTATCCAATGCCTTGCACAACACCCGCTTTGTCGAGCCGCAGACGCGACGGCGTATTGAAGAGGCCATTGTTGCGCTCAACTACACGCCGAATATTCGCGCCCGCCAGTTGCGAACCGGCAAAACCAATACCATTGCCTTGCTCTCTTCGGTGCCGCTGGCGATTGCCTCCGGCGCATCACGACTGGGATTTATGATGGAGGTGGCGTTAACGTCCGCGATGATGGCGCTGGAAAAACAGCATGCGCTGATTCTGGTGCCGCCGGGGGCAAATCCACAGGATGCCGTCAGCTTTGACGCGGCGATCCTGATTGAGCCGGCGGAGAATGACCCGCAGCTCCAGGCGCTGGCGCAAGCGGGCATTCCCTGCGTCACCATTGGCCGCACGCCGGGGACCGACACGCCTGTGCCGTGGGTTGAGCTGCACTCGGCGGCAACAGCACAGCTTCTGCTAACGCATCTGGAGGCCTCCGGCGCCAGCAAATGTGCGTTATTTGTCGGTAACACACGGCGAACATCAGTTCTGGAGAGCGAAGCGGCTTACCATCGCTGGTGCGCGGGACGCCAGGCCCCCGTCGTCTACTCTCTCAATGAAAGCGAGGGTGAAAATGCCGGCTACCAGGCCGCGCAGCAGCTATTACAGGCGCATCCCGACGTTGACGGTGTGCTGGTGCTGATCGACACCTTTGCCAGCGGCGCGGTACGCGCTTTCCAGGAACAAGACATCGCCATACCTGAACAAATGCGGGTGGTTACTCGCTATGACGGTATCCGCGCGCGCGAATCGCTGCCGCCGCTGACGGCAGTGAATATGCATCTTGATGAGGTGGCGCGACAGGCAATCACGCTATTATTTGATTTGCTGGCGGGCAAGAAGGTCAACCACAGCGACGGGATCATGCCTGAACTGGTGGTGAGAGCGTCAACCTGCCGGTGATAGAGGGTGGCTCGCCCTGCGGGCCGTTGCTGGCGCAACGTTCTCTCGCTTCGCTCGAGTCGAACCTCTTGCCCCCGGAGGTTCTCATCCTCGTCAGGTTTCAGATACAAAAAACCCTGCTCGTTGAGCAGGGTTTCTGAATTTGGTCGGTGATAGAGGATGACTCGCCACTGCGTGGCTCGCCCTGCGGGCCGTTGCTGACGCAACGTTCTCTCGCTTCGCTCGGGTCGAACCTCTTGCCCCCGGAGGTTCTCATCCTCGTCAGACTTCAGATACAAAAAAACCCTGCTCATTGAGCAGGGTTTCTGAATTTGGTCGGTGATAGAGGATGACTCGCCACTGCGTGGCTCGCCCTGCGGGCCGTTGCTGACGCAACGTTCTCTCGCTTCGCTCGAGTCGAACCTCTTGCCCCCGGAGGTTCTCATCCTCGTCAGACTTCAGATGCAAAAAACCCTGCTCGTTGAGCAGGGTTTCTGAATTTGGTCGGTGATAGAGGATTCGAACCTCCGACCCCTTCGTCCCGAACGAAGTGCGCTACCAGGCTGCGCCAATCACCGAATGCGGGCGCATCTTACTGCTCAGGCGCACGCCCGTCAATCCCTTAGTCGCAAAATACAATTCAATCGGCGAGAAAGTCGGCAGACAGCCTACTTCGCGGCGACTTTCTGCGCATCGGGAATATGGCACCAGTTGTTGTTCTGGTTAATGCCGCCATCCGGCGATGTATACCCCAGGCAGCCCATTATCGTATCGTACAGCTCCACATGACGACGCGGCACTTTGATCTCCGCCTGCTGCTTCAGGTGAGCGAACATCTGCGCATGTTGCGGACTGGCAAGATATTTATCCGACATCCATACCAGCATCGGAACACGGAATTGCTCCGGCGGCGCCATATTGCGCGGCGTACCGTGCAAATGTTCGCGTTCGTTAATCGACTCGCCGTGGTCAGCCGCGTAGAACACAATCGCTTTTTTATCACGTAGCTGATCGAACACACTGGTAATAAAGTGATCAACATAGGTCACGGAGTTATCGTAAGAGTTGATCATCTGCGCTTTCGTGCAGCCGCTATCGACCCCAATACATTCGGGCTTCCACTGAGCGTAGCTGCGCGGATAACGTTGCGTATAGTTAAAATGCGACCCCTTAGTATGCAGGATAATCAGATGCTTACCCTCCGGGTTCTGGGCAAGCGAGTTCTGCATCTCATCAATCAACAGCATGTCATCAACCGTTTTACCACGGTTACGCGGCTCGGCGCCGATCTGCTCGCGGTAGGAGATATTATCCGCCATGGTATTGCTATAGAACCACATCTCGCTCTGCATGGCGTACAGATCGGAACTGAATCCGAGCTGTTTGAGAACGGCAAACACATTCTGCTCTTTTAAGGTACGCTGCGGGTTATTATCCGCCCCGCCTTCCCGTACAAACATACAGCGTAAAGAAAGCTTCGTCGCGGTATCGCAGGAATAGCCGCGGAACGCCGCCAGATTTTTTTCCTGCGCCAGCTTCGGCGTGGTATTACGCTCGTAGCCGAAAATCCCCATGTGATCCCAACGGGTCGTCTCACCGATAATGAAAACGACGTAGGTGTCATCCCCATCCTTCGGCGCAACATAGGTAAATTTCCTGGCCGGGTTTATTAACGAATTATTGTCCGACGATTCATCTACCTGCGCCCAGGCATACAGCCCTAACGCAGATAACCAGTTTGAAGGCAGATAGGAGTTCGCCACCACGCCGCCATAGCTGGGTAAGTCGATGCCTGTCGCCCGTTCAACCTTTTTTTGCTGTATATCCAGCAGGCGGATAGGCGCCCACACCATTACGCCTGCGAGTACCACTACAGCGGCGCTGCGAAAACGCTGCCCCGGCGTACGTAGCTGGCGCAACAACGTGTAGCGACAGTGGTTACTCCAGATAAAGATGAGCGGAAGCACGCTCACGGCAATCAGCCACAATACAAAGTGCAGCCCCACCACCTCTTTCGAGAGATCGATATCGGTGGTCATAACAGACGCAATAATGCCGTAGCCAATCACCACGTTCAGGAAGGTCATGTAATAACTGGCGCCAGCGGAAAACAGCACCACCAGCGTGGCCAGCACACGCCAGACGCGTCGGCCAAACAGTGAAAGAAGACGAAGTAAGAAGAAAGTGACCAGCACCGTGGCGCCCAGTTCGACAACTGCGGAGAGGCCTTTCCAAATGGTAAATTCTTGTGCATAACTGCCGAAACGGCGGTAAAACACGGCGCAATTCATAAACAGACCGATATAGAGCGCAAGCAAGAAACTAAGTTTCTGTTGCGTCATCGATTTAATGTATCTCATGCAAACAAACCCTGGGAATCGGGATAAAAACGACCTGTACAACGATTCTGTAATCAAACAGGTAAATATGCGGCTAACGCAGATGTAAGAAAGTCTACAAGCACGGTTAAGTAGACCACAAGCAGAGGGGAAAGTGGCAACGGAGAGTGTGATCGGAGAAGATTTTTACAAAAAATCACTAAAAATGGAAAAGGGCCAGCGAACTGGCCCTCAGTGATTATTCGTATGTGACGCTAAAATTCACCGTCGCATTCGCTGTGCCAACGGTGGCATCCGGCTTAACAGGCACATAGCTGGCGATATAGTTCAGCTTGTTCGTACCATCAAACCAGACAGTGTGTTCGACAGGCGTAGAGTCGGTACTGGAGGGGTATTGTTGCTCCCCACCAGATGTTTTAATTTTTAACGCCACGCCCGTCGCGCCGCCGCTATCCAGGGCAAAAAGCGAGGGGTCAGTCGGGTCTGGAGAACCGTCCATCGTAACGCTGGCCTTTGTGGCATACGCGCAATCTTTTAAGCCGATGCTAAAGTTTTTCTGGTTCAGCTCTTTACCCACTTTTACCGGGCGCTGAAGCACCACGGTCTCCATATTGACGTCGATACTGTCGTTTTCCAGTTCACAGGTAGCCGCCTTAATAGTAATGGTAAAGTGGATATCACCAGCAGAACCGATATTAGACGGTGCCGCCATCGCGGAAGCGGTAAGCAGTAAACACGCTGGCATCAAAGCATGAAGGTTTTTCATCCTGCTTACTCCACATCAATACGCATGGTGGCAATTCCCTCGAAATCCCCGGCGGCCGGCAATTTGCCGGTGGTACTGATGGGGTAAGCCGAAATGGTCGTTGAGGCGGTACGGTGCGTGTCGTCAACAAGACCCGATACGCTCAGCTCCTGATTAACACTGGCGTCATTTGGCACCAAAATTTTACCGTTAGCGCCCTCAATGACGGCACCGATATCCGGGTTGCCCATGTCGATGGCATTCGAATCATTAGCGTTTGGCATTCCCTCAATACGCAGGAAGATCTTTATGCCATCCGAGATATTGGTGCATTTAAACTGCAGCTCTTTGGTGAATTTCGTGGCGTTCTTTGCAACTTGTCCTTTGCGATCTTTAAAATCAGTGGCCTTAAATTCCCCAAACGGAATTTCCAGCGTGCTGCCGCTGGAGAGTTCACAGCCCTGAGGTACCGTAATTGAACCACTGATATATACAGACGACGCAGGTATACTGCCATATACACTGGGTTTCTTTGTCACAAAAAGGTCCATTATTTTGGTGCTAGGTATAATACTTTCACCCACAAACGGATGGAGAATATAGAGCGATAAGTGACCTTTGCCACCGGATGTCCATATTGCATCTTTACTACTTGCATTTTGCGAACACTGAGAGCGGTTGTTTGTCAGGTTACCTACATTCTCAAACGGTGTGTTAACGTATTCTCCTCGTCCCCCCGAAATCAGTACATCGCTCGCAATGGCAATATTATTATTGATCTGGTAATAGGAGCGACTCTCTATATTCGTAACAAAGGCCAGAGGAACCACAGCCTTAAATAAGGTGTCATTTATAAGAGAGGTATCATCAGGGCATTCACAGGACATCGCATAGGTTCCACCTAAATTCCAGCTATCGAAATCTACGAAGGTCGCACCCGTTGTGTTCTTTGACGTATCTGAAACTGTTTTATTTATGGTGGCACTGAAGATATGTGTTCCACCTTCAGGAGTACATGGTCCAAAATCTGCCGCTGCCAGCGCCTGCCCCGAAAACAGCACCGACCCGCCCAACAGGCCCGTAAACATTATCAACTTTTTCAACATAATCGTTTCCTTCCCTGTTACCGGCAGACGGCATTCGCCATCACCACGCCGGTATTATCCTGTTGTTCCGGCAGCGTAAACGCCACGCGGCATTGCTGTGCCTGGTCTTTACCCCAGTTCACCTGAAGGGCACCTTTCTCCGGCATCCCGCTGATATAAAGCTGACCGTCTTCACCCACAATGCTGCTGGACTCTTTTGTGGTATCCAGCAGCGTGGCGGTAGCACCAAACGGCACCGCTTTGCCATTGGCCTGCGTCAGGTTCATCAGCACGCGATAGCCCACTCGGGTATCGAAGCGGGCACGAACAATCGCGCCGCGCGTCGGCACTACGTTGACGGAGGCGGTATCCAGGTCAACCTGGTTGTTCAGGCTGTCGCTTCGCAGTGAGACTTCCGTTTCACGGTACGGAGTGAGATAAGGCACGACCGCATTACCCATCCAGTCCACTTCCACACCACCGTTGTTGATCACGTGCGCGCCGCGCGCCCCCGGTGCGGAGATAATGGCCATGGATTCACCCAGCGGTTGAGAAAGAGTGATGCCTTCGCTATGGGCTATCACACCGCCGCGCAAACCGTAGTTCACCTGCTGGCCGTCACGGTTGTAGTTGTAACCCAGGCTGGCGCTACCCACGCCGCCCTGGTAATCCAGGTTCACGCTGCCGCTGTTACCCACGCCGTTGCTGCCGTAGCCTTCCTGCACACTATAGTTCAGGTTGTGGTCTTCCAGCGCGGTGCCGCTCACCCCTAACTGCTGGTTGGTTCGGCCATGCTGATCGGTCGTGAGGTGGTAGTTACTCCACACGCGTCCCAGTGGAATCGACATGGAGAATGACAGTAAACGATCGCTCTCATCCCACTCCGGGCTTTTCGTCCAGGTGTAAGCAACGCTGTAGTTCACGCGGCCAATACGGCCGTTATAACCGGCATTCAGCGAACGCTGTTTACCTTCATCGTTCCAGTAGTCCTGCTGCGTGACGTTAAAATAGACCGAGCCCCAGGCGCCCAGTTGCTGCGTCACGTTGCCCTGAATCTGACTACGTTTGTGGTACTGGCTATAAGAGCTGTCCGCATCGCTGCGCACATCCGTCGCTTCCTGGAAGGTGTAATAGCCGCTGGTCGAATACTTGTAACCCAGCAGACGGAAATCTGTACCGCTGTTAAAGCTCTTGGAGTAGAGGAAACGATAAGACTGACCTTCCGAATTATCCTCATTTGCCAGCTTGCTTTTTGCCTGGGTTACATCGATGGAGATCGCGCCGATATAGCCGAAGTTTTTACCTAATCCTCCCGCCAGCGAGTAATAGTCGTCAGAGAAGATCGCACCACCGTAAACGGTAAAGCCATATGGCAGGCCGTACATGGCATCAAGCTGCCCGAATTTCGGCTCGGCGCTGTTATAGTTCCCGGCACGGTATTCCCCGGCGGAAAGGCTGTACTTGAGATGGCCTTCACGCTGGAGGAGCGCCACCGAGGAGAACGGCTGAACGAACTTCTGCTCACTGCCGTCCGATTCTTTAATGGTGACCGTCAGGTCACCGCTGTTTGAGGTTGGATACAGGTCGTTAATTTCAAACGCACCCGGCTGAACAAACGTACGGTAAATAACGTAGTTGTTCTGCTCAACGGTAACTTCGGCGTTACTTTTGGCAATACCCCGGATGACGGGCGCAAACCCGCGCTGGCTGTCAGGCAGCATCTCTTCGTCGGAAGTTAACTGCACACCGCGCATCTGAACGCTGTCAAAAATATCACCGGCAGTGGAGGTATCCCCCAACGTCAGCTGTGATTTCAGCGGTACAATGGCACGGCTTAAGGATGTGCCAATGTTATCCCATGTGTTGTTACCGTCGTTTCGCGTCCAGGTGCTATAGTTACGTAACCGCCATGCCCCCAGGTTCATACCGCTGCGCAGATTCAGATAGTAGCTGTCGCTGTTGTAGCTGGTTTCACTGTCGTGTGCGTCATAGCTGGCGTTGCTGCCGGAAAAGTTATAATCCACCAGCAGGGCATTCACCCCTTCGTCCCACTGCGATTCTGGCACCGTACCGCGCGCTGTCTGCTTCATCGCAGCCTGCGGGAAGCTCATGATCAGGGTCTGGTCTGCAAAGTCGAAATGGCTGGCGGCCTGGGGAATAATGTCGTCAAAAGCAACACAGGCTTCAGGCGGGGCCATTTTCAGCGCCGGGAAGCTATCAATACGCACGCCCATATCTTCAAGCTGCACGCGGCTTAAGCACGGCACCAGGGATTCACCCATTTTTGCGCGCTGCGCCTCTGTCGCTGCCTTAAACTCCAGGGTGCGAGACTCCATTTTTTTTTCGTTGACCACCACCGAGACGCGGTATTTACCAGGCAGGTGTTCAGCTTTATTGGATTCATACATTGAAAGGTCAACGTGCTGATCAATACCCGGCACATCCTCCAGAAAGCGCGGGTTAAATGTTCCCGCATACGCGGGGAGCGTACCCGCTATCATCAGCGCAAGCGCAGACTGCGTGAAACGCGAGGTCTTATTGCCCAGAGGAAGATGCGTCCATGTCATAGTAATAATCCTTTAAAACGTGTTAGTTAACGCGCTGTGTCAACATGTCGCCAGCAGTGCCAAAGTCATTAATAATGTTGTATTTAACTTCGCTTACCTTGCCGGTGCCGGCTGGCAGTTCAATATTCAATGAGCCTTTTGCCGGAACCATTCCCGTTTTTTCAATATCACGGCCGTTGGCATAAAATTTATTAAACGTCAGGTTAAAGGCAGATGGGTTTTCCACTTTGATCTGGTTAGCCCCTGCGCTGGTGAACTGCAGTTTGTTCCAGCCGTCCATGCTATTGCCTTTCAGGCCCGCCGGGCGATAGAACAGTTTTAAGCGGGTACGTACGGCGATCTGCAGTACGTTTTTAGCTTCCGCGTCTTCACTTTTGGCAGGAATAGCTTTTACGTTAATCCAATAAACGGACTCGCGATCCTGCGGTAACGTGTTCGTCGTATTAACAATACGTAAAACGTTATTTTTAGTCGGGCTTAATTTAAATAACGGTGGAGTGATGATAAAGGGCGTCTTTTTATTACCGTTAGCATCATCAATCCATGACTGAATGAGAAATTCATCCGTGGTGCTTTTATTATTTACCGTAAGAGAAGCTTCCTTTCTACTACCGTCATAAATAACACGCGTGCTGCTTAATGCCACGCCTCCGGCAAAACTGTTTTGAGCAATCAACGCCAGCACCAGTGCTGTGCAAGATATCAAACGTGAGCGGTTCATGATTCTCTTCCTGAGCCTCCGCTGGAAAAAATGGCAACGGGATTTCCGTTGCCATTATGATTGTCTGTATTAACGAAAATTCGATTATTCGTAGGACAGGTTGAAGTCCACTTCTGCGTTACCGTAACCAGTGGTTACAGTATCTTTTGTTGCAACGTAGTTAGCGGTGTAGTACAGCACGGTCTGACCAGCAGCCAACGTAGTGGTGGATTTACCGGTGTTCATTTCAACAAGCTTGTTAGCGTTGTCGTAGATACCGATGCCCACGCCAGTTGCCGCACCTGCTTCAGTGTTAACAGAAACCAGTGTCGCATCGTCTGTATCACCAACGCCATTGAAGCTTACGTTAACTTTGGTATTAGAGGTGATGTCACAGTCTTCCAGTTTGATCTGGAAAGGCTTAGAAGAAGACTTGTCGCCAATGGCTTTGAAGATATTTTTCTTAACCTGACCCAGCACAACTTCCTGGTTCTGAGAGTCAGTAGAAACGACGCATGGCGCGTCAACGATTTCACCGGTGAATTTAATGGTGCCGTCACCAGATTCAGCAGCGAAAGCAGAAGTGGAAACTACAGCGAGAGCAGACAGAGCAAAAACAACCTTTTTCATTAAAAACTCCATTTATGACGGTAGATAACAGAACGCATCCTTAGGATTATCTGCATTCTGTGAGGAAATGGAGTGTATAGAGGTGGGTATTGGATACTATAATTAGTATATATAAAAATAATTGTTAGTTAATCTTAAAAAGAATAGAAATCAATATGTTACAAATGCAAGGTACATAAATGTAATTTTTTATTAAGAATAAATTAATATAATTAATATATTATTTCTTCCTATTCATAAATAAGTTAAATGTCTTCCTTATTTATTAGACGTTTTTTTAACTACAATTGATTAGGTATTTGTGCTAAATAAAAAAAAGAGCACCAAATGGGTGCGCTGTACGCCTGGTGTTGCATGTGTTACGCAGACGCTTCGCTAACCCCCTCCCGCTGCGGCTGGCGAATAGTGGTGGAAACTGCCAGCGAGATGATTAACAGCGCAAAGATAACGCAGAAGGTTAGCATCCTACTTCCGCCACAAGAGCTGTTATCACTGCGTTTCGATGGTAATTTTTAAGTTAAAACCTGGCGCTCACCCCCAGGGTATACAAATAATCGCTATCCGTAGCGCTGTTTTCCGCCTGGGAAAACGCCGCATACGCCGCCAGGTGCGGGTTAAGTAACACGTCCGCGCCTACGGTGACATCCAACCAGTTTCCCGCCTGATTTCCTGCGGTCATACGACTCAACCCGGACTGCGCTTTCCAGATATTCTCCCCAAACTGTTGGTTATAGCTGATTTGCGCCCAGGGACGGACATCACCGAACTGCGAGTTTACCCGCCAGCCTAACGTACTGACGCTGGCGTGCCATAACGGATCGGTAAGCGCTAATGTCGTCGCGCTATCGCCATATTCGTTATACATTGATGACGTCGAACCGTCGTAATGCAGCGCCGCGACCGGCCCAGTGGTCACGCGTCGGGAAAGCGGAAAATTCCAGCCCATACTGATACCGCTGGTCGCATCAAGCGGGGTTTCATCCGCCAGGCTAAGCACCGGCCCCACCGTATTTTGCGTAGACTGAATACGTTCGGCCAGTATGTCGTTGTAATTCGGTTGGTGATCGCTGTCCCAGGTATAGCGTTCCGTCGTATGCCCCGGAGCCGCTTCAGCGATATATTCTTGTTGCCAGGCATACGTGGTATTGATAAAAAACGAGCAGGCCATAAGGCCCGCCAGACAACGCAATGTCCGGCGACCACGGCGTTTTCTTACAATCATCAACGCGACTCCAGAGTAGAGCCGAATTCGGCGATATTATTGTCATTGAATGAAGGATGTCGGGCATCAGCCCTGTATTAACTATTGTCCTTTTAGCGGGCCCGTCAAGGCGGGTTGAAGGAAATTTTCGCGGTAACCACAATAACGAGGAAGTCTATGCAGCGTTGCGACTGGGTCAGCCAGGACCCCCTTTATATTGCCTATCATGATAACGAGTGGGGCGTACCGGAGACTGACAGCAGAAAGCTGTTTGAAATGATCTGTCTTGAAGGTCAACAGGCCGGTTTATCCTGGATCACCGTGCTTAAAAAGAGGGAGAACTACCGCGCCTGTTTTCATCAGTTTGACCCGGTACGCATCGCAGCTATGCAGGAGGAGGATGTTGAACGCCTGCTGCAGAACACGGGCATCATACGACATCGCGGTAAAATTCAGGCCATTATCAGTAACGCCCGCGCCTGGCTTGCGATGGAGCAAAACGGCGAGTCTTTCGCCGATTTTGTCTGGTCATTCGTTGATGGCCAGCCGCAGATCACCCAGGCGGCCAGCCTGGATAAGATCCCCACCTCAACACCTGCGTCCGATGCGCTTGCTAAGGCATTGAAAAAACGCGGTTTCAAGTTTGTCGGTACGACTATCTGTTACTCCTTTATGCAGGCGTGCGGACTGGTCAACGACCATATTACCGGCTGTTTTTGCCATCCGGGAGAAAAACATGATTCGCAAATCCCAGAGTGAAGACATGGCGTCTATTCTGGCGCTGTGGATGAAAAGTACCATTTATGCCCATCCCTTTATCGAAGAACGTTACTGGCACGAGAGCGAAGCAATTGTACGCGACGTCTATTTACCCGCCGCGCAAACCTGGGTATGGGAGGAAAATGGACAACTGAAAGGCTTCGTCAGCGTACTGGAAGCCCGTTTTGTCGGGGCGCTGTTTGTCGCCCCCGACGCGTTAAGACACGGCATTGGCAAAGCGCTTCTGGAATATGTCCAGCAACGTTTTCCTCTGCTGAGCCTTGAGGTTTACCAGAAAAATCAATCCGCCGTAAACTTCTACCATGCGCTTGGTTTTCGTATTGAAGATAGCGCCTGGCAGGAGGATACCGCCCACCCCACCTGGATTATGAGTTGGCAGGCGGATCAAACGCCGTAAGCGGTAGCGCCGGGCCGGTATATTTCTCAAACCAGACCAGCGCGGTGTTGCCCGCACAACCGTTCCCCAGCCGGGAACTGGGAAGATCTTTTGTCAGGACGTTTACCGCACCGTTTTTGCATATGCCGCCTGCGGTAGGTTCAGGGTCCGGCCATGCGCCTTCGTGAATACAGATCACGCCAGGCCGAATTCCGTCGGTAACGATCGCGCCCGCCAGAACCTGCCCGCGATGATTCCAGACGCGTACCGTATCGCCATCGACGATTCCGCGCGTTGTCGCATCCTGCGGATGAATCGTCACCGGTTCGCGTCCGGCTACCGCATACCGCTCCCGTAATGAACTGTAGTTGAGCTGGCTATGCAGACGGTGCGCCGGATGCGCGGAAAGTAGCTGAACCTGCCCCGCATCGGCGTTCCCGTGCCACTCATCCGGCACCAGCCACATCGGATGACCGGGACAATCCGCGTAACCATAGCTGGCAATGCGCGCAGAATAGATTTCGATTTTGCCGCTGGCCGTTTTTAGCGGATGGTTATCAGGATCGCGGCGAAAATCCGCAAAGCGCACAAACTGCGCGTTGGCGGGATTTTCCGGCATCTCCAGTAAACGGTTAGCCTGCCAGAATGCGGCAAACGGCGGCAGCATCACCCCCTGGCTGGCGCCACGCTGGGCGGCAATATTGTAGAAAGTCTCCAGCCACGCCAGCTCGCTTTTTCCTTCGGTGAACCGAGCGTAACCGCCGACTTCCCACCGTTCGCTCAGTTCAGCAAAAACGTCAAAATCATTCCGCGCCTCCCACCGGGGCGACACGACCTGCTTCATCGGCGCCAAATGCTGATTGCTATAGTCGCCGGTCATGGTTAAATCGTTACGCTCATAGCCAGTGGTCGCAGGCAGAACAATATCCGCGTGTTTCGCGGCGGCCGTCCAGAAACATTCCGAGATAACGACCAGTTCCGGTTTTTGCCACGCGCGAATCAGACGGTTGGTATCCTGATGATGGGTAAAGTTCGCGCCGCCCGCCCACCAGATAAAACGAATATCCGGGAAGCGGCGATCCATCCCATTGTGTTGGTAAAACCCACCGGGGTTTTCCAGCGCCTCGACAATACGCGCCACCGGTATTTTATCTACCGCATCGACCCCGCCAGGGATGCTCCCCTGCATCGACGCTAACACGGCGGCGCGGCGCGTCGGGTTTCCGCCGTTAGCAAAATGATAAGAAAAACCAAACCCGCCGCCAGGCGTACCAATTTGCCCCAGCATTGCGGCCAGCGTAACGATCATCCAGTGCTTTTGCTCGCCGAACTGCTGACGCTGCATTCCCCAACCAGCCATCAACATGGTGGTGTTATGGTGAAATATTTCCGCCAGTTCGCGGATTTTCACCGCAGAAACGCCGCAAATTTCCGCCGCCCATTCCGCTGTTTTGGCCGTACCGTCGGTCGTGCCCAAAAGATAGTCGGCGAAGCGGTCATAACCCGTTGTGCAGCGGGCAAGGAACGCTTCATCCTGCCAACCGTTTTCCACCAGCGTATGGGCGATTCCCAACATTAACGCCACATCGGTGCCCATATGTAGGGCGATCCACTCCATCTTATCGCCAAAAAAGTCGACGCTTTCCGATCGCATCGGATCGATGCAGATCAGGCGCTTGCCGCTTTGTCGCAACGCCGCAAAATAGTCGAGCCCCTGTTCATCCGAGGCATTCCAGGCAATTTTCAGAGTATTCAGCGGGTTCGCGCTCCAGAGCACCACCACCTCGCTGTGTTCCAGCACCACCGGCCAGCTAGTCTGCTGCTGGTAAACCTCGTTGCCACCCACCACATAAGGCATGATAGCCTGCGCCGCGCCGGTGGAATAATCGCCAAGATGGCCGGTATACCCTCCCGCCAGCGCCATGTAACGCTGCAATAGCGTAGCCGCTTTATGCAATACGCCGTTCGAACGCCAGCCGTAGGAGCCGGCGAAGATGGACGATGGCCCATAACTTTCGCGAATACGTTTGTGCTGAGCGTGGATCAGATCCAGCACGTCATCCCAACTTACGCGAACAAACTCATCCTGCCCGCGTATGCCCTGCGGCTTATCGGGGGAAGCCAGGAACCCTTTACGCACCATCGGGAAGCGAACCCGCGTTTTACTGTGCACCTGGTCATGCACAACGGTTTGCAGGGAATTTTGGTGTGCCGTCGGGAGTTCGCCATACGAGGCAAAAATGCGTTCTCCGTCGGTTTCAACGCGGACTGGCCCCCAGTGTGCGGCGGTCAATACCGAATGACGCGATGGTGCGTGGGTCAAGGTTCGCTCCTGAATTATTGGGATTATTTATTTTGCCGATCAATGTTACTTACAAATTTCAGAGTTTTCCCTGGAATTTTCTTCATGTGCAGACGTCATAATCAACCGCCACGGTCGCTGTGGTAAAAATAAAAAAGTGATAAGGATTTAAGATGAAAAAACGTGTATTTGTGATTGCTGCCATCGTGAGCGGCGCCCTGGCAGTATCTGGCTGCACAACAAACCCTTACACCGGCGAACGCGAAGCAGGTAAATCCGGCATTGGCGCGGGTATTGGATCGCTGGTCGGCGCAGGCATCGGCGCGCTCTCCTCCTCAAAAAAAGATCGCGGTAAAGGCGCGCTGATTGGCGCGGCGGCTGGCGCGGCGCTGGGCGGCGGCGTGGGTTACTACATGGACGTACAGGAAGCGAAACTGCGTGACAAAATGCGGGGCACAGGCGTTAGCGTGACGCGAAGCGGCGATAATATCATTCTGAATATGCCGAATAATGTCACCTTCGACAGCAGCAGCGCGACGCTGAAACCGGCAGGCGCTAACACGCTGACCGGCGTGGCGATGGTGCTGAAAGAGTATCCCAAGACCGCCGTCAATGTGGTGGGCTACACCGACAGCACCGGTAGCCACGATCTGAATATGCGTCTGTCGCAGCAGCGTGCTGACTCCGTCGCCAGTTCGCTGATCACCCAGGGCGTTGACGCCAGCCGTATCCGTACCAGCGGAATGGGTCCGGCGAACCCGATCGCCAGCAACAGTACGGCAGAAGGTAAAGCGCAAAACCGCCGCGTCGAAATTACCTTGAGTCCATTGCAGTAAACTACCGTACCGGGTAAGGCGGCATGCTTTACCCGGCCTGCATTATTCCCTCGCCAGACCGGATACACCTCGCATTATTCGGTATTCATTCACCATTTACCACGATACGGCTGCCGACAACGGGAAAATCGGCTGGTCGATTATTGCTAAGCGGGTTAATAATAAGCCTGTTCCGGTTGGCGCATGCCGCGCTTACCTTTTGATTTACGGAGAGTCGCATGAAGCCGTCCATCATTCTCTACAAAACCCTGCCTGATGATTTGCTGCATCGCCTGGAGGCGCATTTTACCGTCACCCAGGTACCGAACCTGCATCCGGAAACGGTAGCGCGACACGCGCAGGCATTTGCCAGCGCGCAAGGCCTTCTGGGCGCCAGCGAAACCGTTAACCGCGCGCTGCTGGAAAAAATGCCGGCGCTACGCGCGGCGTCAACCATCTCGGTGGGATACGATAATGTCGAGGTGGACGCCCTTACTGCCCGCAAAATAGTCCTGATGCACACGCCTGCCGTTTTGACGGAAACCGTTGCCGATACGGTGATGGCATTGATGCTGGCCACTGCCCGCCGCGTGGTGGACATCGCAGAACGGGTTAAGGCGGGTGAATGGACAGAAAGCATTGGCCCGGCATGGTTTGGCGTCGATGTGCATCACAAAACACTCGGTATCGTTGGGATGGGGCGTATCGGGATGGCGCTGGCGCAGCGAGCGCACTTTGGGTTTACCATGCCGGTTCTCTATCACGCCCGTCGGCGGCATCAGGAGGCAGAAGACCGGTTTAACGCCCGCTACTGCGATCTGGATACGTTGTTGCAGGAGGCTGATTTTGTCTGCGTGATCCTGCCGCTAACGGCAGAAACGCGACATCTGTTTGGCACAACACAGTTTGCCAGAATGAAATCGTCCGCCATTTTTATTAATGCCGGACGCGGCCCGGTGGTCGATGAAAACGCGCTGATTGCCGCGCTGCAAAACGGTGAAATATATGCGGCAGGTCTGGATGTCTTTGAGCATGAACCGCTATCTGTGGATTCCCCCCTGCTGAACATGTCTAATGTCGTCGCGGTGCCGCATATTGGCTCGGCAACGCATGAGACGCGCTACAACATGATGGCCTGTGCGGTGGATAATTTGATTGATGCGCTGCAGGGAAAAATAGAGAAGAACTGCGTCAACCCGCAGGCGGCGGGATAACGCTACAGGCCCGATAAGCGCTGGCTTGCGCTTATCGGGCAGACTGTCATTACTGGGTTGCGTTTACCGCCGCCGTCCAGGCCTGATTAAACGCCTGATGCTGCGAGGCCAACGGCCCAATCAACGCATTATATTGGCTGGCCTGCTGTGAGGTCGGGAACTGAATGCCGTTCGCGACAAAGCTCACCTGCTCGCCCTGTTGCGCAATATAATCGCCCACTTGTACCAACTGCTGCGTAAAGATCTGCGCCGCCGGGATCAGCGGCTGCAAAGCATCTGCCGGCACGGTGACTACTTTTTTGTAGACCTGATCAAACACAGGTTTCAGGTCATCGGCCTGCTTTAACGCGCCATGCGCGGCATCAGCCTGCAGTTTTGCATTCTGCAACTGTTGCGCCAGCACGCCTAACGAACCATTTGCCTGCCGCAGCGGCTCGCGTTGCGTCATATAATCCTGCGGAACGCGGATGGCGTTAACGCTATCGACCACCGGGCGCAGACCGGAATCCATCGCCTGGTTTACCTGCTGCGAGTAGCCATACAGTATCGCGTAATCAGACACGAACGGACCAAACTGTTTTTTCTGATCGGCCGTCAGCGTTGGTAAACGCTCTCCGCTACGCATTGCTGTATTCTGCAGGAAATCGACAAACGCTTTGCGCTGATCGCCTTCTTTATCAAAACACCCGCTCAGGCTAAACACCATTAATAACGCCACAACAGGCGCAAACCAGCGAGAGCAGGACTTACCTGTCGCCATTGTTAATACTCCTTTCACCCAAAAATGCGCACAACGACACCTGCGTGCCTGACGGCTTACAAGGATAGTCCAGGTCAGGCTTGCAGGATACCCTTTCCACGCGATCTTGTAGCGGAAAATTATGTTTATCTGCATCAATGCTTAATTTGTTATTTTATTGTTAATTTTTGACCTAACACTGCGATAAAAAACGCGGCAAGAAAGCTTTCCAGCGGGGGATGTAATATTTTTTTAATCTTTACAATTATTTTCTGAAAGACGGATATACCTTCCTGGATCAAATTGTTAGCGTCCTAAAAGTCGCGTAGCGTAAGGCATCGAAACGAATCGATAGCGCTTCCTGGCGGCGCGTCGCCCCCCACCCGCAAGTTTCCCGACTATTCTTAAGAGGCTTCGATGCACTTCACGATCCCGCTGTGTGATTTACAGGAGTTCTCAATGGAATATAAAGATCCGATGTTTGAGCTGCTGAGCAGCCTGGAACAAATTGTTTTTAAAGATGAAACGCGAAAGATCACCCTGACGCAAAAACCCAATCCTTTTACCGAATTTGAACAGTTACGGAGAGGGACGGGACTAAAAACAGATGAATTCGCCAGAGCGCTGGGCGTAACGGTTGCCATGGTTCAGGAATGGGAATCGAAACGCGAAAAACCCACGCCAGCAGAGCTTAAATTGATGCGCCTGATACAGGCGAACCCACGCTTAAGTAAGCAATTGATGGAGTAATTTTTACCCCTTTCTGTTTTAACGGTCCTGCGCAAGGACCGTTTTCCCCGCCCGATTACTGGCCTGGAGAAATAAAGTAAAATAAAAGTTGCATCGCCCGCCATTACATGAGTTAATGTGCTCAACGGTTTGACGTACAGACCATTAAAGCAGTTTAGTAAGGCAAGTCCCTTCAAGAGTTATCCATTAGATACCCCTCGTAGTGCGCATTTCCTTAACGCTTAAAAAATCTGTAAAGCACGCCATAACGCCGAAAGGCACACTTATTTTTTAAAAGGTAATACACTATGTCCGGTAAAATGACTGGTATCGTAAAATGGTTCAACGCTGATAAAGGCTTCGGCTTTATTACTCCTGATGACGGTTCTAAAGACGTGTTCGTACACTTCTCCGCTATTCAGAACGATGGTTACAAATCTCTGGACGAAGGTCAAAAAGTTTCCTTCACCATCGAAAGCGGCGCTAAAGGCCCGGCAGCTGGCAACGTAACCAGCCTGTAAGCTTAAAAAGCTCAGAATTTTGAATCCCTGCCTGGTGGCGGGGATTTTTTTTATTCCAATTCCCCCTCTCCCCCCAGCATAACTTTGCATTACTTTACCCTGTGTCCCTTTGACCTTTCCCTTAGGGGAACCCCTATAGTAGGCAAGGAGATTGTTCACAAGGAATTGAAGTTATGTCGAAATCATCATGGTTATTACTTTTGGGTTTATGCGCCAGCGGCTCCGCGCTTGCGGCATCCTCAGAATCCGCTTTTCTGGCGCAACATGGGCTGGCGGGAAAAACGGTTGAGCAGATCGTGGATACGATTGATCAGACGCCGCAGAGCCGTCCTTTGCCTTACTCCGCGTCGATTACCAGTACCGAACTCAAATTATCTGACGGGGAGCAGATTTATACGCTGCCGTTAGGCGACAAATTCTATCTCTCTTTTGCGCCCTATGAATGGCGGACACACCCCTGTTTTAACCACAGCCTTTCCGGCTGTCAGGGAGAAATGCCGAATAAACCGTTCACTGTAAAAGTGACAGACAGTAAAGGCGCTGTCATCGTACAAAAAGAGATGCAAAGCTATCGAAACGGATTTATCGGTGTTTGGCTACCGCGCAATATGGAAGGGACGCTCGAAGTAAGCTACAACGGTAAAACGGCGTCACATGCCATTGCCACCAGAGATGACAGCCAGACCTGTCTGACGGAATTACCATTACGTTAAAAAAATGCCCGATAACATAATGGGTTATCGGGCCTATAAAACGCCAACAAGATAAAATTAACAGAGTGCCTTGAGAATGCATAACGCCACAAGAATGGCAGAGGTGGGCTCACTTTGTACTGACCCCAAAAACCTGGACAGATTAACCGAGGCATCAGCGAAAGAGTCCATTTAATACATGGGCTCTTTTTTGTTTCTGGCTATAACTAAATAACATTGTCCGCAATCGGATTATCCATTCCGTTGCTTTCTTGCATCACGCGGATTCCTGTCTCATCAATATTTTGTTCGTCGTATTCTTCCTGAATTTAACCTTAGACGTTCTATCAAATTATCGCTTATAGCGATTTGAACATAACAGTCTTTGCATTCTATTGAGGGAGCCTAAGGAACAATGTTCGCTGCTGAGTTTGTGATGATTTGAAACCATGGTGAATGTAGAAATTTTTGGCTTCTTCGGTAAGTGCATGAACCATGATTGCACGTACACCAATATTCTCGGCAACCCGATAGCAACGAAGCACTGCATCATGAAGTAAATCAGCACCAAGCCCTTTTCCATGGAATGAGAGATCGACAGCAAGACGGGCAAGTATAATGACAGGGATGGGATCTGGCATGTTACGCCGAAGGTTGCCTGTCGCTTCTGTATGGTTGACGCTACCGGTGGCCAGAGAGTAAAAACCGGCTACTTGCTTCGTGTCTTTCTTGCACACCACAAATGTTCTGGCCGCTCCGAGAGCCTGGTTTTTGAGGCCCTTTTGCTTCAACCAGTCATCGAGCACAGCTTCACCGCTGACGAACTCAGCTACCTGATGAAAAGCGGACAAAGGTTCTGGTGCTGTTACACGTCCCACTGAGGTTTCCTTGCCAGCAGTTTTTCGATAACGGGATCATCTGCGACCGGTGCATCAAGCAGATTGATGAACTCCTCATATTGCTCATCGTTAAAGTTAAATACACGGCGGTCAAGGATCACTTTCTCGGCTGCCTGGCAGGCCGTTTCCAGAATGAAATCTGTACGTGACTTGTGAAGGATTTCCGCAGCTGCATCAATGAGCGCCCGCTGCGATTCCTTAGCTCTAAGGTTAAGTTGAACATCTGATTTCATGAGACACCCTTTGTATAGCATTTGCTTTACAAGAATAGCACAACCACCATGTATAGCAAACGATATACATCAAGTCGTCGTTTTTCATTTTTTGAATACTGATGTTCGCTTTGTGCCAGCAACGGGCGTTCATATGACCGGGCATTCCCGGTCATCTCCCCCCAGTACAATACGGTTATTTTGACGTCAGAAATTCATATTTTTATGCCCAGGCTTCTGATATTTCAGATGAACTGGTAACAAAAGCATGTTGGGGTAGAATTTTTTCAAGTAAAAACACATTGGTGTCATGATCTGGATCTGCGCAGCAATCACTCACAACGATGAGGCGGTAATCCAGGTCAAACGCTTGCCCGACTGTAGAAAGCACAACACCACTGGTAGTCACACCGGTAAGGATCAGGTTTTCGATGCCTTGAGCACGAAGGATCATCTCAAGTTCGGTAAACGAGAAAGCTCCGACTCTGCGTTTAACGATGACGACCTCATTTTCTGCCGGAGCGACATCAGGATGAATAGCCGTGCTCTCGTTGTCAGCCATAAAAATTCCATTCTCTTTAATCGAAGAGAAGATAGTGTTGTTTTTGCTGACCTCTGGATACCCCTCGCGAAATCCGACACTGACATAAATGACCGGTACGCCTGCCGTGCGCGCAGCGGCTATCAGTGATGCGGTATTGCGGATAACGTTTCCAGCGCTTTCTTGCGGGAGGAAATTGTTAAGGATGATCGTCTGAAAATCCATAACCAGCAGAGCGCTGTTTTTACTGATGTTACTGGGTTGATTTGACATAAAATTTCCGAAATTTGCAGATGAAGGGTAATGAAGTTCGTCAGCGCGTTGCTGACTGGCGATGTATTTTAAAGTTCCAGGCAGCTCCGGCTAGCAGGATGCAGCTGGTTGCCAGAAAGACGGCTCGCATACCGATGTGCCCGCCGACAAAGCCGCCCATCAGTGGCCCGATGAACTGGCCAGCGAACTGCGCTGCGACGGAATAGCCAAGAATGCTGCCCACCATACCTTCTGGTACACGATGACGTATCACTGCTGCAATACAAGGCAATAAGCCGCCGAGCGCCAGTCCCATAAGGAAACGCAGGGCAACCAGTTGCCACCCGGAGGTGACAAATGCCTGAGGGATCAGCAGTAAACCGGCCGCAGTCAGCGCCAGCGTGATAATGCGTAAATGTCCTATCCTGTCCGCCAGTTTTCCAAGCCATGAGGCGGAAATAATGCTGCCCAGAGCAGCAGCTGCCATCACATATCCCGCCACTTTCGTTATCTGAGAAGCGTCGCTGACCAGAGTACGCACATAGACCGTGATAATGGGTTCTATCGACATATTGGCCAGCATCAGCAGCAGACCGGTGCAAAGCATGCAGATAATGACAGTACGGGCAGGCAACAGCGACCAGCTCACTCCCGTTTTTGCCACTGTATCCGCAGGTTTATGCACTTCTTCGCGAATGAGAGTGAGGGTCATGATAAAGGACAGAAATATCAGCGCACCTGCAAAGAAAAAAGTGGTTCGAATACCGATCAGACCTGGGAGCCATCCTCCGGCAAGTGGACCGATAAGATTGCCAGCCATTACACCGGATGAAACAATCCCCAGCGCCCAGGCAGCACGTTCTCTGGGAGCCTGGACTGCGATAAGAATTGTCGCGCCGGATGAGTAGCCTCCTGCCAGGCCAACTAACAACCTTAGTCCGACAAGTTGCCCTATATTTGTCACCAGCCCCATAAGCGAAACAGTAACCGCCATGCCAAGGCTGGCTCTCACGAGCATCGACTTGCGTCCATATCTGTCACCGAGTTTCCCCCAGACAGGGGCAATCAACCCGGCAGAGATAAACGTTGCGCTGAATGCCACACCAGACCATTGAACGACCGCGGCATGCCCGCTAACACCCAGTTCTTCGACATACAAAGGCAGGAACGGCAGCATAAGAGTCATTGCGAAGACGGTTGAGAACGAGCCAATGAAGCAAACGAGCAGGTTTCGACGCCAGAAGCTGTTATAGAATTGGGTCATAGAAACACTCTTTATGGTATACCAATTTGGTATACCATAAAGATAATGCATTTCACTGTCAATTTTCGGGAGATCATTGCCGTCATGAGCCAGGCATCAGAGGTTGAAAACCAATTAAGAAAACTGATACTCAACATGGAGCTGGGGCCGGGTGAGCGGTTAACGGAGCGCTGGGCTGAAGCGACGTTTAACGCGTCCCGGACACCTGTGCGTGCAGCATTACAAAAGCTAGAGTCAGAAGGACTGGTCTGTCGTGACGGGTTACGCTGGATGGTGGCACCGATCGATGTCGCTGAAATTGAACAGCTGTGTATTTACCGCGAAATACTGGAAGTGTCGGCATTAAAACTTTCAGCCAGCCACATGACTGAGGAACAACTAAACGGTCTGGAAAATCTGCTCAAAGAGAAGAATGCTGATACATCTGAAGGGATTCTGGACGATGCCGGAACACGATTCCATCTTGAGTTAACCCGTCTTTGCCAGAATTTATTTATCATCGAAGGAGTAAGCGATGCCCTGCGGCGACTTTCACGGGCACGATGGCTCGACAAAGCACCGTCAAATCCCGCGTGGGATGATCATCGAGAAATAATTGCTGCGCTTCGGTCACGGGATACTGATAAGGCAGCAGAATTACTCGCCGTTCATCTCTGCGAAAGCCGCCTCCGTCTTCTCGACGCTATCAATTCAAGCAGACGTAGCCTGAGGGCGAGAGGTATTGTTATATCCTGATCATGTGGCGAGTTACACAACAGAATAACAAAGGTCGACTTTTCGCTCATAGCAGACATTTGCGTGAGCGTATCCACCGACGTTCAGGTTTCCTGATAGCATCCCAGTACAGACCTTGTTAATTTCTGCCTGGATAGCTCGTTAGGTGGTATTCAACCGGGCTGAGTCCGTTAAATCTAAGGCTAATTCGTCGGGTATTGTAGTATCGTATGTAATCCTCAACAGCTATCTTAAGTTCATCAATATCCTTAAATTTACTGGTGTAAAAACTTTCTGATTTTAAAGTCCCGAAAAAACATTCTGCACAGGCATTATCAAGGCAGTTGCCTTTGCAGGACATACTTTGGATGATGCCAAACTCTCGTAACTGATACTGGTACCATCGATGACGGCATTGCCAGCCCTGATCTGAATGAAGAACCGGATTGGTACCCGCATCAAGTCTGGCAAATGCCTTCATGAGTATGTCATCGATCATCGGCATGGTTGGACATTCTGAAATACTGCAGGAGATCGCTTCGTTATTGAAGAGATCAATAATGGGCGCAGTGCACTTTTGATTTATATACCCTTCATACTTCAAGTTGCTTATGTGTTGGCTACGGATTACTCGGCCCATCCATGGGCCTCGCCCTGACGGGCCGTCGCACGCGACGTTCAAATCTGCTCCCGGCAGATTTGTCGCTCACCCCAGTCACATAGTTATCTATGCTCCTGGGGACTCACTCCCTTGCCGCCTTTAAGCAACTCGAATTATTTTGGGTATAGTCAGGTGGGGCTTTTCTCTGTCTGCCTTTTGGTGAATACCTGAGACAAACAGTCTCAAGCACCCGCAGCTATTCTAACGCCAATATCCGTACCGCCAGCGTTAATGTATTCCTGAAATATTTCTTGCCAATCAATAGAAATAACCGCGTCTATGAGTTACAGAATTATTAGCGAATCGACTAGCACTCTTTACGTTATAAAAAAAACCTGCCCGAAAGCAGGCTTTTATTTATTTAACTGAACGCTTATTGCAGTAACGAAATATCCGCAACCTGCAGGAACAGTTCGCGTAGTTTCGACAACAGCGTCAGGCGGTTGATACGGATATCTTTCTCTTCCGCGTTCACCATGACATTTTCGAAGAATTCATCCACCGGCGCGCGCAGAGCAGCCAGCTCAATCAACGCTTCCTGATAACGACCATCGGCAAAGTACGGCTGAAGCTTATCACGCAGCACAACCAGATGTCTGGCCAACTCAATTTCCGCCGCTTCTTTCAGTACGGAGGCGTGGACGATATCGTTCAGCGGCTCAGTGGCTTTCGCCAGGATGTTGGAGACGCGCTTGTTCGCCGCCGCCAGCGCAGAGGCTTCTTCCAGGGTACGGAAGTGCGATACCGCTTTCATACGCGCATCGAAATCTGCCGGACGGGTCGGACGACGCGCCAGTACCGCCTGGATAGTGTCGACGGTGTAACCTTCATCCTGATACCAGGCGCGGAAGCGACCCAGCATAAAGTCGATCACATCATCGACTACGTTGGCATTGGTCAGCTTGTCGCCATACAGACGCGCCGCTTCTTCAGTCAGCGTTTGCAGATCAAGGTTGAGGTTCTTCTCAACGATAATACGCAGCACGCCCAGCGCGGCACGACGCAGCGCAAACGGGTCTTTGTCACCTTTCGGATGCTGGCCGATACCGAAGATACCCGCCAGAGTATCCATCTTGTCAGCGATCGCCAACGCACAGGCCACCGGGTTAGACGGCAGGTCATCACCGGCAAAGCGCGGCTGATACTGTTCGTTCAGCGCCACAGCCACATCTTCCGCTTCACCATCGTGACGCGCGTAGTGCATCCCCATCACGCCCTGGGTATCGGTGAACTCGAAGACCATGTTGGTCATCAGGTCGCACTTGGAGAGCAGGCCCGCACGAGTGGCGTGGTTGACGTCAGCGCCAATCTGACCGGCAATCCAGCCCGCCAGCGCCTGAATACGGTCGGTCTTGTCGCGCAGCGTGCCCAGTTGTTGCTGGAACAGCACGGTTTGCAGACGCGGCAGATGGTCTTCCAGACGTTTTTTACGGTCGGTATTGAAGAAGAATTCAGCATCTGCCAGACGCGGACGCACCACTTTCTCGTTACCGGAGATAATTTGTTGCGGATCCTTCGACTCGATGTTGGCGACGAAGATAAAGTTTGGCAGCAGCTTGCCCGCGTTGTCATAAACCGGGAAATACTTCTGGTCGCCCTTCATGGTGTACACCAGCGCTTCGGCAGGCACGGCGAGGAATTTCTCTTCGAATTTCGCCGTCAGTACCACTGGCCATTCCACCAGCGAGGCGACCTCTTCCAGCAGGCTTTCGCTCAGGTCGGCATTACCGCCAATCTTACGTGCTGCTTCTTCGGCGTCCGCTTTGATTTTGGCTTTACGCGCTTCGTAATCGGCAATGACTTTACCGCGCTCCAGCAGAATTTGCGGGTACTGGTCAGCATTGTCGATAGTGAACTCAGGCTCACCCATAAAGCGGTGGCCGCGAATGACGCGGTCAGACTGAATACCCAGAATAGTCGCCGGAATCACTTTATCGCCCAGCAGCAGAGTCACAGTGTGCACCGGACGCACGAAGTGGACGTCAGACGCACCCCAGCGCATCAGTTTCGGGATCGGTAGTTTCGCCAGCGAGGTGGCTACCATGTTCGGCACCAGCGCTTCGGTACTTTCGCCCTTCACGTGGGCGCGATACAGCAGCCATTCGCCTTTGTCGGTCTTCAGACGCTCGGCCTGATCAACGGTGATCCCGCAGCCGCGCGCCCAGCCTTCTGCCGCTTTGCTCGGTTTGCCTTCGGCGTCAAACGCCTGAGCAATCGCCGGACCACGTTTTTCGACTTCGCGATCGGGCTGAGATTCAGCAAGATTCGCCACTTTCAGCGCCAGACGGCGCGGGGCGGCAAACCATTCAACGTTACCGTGCGCGAGGCCGGCGTTATCCAGCTCCGCAGTGAAGTTCGCAGCAAAGGACTCAGCCAAACTGCGCAGTGCTTTTGGTGGCAGCTCTTCAGTGCCGATTTCCACCAGAAAAGTTTTCTCAGACATGGCCGCCTCTTACTTGTCTTTGTTGCACATCGGGAAGCCGAGGGCTTCACGGGAAGCATAATAAGCCTCTGCCACTGCTTTGGTCAGGGTGCGAATACGCAAAATGTAGCGCTGACGTTCGGTGACGGAGATAGCTTTACGCGCATCCAGCAGGTTGAAGCTATGGGCGGCTTTCAGAATACGCTCGTAGGCCGGCAACGGCAGCGGGTTTTCCAGCGCCAGCAGCTGCTGGGCTTCTTTCTCATACTGCTCGAAGCAGGTGAATAAGAAATCCACATCGGCGTATTCAAAGTTATAGGTGGACTGCTCCACTTCGTTTTGATGGAACACGTCGCCGTAGGTGGTTTTACCCAGCGGGCCATCGCTCCAGACCAGGTCGTAAACGCTGTCCACGCCCTGGATATACATCGCCAGACGTTCCAGACCGTAGGTGATTTCACCGGTCACCGGCTTGCACTCCAGGCCGCCGACCTGCTGGAAGTAGGTGAACTGCGTCACTTCCATGCCATTCAGCCACACTTCCCAGCCGAGTCCCCAGGCGCCCAGCGTCGGGTTCTCCCAGTTATCTTCCACGAAACGGATATCGTGAATGGTCGGGTCCATACCCAGCTCTTTCAGAGAACCGAGATACAGCTCCTGAATGTTGTCCGGAGACGGCTTAATCACTACCTGGAACTGATAGTAGTGCTGTAAGCGGTTCGGGTTTTCGCCGTAGCGGCCATCGGTCGGACGACGAGAAGGCTGCACATAGGCAGTCGCCATCGGCTCTGGCCCCAGCGCGCGCAGGCAGGTCATTGGATGAGAAGTTCCCGCGCCGACTTCCATGTCCAATGGTTGAACAATGGTGCAGCCCTGGCGAGCCCAGTAATCCTGTAAGGTCAGGATCAAGCCCTGGAAGGTCCTGGTATCAAACTTTTGCATATTATTTCGTGCTGGATACGTGTGGATTTAAAGGAAGGAGCCAGTATACCCGCTGGATGCGAGATATACAGTATGAAACCGGTTTGTTTAGCGAAAATTGCCGGATTTCGCGGCATCACACCTCACCAGGCGCGGCTTTTACCGCATAGAAAGATGTAAAAACTGCCCATCTGCATCAAAAGAGCAGACAAAACTCTCTTTACGGAAGGTATTACCCCGCATCTCATAGCTCCCCTGAAACTGTTCGAAACCGGTAACAGCAATTTTCTGTGCGCCAGTATTGTAACGCTGCGCCGCCTGAGCTTTACACAATGCTTCCATATCCAGCGTGCGTGTTGGGCTCACTTTACTCTGCTGGGCTTTTTGCGTCGGTGGCGGTGTCGCAGTGCATCCCACCAGAGCGATGGCTATCATCACAGTACAGAAATACTTCATTATCATTTTTATTACCGTCTGGTTTGCTGGTCAGTCTTATTATTAAGGTTTGTGGGTAACAGAAACATTGTGCGAATCTCCTTACGCCATCACAAGATGTAGCGTAGAAAGTCGGATTTTTCCAGTGAGCCACCGCGCTGGAACTCTATTCAAACGGAAGCTGAGGAACTGATGCAGCCTAAAATTAACTGGATTGATAACCTGCGAGGGATCGCCTGTTTAATGGTAGTGATGATCCATACTACAACGTGGTACATCACCAACGCCCACAGCGTCAGCCCGCTAAACTGGGATATTGCGAATGTCCTGAATTCGGCTTCGCGCGTTAGCGTTCCCCTGTTTTTTATGATTTCAGGCTATCTTTTTTTTGGCGAGCGCTGCGCGCAACCGCGGCATTTTTTACGTATCGCCCTGTGCCTTATCTTTTACAGCGTTGTCGCCCTGGCTTACATTTCACTTTTTACTTCGATCAACGTCGAGCTTTCGCTAAAAAATGTGCTGCAAAAACCCGTGTTTTACCACCTGTGGTTTTTCTTTGCGATTGCGGTGATCTACCTGGTATCGCCATTAATCCAGGTAAAAAACGTGAGCGGCAAAATGCTCCTGATGCTGATGGTGATCATTGGTATTATTGCTAACCCAAATACTGTGCCGCAAAAAATCGGCGGCGTTGAATGGTTGCCCATCAATCTGTATATCAACGGCGACACGTTCTACTACATTCTCTACGGTATCCTGGGCCGCGCCATTGGCATGATGGAGACGCAAAAGCCATCGCTGACGCTTATCTGCGCTGCCCTGTTCATCATCGCGGTATTTGTTATTTCTCGCGGCACATTGCATGAATTACGCTGGCGCGGAAATTTTGCCGATACCTGGTATCTGTATTGCGGTCCCATGGTGTTTATTTGCGCCGTCTCACTGTTCACGGTAGTTAAAAATAAGCTGAATGCGCGGACGTTACCTGGACTGGGGCTTATCTCCCGCCACTCGCTGGGTATTTATGGTTTCCACGCGCTGATTATCCATGCGCTACGTACTAATGGTCTGGAGTTAAAACGTTGGCCGCCGTTAGACATCGTGTGGGTTTTTGCCGCGACGGTGACAGGAAGCCTGCTACTTTCCATGCTGTTACAGCGTATTGATAAACGGAAATGGGTTAGCTAAACGACAATGATGGCTCCGGCCATCATTCATCATCACTGTAGGAAGCGTAAAGATCGGTTCCATATATACTGACCCCCAGCGCCACCAGACACAGTATTTTCAGCGCGCCCGCCAGCGCCAGGTTAAATACGCCGACCGCGACCATGCCGATGCCAAGCAACAGCAAAGATTTGCAACGAGAAAGCAAGCGGCCATTTCCCGTGTGCTCCTGGCGAATTAAGACTGGAAAACCACACATGACGATTGCCGCAAAAAAATATCCCTTTTCGCTTAATGTATGACAGCCTGGCCACAGTCCCACCAGGTATACCACTGCACCGACAACTAACATTCCCAGGCCGAATATCCGTTTCCTGCGCGCAACGTGATCGTCCATCTCACTCTCCTTGTGGTTGTGTGAGACACATTAAGCGAAGAAATAGCGATGAAAAAGGCGCCTGCCCAGCAATAATATAAAAATCAGAAAACACACATACTTACTTCGATATAATTCAATAGAATTAATATTTACGGGAAATGCCTTTCGGCCAAAACCGAAAGGCATTCTGACTTAGGACATCAACGGCAACAGCTGCTGATAAAGTCGACGGAAGGTTTCACGACGTTGTTGATAAACCGCATGACGCTGCGCATCAGGATAATGCGCCTGCTCCAGCGGCAACTGCGGCAATACATCGGCAAGCGGGGTCTGTTTATTCACCGCAATTTGCGCCAGACGCGCCGCGCCCAGCGCTGGCCCTACATCGCCGCCAGTACGATAATCAAGCTGTAGCCCGCTAATATCAGATAGCATCTGACGCCAATATTCGCTGCGCGCCCCGCCGCCGATAAGCGTCACGCTGGCGGGTTTGACGCCGCAGGCGTGAACCACATCCATACCGTCCGCCAGAGCATATCCCACGCCCTCCAGTACCGCCCGCGCCAGTTCCGCCGGGCCATGCTGATGGGTTAAACCAAAGAAAACGCCTTTTGCCTGCGGATTATTGTGCGGCGTGCGCTCGCCGGACAGGTACGGCAAAAACCAGATCGAATCGGCATGCTCATCCGCCTGCTGTGCGGCGGCAATCAGCGCCGGGACGTTCTCCTGCCCGGTGAGTTTAGCCGCCCAGTCCAGACAAGAGGCGGCGCTCAACATCACAGACATTAAATGCCAGCGTTCCGGCAGCGCATGGCAAAAACTGTGTACTGCGCTCTCCGGTTTACTCAGAAAGCCGTCGCTGACGGCAAAATAGACGCCCGATGTTCCGAGCGAGAGCATCGCCTGTCCGGCATCGATCATTCCTACGCCGACCGCGCCTGCCGCATTGTCGCCGCCGCCCGCCACCACGGGTACTGTTGGCATTCCCCATGCGCTGGCGACCTCTGGCAGCAACGTTCCGGTAATGTCACTACCTTCAAATAACGCTGGCATCTGCTGTCGGGTTAAATGACAGGCGTTGAGCATAACGTCGCTCCAGTCGCGCTTTTTCACGTCCAGCCACATCGTTCCCGCCGCATCCGACATATCGCTGGCAAAGACGCCTGTCATTCGCAGCCGCAGAAAATCTTTCGGCAGCAGAACCTTGTCTATCTGGTAGAAAATATCCGGTTCGTGGCGCTGCACCCAAACTAATTTGGGCGCGGTAAAACCGGGCATCATCAGATTACCGGTTATCGCTCGCGACTGCGGCACCTGTTTTTCCAGCCAGGCGCACTCTTCGCTACAGCGTCCGTCATTCCATAAAATCGCTGGTCGCAGAACCTGCTGACGGCTATCAAGTAATGTCGCGCCATGCATTTGTCCGGCGATGCCCAACGCCCGGACGCCACTTAACGACTGTTGCCGACCTAAACCTTTAACCGCACGATCCGTCGCCTGCCACCACTGCTCTGGTTCCTGTTCCGACCATAAGGGATGCGGACGCGATACGGTCAGTTTTTCAGTATGCGTAGCCAGCACATCGCCCTGCTCATTCAACAGGATAGCTTTTACACCCGATGTACCAAGATCGATCCCGATATACATAGTGTGGGTTCCTTTACTGAAAGCGCCCGGCAGCGCTACGCTTACCGGGCTAATCACGACTACAGGCCGGGCTAACGCGGAGTCGCCCGGTAGATAGAGTTATTTATCAAACAGATAACGGTTAACCAGATTTTCTAACAGTTCCTGATGACCGCTTTGATGTACTGGCGCCAGATTATGCTGCTCCGCATACTGCGCCAGTTCGCCTAAGGAGAGTTGTCCTTTCAGAATCTGCTGCCCCAGCTCGCCATTCCAGCCGGCATAGCGCTTCGCCACGCGTTTATCCAGCTCGCCGTCTTCAACCATACGCGCGGCAATTTTCAGCGACAACGCCATCGTATCCATCGCGCCGATATGACCGTAGAACAGATCGTATTTATCGGTGCTCTGGCGACGAACTTTGGCGTCGAAGTTGAGACCGCCCGTCGTGAATCCGCCCGCTTTCAGGATTTCGTACATCACCAGCGCGTTCTCTTCAACGCTAATCGGGAACTGATCGGTATCCCAGCCCAGTTGCGCATCACCGCGGTTGGCATCAACGGAGCCAAAAATACCCAGCGCGATAGCGGTCGCGATTTCATGGTGGAACGAATGGCCCGCCAGCGTCGCGTGGTTCGCCTCAATGTTCACTTTGATCTCTTTTTCCAGGCCGAACTGTTTGAGGAAGCCATAGACCGTTGCAACGTCATAATCATACTGATGTTTTGTCGGTTCCTGCGGTTTCGGTTCAATCAGCAGCGTGCCCTGGAAGCCCATTTTATGTTTGTGCTCGACCACCATTTGCATAAAGCGGCCAATCTGTTCGCGTTCCTGGCGCAGATCGGTATTCAGCAACGTTTCATAACCTTCGCGCCCGCCCCACAGGACGTAATTTTCGCCGCCCAGTTTATGCGTGGCGTTCATTGCCGTAACCACTTGCGTCGCTGCCCAGCTAAAGACTTCCGGATCCGGGTTAGTGGCGGCGCCTGCGCCATAGCGCGGGTTGGTAAAGCAGTTCGCCGTTCCCCACAGCAGTTTTACGCCGCTCTGCTCCTGTTTCGCCGCCAGCACATCCACCATCTGCGCGAAGTTGTTTTTATATTCTTTCAACGACGCGCCTTCCGGCGACACATCCACGTCATGGAAGCAATAAAAAGGCACATTCAGTTTGTGGAAAAATTCAAACGCCACGTCCGCTTTGCGTTTCGCCAGCTCCAGCGCTTCGCCCGGTTGCTGCCACGGACGATTAAACGCGCCTACACCAAACATATCCGCGCCGTTCCAGCAGAAGGTATGCCAGTAACAGGCCGCGAAACGCAGGTGATCTTCCATACGTTTACCTAAAACCAGCTCGTCGGGATTGTAATGACGAAATGCCAGCGGGTTAGTCGATTGAGGGCCTTCATAGCGAACACGATCGAGTTGGTCAAAATAAGCCTGCATAGTGAGCTCCATAATCAGATAAGACGGCAAGTAAACGACATAACGTCATACTGGAATTTCCTGATTTATTGCTCAATTACGTTATTTCACACCGCTATTAAGAGAATCCCCAAATGTGCTCTGGCTCTCAAAAAAACGCTGAAAACCACAGAAGAAAAAAGCGATCGCGATCGAATCCTGGCAAATAAACAAAAAACCGTAATATATAGATAAGAAATGACAATTGTCATCCGCCGTTTGCTGTGATGAATTTCGCATAACGTTTCAGGCGCAAAATAATTTGTCATCATTCGCCAGACCGTTATGTCAGCCGTTTTGATAGTATCCATGAGTCCAGGTTCACTTTTGCAGGATATATCCTCATGTTTGATAAACGTCACCGCATCACTCTGTTATTTAACGCGAATAAAGCCTATGACCGTCAGGTAGTGGAGGGGGTGGGTGAATATTTACAAGCCTCGCAATCCGAATGGGATATATTTATTGAGGAAGATTTCCGTGCCCGTATCGATAACATTAAAGAGTGGTTAGGCGACGGCGTTATTGCCGATTACGATGATGACGATATCGCGCAATTATTAGCCGATGTCGACGTACCCATTGTCGGGGTCGGCGGTTCTTACCATCTTGCTGAAAATTATCCCGCCGTTCATTACATCGCCACCGATAATCATGCACTCGTTGAAAGCGCTTTCCTGCATTTAAAAGAAAAAGGCGTTAACCGCTTCGCGTTTTACGGTTTGCCCGACTCCAGCCGCAAACATTGGGCGGCGGAACGGGAATACGCCTTTCGCCAGTTGGTCGCCGAGGAAAAATACCGCGGCGTAGTCTATCAGGGGCTGGAAACCGCGCCGGAAAACTGGCAGCACGCGCAAAATCGCCTCGCCGACTGGCTTCAGACGCTGCCGCCGCAAACCGGCATCATTGCCGTAACGGATGCCCGCGCCCGTCACGTATTGCAGGCCTGTGAACACCTGCATATTCCGGTGCCGGAAAAACTTTGCGTTATCGGTATTGATAACGAAGAGTTAACCCGTTACCTGTCGCGCGTCGCGCTTTCCTCCGTCGCGCAGGGGGCGCGGCAAATGGGCTATCAGGCGGCGAAACTGCTGCACCGTTTGCTGGCGCGCGAAGAGATGCCGTTACAGCGCATTCTGGTGCCGCCGGTGCGCGTCATTGCGCGCCGCTCGACAGACTATCGCTCCCTGACCGATCCGGCGGTTATCCAGGCGATGCACTTTATTCGTAACCATGCCTGTAAGGGCATTAAAGTCGAGCAGGTGCTGGACGCGGTTGGGATTTCACGTTCAAACCTGGAAAAACGTTTTAAGGAAGAAGTTGGCGAGACGATACATGCGCTGATCCACGCCGAAAAGCTGGAAAAAGCGCGTAGTTTGTTGATTTCTACCACGTTGGCGATAAACGAAATTTCGCAAATGTGCGGCTACCCGTCACTGCAATATTTCTATTCGGTGTTTAAAAAGGAGTACGTCACTACGCCTAAGGAGTATCGCGACCAGCATAGTGAAGCGTTGTTGTAGTTTATCCAGCCTACAGACGCCTTGTAAGCCGGATAGCGTAGCGCCATCCGGCACACAGAATTACATATGCGCGGCGATCAGACGCTGGTTGTCCTGGTACATCGCGAACAAGTAGTTGTTATAGCGCGACCCCTGGGTAGAGTAACCCTTCAGCTTATGAATCATCGCCGTGGCGGTGACTTCCTGATCCGCCTTACGCAGTTGGGCGCGCGACTTGCGGAAAGAGGAATAAGCCGGATGCGTGTTCAGGTTGGCGACATACGCGCTCACCGACTCCTCAACCGACGCGAATTGCGAGTAACCTTTCACCTTACCCGGCGTATTGGTACAACGCCCTTTCGTGCACTTCATGCCGAACAGGTTATTGTTACTACGCGCCAGTTTAGAGGTTCCCCAGCCGCTTTCCGCCGCCGCCATCGTCGCCACCATGCTGGTTGGGATAATGTCGACGCGCTCCAGCAACGTATTCCACGGAATACGACGCGTGTTGCCGGACCAGCTCACTTTATAGCGCTTCGCGATATCTTTCATACGCGCGCGTTCAGACGGCGACCAGCGGTTCTGGTACTGTTTTGAGATCAGCCAATTACGGTCCGCGGTAATCGCGGCATTTTGGCTGGTGATGTAAGGCATAACGGTCCGGAGAAACGCTTTTTTTCTGGGGGTTCCGGAAGGGTATTTTCGCAAATCAGGAAGTGAACTGCTCTTTGCACTATTGCGAGAATACTCTTGTTTACTGCTAACCTGTTTATAACTTGTCTCAGTTATGTGGGACTTTTGACTCGTTTGTGTTGCGTGCGTCTTTGCCAGCACCTCACCCGAAAATGCGATGGTGAGTAACATAAGAATCATTGCCCCATATCGTCGCATGGGAGTCAATATCATTAGGTCTCCTGGTCGGATTGATACATTCCAACACCTTTTATTTTTCACGAAGTTAAGGTTTGAACCCCAAATTCTAGCAAAAATAGGCTTAAAAAGCACCTCAGGGAATAGTCTTAATCCGAAACTATGTCAACTATTAACGATAACAGGCAGCAATAATGCCAATAAAATGTGATGCTTATCGCAAATAGAGGCGTTTTTTTGCGCCTCGTCGCTCACCCTCGCGCCTCCTCCTGCGCGACTCTCTGCTGAGGAGGAGTTCATTCGCCTAAAAACCAGGCAAGCTGATGAATATTGCCCACAAAGGATAGCGTGATGAAACTTGCCGCCTTCGCTCTGACGCTGATACCCGGTATCGCGATCGCCTCATCATGGACCTCACCCGGTTTTCCGACGTTCTCGACGCAGGAAACCGGGCGCTTTACCAGCCATGCTGCATTAACAAAAGGTACACGCGCGTTAACGCTCCATATTGACCAGCAGTGCTGGCAGCCCTCCGGCGCCATAAAACTCAACCAGATGTTATCGTTAAAACCCTGCGAAGGCGCGCCGCCGCAATGGCGTTTGTTTAAAGATGGCGACTATACGATAACGGTAGATACCCGCTCCGGTACGCCGACCCTGTTGTTATCGATAAAAACTGAACCTGAACGCACCGCGCAGCTCGCCTACCAGTGTCCCGTCTGGGATGGTTCGCCGCTCACGCTGGATGTTCGCCAAACCTTTCCGGAAGGGACGGTAGTGCGCGATTATTACAGTGGTCAAACCGATACCGTCCAAAACGGGCAAATCACGCTGCAACCTGCCGACAGCCACGGGCTTTTATTGCTGGAACGCGCGGAAACCCATGCATCAGCGCCTTTTAACTGGCGCAACGCCACCGTTTATTTTGTGCTTACGGATCGCTTTCGCAATGGCGATGCAACCAACGACCACAGCTATGGTCGCCATAAGGATGGTATGCAAGAGATTGGCACTTTCCACGGCGGCGATTTGCGCGGGTTGACGAGTCAACTGGACTATCTACAGCAATTAGGCGTGAACGCCTTGTGGATAAGCTCGCCGTTTGAACAGATCCACGGCTGGGTCGGCGGCGGAACAAAAGGCGATTTTCCTCATTACGCCTATCACGGCTATTACACTCAGGACTGGACGACGCTGGATGCCAATATGGGCAGCGAAGCCGATCTCCGCGCGCTGGTCGACGGCGCGCACCAGCGCGGCATCCGTATTTTATTTGACGTAGTAATGAATCATGCCGGTTACGCCACGCTGGCGGATATGCAGGAGTATCAGTTCGGCGCGCTCTATTTATCCGGCGCGGAACGGCAAAAAATTCTCGGCGATCGCTGGACAAACTGGCGACCCGCCGCCGGACAAAGCTGGCACAGCTTTAACGACTACATCAACTTCAGCGACAGCGCCGCCTGGGAAAAATGGTGGGGGAAAAAGTGGATTCGTACCGATATTGGCGACTACGACAGTCCGGGATTTGACGATTTAACCCTGTCGCTGGCCTTCCTGCCGGATATAAAAACGGAATCTACCACGCCTTCCGGCCTACCCGCGTTCTATGCCAACAAACCCGGTACTAAAGCAAAGTTCATTGAAGGCTATACGCCACGGGATTATCTGACTCACTGGTTAAGCCAGTGGGTGCATGATTACGGCATTGACGGGTTCCGGGTCGATACTGCCAAAAATGTTGAGCTTCCTGCCTGGCAACAGCTAAAAGCCCAGGCCAGCGCGGCGTTACATGAATGGAAGCAGGCCAATCCGGACAAAGCGCTGGATGATAGCCCGTTCTGGATGACTGGCGAAGCGTGGGGCCACGGCGTCATGAAAAGTGATTATTATCGCTATGGTTTCGACGCGATGATCAATTTTGATTATCAGGAGCAGGCGGCGAAAGCGGTCGATTGCCTGGCGGAAATGGGACCAGTCTGGCAGCAGATGGCGGATAAAATGCAGGATTTCAACGTATTAAGTTACCTCTCCTCGCATGATACGCGCCTTTTCCGTGAGGGCGGTGATAAGGCGGCGGAACTGCTGCTGCTTTCGCCGGGCGCGGTGCAGATCTTTTACGGCGATGAATCCGCTCGTCCCTTCGGCCCCACCGGCTCCGACCCGCTGCAAGGCACCCGTTCAGATATGAACTGGCAGGACGTGAGCGGAAAGTCAGCCGCAGCCGTCGCGCACTGGCAGCGTATTAGCCAGTTCCGCGCCAGACATCCCGCCATCGGCGCAGGCCAACAAACCACGTTGACGCTAAAACATGGGTACGGTTTTGTACGCCAGTACGGCGACGATACGGTGATGGTCGTCTGGGCGGGCCGCCGCTAATCGTGGCGCTACCGGTCTCCTCGCGTACCGGTAGCCCCTTCAAAATAAAAAACTAACCTGATAAAAATTTGCAGCATAAAACATCAACACTACCGCCTGACCCCCATTTGCGCCCCGCCATTTGTAGCGTTATGGTTATCCACTTTGACAGACAGTTCGATAGATCACCCGTTATGACATTTTCACTTTTCGGCGATAAATTTACCCGCCATTCAGGCATTACCCGCCTGATGGAGGATCTCAACGACGGCTTACGCACGCCAGGAGCCATCATGCTTGGCGGCGGTAACCCGGCACACATCCCTGCAATGCAGGATTATTTCCAGACGCTACTGACAGATATGGTAGAAAGCGGCAAAGCCGCTGATGCGCTTTGTAATTATGACGGTCCCCAGGGAAAAACGGCGCTACTGAATGCACTGGCCGTACTGCTACGTGAAACGCTGGGATGGGATATCGAACCACAGAATATTGCGCTGACAAATGGCAGTCAGAGCGCGTTTTTCTACTTATTTAATCTCTTCGCCGGACGTCGCGCCGACGGCAGTACGAAAAAGGTACTATTCCCGCTTGCGCCGGAATACATCGGCTATGCAGATTCCGGTCTGGAAGACGACCTCTTCGTTTCGGCGCGCCCAAATATTGAACTGCTGCCGGAAGGCCAGTTTAAGTATCACGTCGATTTTGAGCATCTGCACATCGGCGAAGAAACGGGGATGATTTGCGTCTCGCGCCCGACCAACCCAACCGGTAACGTTATCACCGACGAAGAGCTGATGAAGCTGGACAGACTGGCGAATCAGCACAACATCCCACTGGTGATTGATAACGCTTACGGCGTACCGTTTCCGGGCATTATCTTTAGCGAGGCGCGCCCGCTGTGGAACCCCAATATTATCCTATGCATGAGCCTCTCGAAGCTGGGGCTGCCCGGTTCCCGCTGCGGGATTATCATCGCCAATGATAAGACGATTACCGCCATTGCCAACATGAACGGCATTATCAGCCTTGCGCCCGGCGGCATGGGTCCGGCGATGATGTGCGAAATGATTAAGCGTAACGATCTGCTGCGGCTGTCGGAAACGGTTATCAAACCTTTCTACTATCAGCGCGTTCAACAGACTATCGCGATCATTCGTCGCTATTTATCCGAAGAACGCTGCCTGATTCATAAACCGGAAGGCGCAATATTTTTGTGGCTGTGGTTTAAAGATCTGCCGATTACCACCGAGCTACTCTATCAACGCTTGAAAGCGCGCGGCGTGCTGATGGTGCCAGGCCACTATTTCTTTCCCGGACTGGATAAACCCTGGCCGCACACACACCAGTGTATGCGGATGAACTACGTGCCTGAACCGGACAAAATCGAGGCGGGCGTAAAAATTCTGGCAGAAGAGATAGAACGCGCCTGGCGTGAAGGCTGACGGTTATTCCGGCCATCATGCAGGCCGGAACGACGTTCAGAAAGGTTGAGAATAGAGGCGCTGGCGCTGCACGTGTGCTGCGTCAACGCACTGTAACGCACTGGTCGGGCAGGCTTCCACGCACGCCGGCCCCGCTTCCCGATGCCAGCAAAGATCGCATTTAATCGCCTGCGCGCCTGACGCGGACGCCACCACGGTCATCGCACCAAACGGGCAAGCCAGCATACAGCTTTTACAACCAATGCAGCGCGATGGCGTCACGAAGATATGCCCCCGATCACGGCGAATCGCCTGTACCGGGCAGACATTCGCGCACGGCGCGTCCTCACACTGATGGCAGACCGTGGCCGTGGTGAAGCAATCCTCTTTTATCACCCGGATACGCGGCACAAAGTCCGCCGTCGTCACCGCCGCGCTATTCTGCTGTTCCTGGTGCGACACCACGCAGGCGACCTCGCAGGTACGACACCCGATACACGCCGACGCATCCGCCATAATAAACCGGTTCATTGTTCTCCCCCTGCGTTAAAACGCCAGAATGCCAGAGAGCCATTCCCCGCCGCTTTGATCCCACTACGCAAACGGACAAATTTTGTCAGATGCCTGATAAAACCTGGCGAGCTGTCTTATTCGCGAACGGTAAATCCCAGCTCATTAGAGATAGCCTGTGCGGTTTCACGCAACGGTTTGAGCAGATTTTTCTCGCCGATCTGTTTTAGCCGTGACGTCGACAGTGAAATAGAAATGGCGTAAGGCACTCGATGGTGAATATCAAACACAGGCACAGCAATACAGGAAACGCCCAGTTCATTTTCTTCGCGATCCATCGCCATGCTGGTTTCACGAATTTGCGCCAGCTCATCGTACATTGCTGGTAAATCGGTAATGGTATTACGAGTCAGCGGCTGGATCTGTTCTTTATGGCTTTCCCAGTAAGACGCCACATAATCCGGCTGACCAAACGCCATATAAATTTTCCCCATCGCCGAGCAGTACAGCGGCATATGCTGGCCAATGTAGGCACGCGTGCGCAGCATACCGGTGGTCGGTTCCAGCTTATAAATCAGGATAGCGTGGTCATCTTCACGGCTGGAAAAATTCACCGTCTCGCCGGTGGTCAGGTTGAGCGCCTCAAGGTGCGGTGCCGCAACGTGGATGATATTCAGCGATGACAGGGCTTTTTGGCCGACGGCAATAAACTTTGTCGTCAGACGGTAGCTCCCGGCCGCCGGCGCTGGCGTCACATATCCGCAGGATTGAAGCCCCTGCAACAAACGATGGACGGTACTCTTGTTCAGCCCCGCCAGCTCCGACAGGTGCGCCAGCGGGCAACCGTTCGGGTAGTTACTCAAAATTTCTATCAACATCAGGCCACGAAACAGGCTCTGACTCCCCGCAGGCTTCTCTTTATCGTTGTCGTTGTTCTGGCTCATCAGAAAACTCTCTCCTTTCTTGGGCGATCAGATGGTAGCTCAAAGTGTGTTGCAGTTCACGATATCAGCATAAAAAACATAACCCGATGATTTTAATCATTTTTAAAAACCTTCTCTGGCGTTGCCATGTCAATTTTTGATCTATATATTTGGAACTAGATTTCGCATTATGAAATTTATCGACAAAAAAACATACTAAAATTTCTAACAATCGACCAGGAGAACAGGGATGAAAGTAACTTTCGAAGAGTTAAAAGGGGCCTTCTACCGCGTCTTGCGGTCGCGGAATATTGCGGAAGATACCGCCGACGAGTGCGCGGAAATGTTCGCTCGCACCACCGAGTCCGGTGTCTATTCCCACGGCGTGAACCGCTTTCCTCGCTTCATCCAGCAACTGGATAACGGCGACATTATTCCTGATGCTAAACCGCAGCGGGTTACCAGCCTCGGCGCCATCGAACAGTGGGATGCTCAGCGCGCTATCGGCAACCTGACGGCGAAAAAGATGATGGACCGGGCCATCGAGCTGGCTTCCGATCATGGTATTGGCCTGGTGGCGTTACGTAATGCTAACCACTGGATGCGCGGCGGCAGCTACGGCTGGCAGGCGGCGGAAAAAGGCTATATCGGCATTTGCTGGACCAACTCCATCGCCGTCATGCCGCCGTGGGGGGCGAAAGAGTGCCGTATCGGTACCAATCCGCTGATCGTCGCCATCCCGTCTACGCCGATCACGATGGTGGATATGTCGATGTCGATGTTCTCCTACGGAATGTTAGAAGTTAACCGTCTGGCGGGCCGCGAACTGCCGGTGGATGGCGGTTTCGACGATAACGGTCAGTTGACCAAAGAACCGGGCGTTATCGAGAAAAATCGCCGCATTTTACCAATGGGTTACTGGAAAGGATCTGGTCTGTCGATTGTGCTGGACATGATTGCCACCCTGCTTTCTAACGGTTCTTCCGTTGCCGAAGTGACCCAGGAAAACAGCGATGAGTATGGCGTCTCACAGATTTTCATCGCCATAGAAGTGGATAAGCTGATCGATGGCGCAACCCGCGATGCCAAACTGCAGCGGATTATGGATTTCATCACCACTGCTGAACGCGCCGACGACAACGTCGCGATTCGGCTGCCCGGCCACGAATTTACCAAATTGCTGGATGACAACCGCCGTCACGGTATCACCATTGACGACAGCGTCTGGGCCAAAATTCAGGCGCTGTAAGGAGCCACATCATGATTTTTGGACATATTGCGCAGCCTAATCCGTGCCGGCTACCGTCGGCCATAGAGCAGGCGCTCGATTTCCTGCGCAATACGGACTTTCGCACGCTGGAACCTGGCGTAGTGGAAATCGACGGCAAAAATATCTTCGCGCAGATTATCGATATGACCACCCGCGATGCTGCTGAAAATCGTCCGGAAGTCCATCGCCGCTATCTGGATATTCAGTTTCTGGCATGGGGCGAAGAGACAATTGGGGTTGCCATTGATACCGGTAATAATCAAATCAGCGAGTCATTATTAGAACAGCGCGATATTATTTTTTATCACGACAGTGAACATGAATCATTCATTGAAATGATACCGGGAAGTTATGCCCTGTTTTTCCCGCAGGATGTTCATCGTCCCGGTTGTAATAAAAGCATTGCTACGCCGATACGGAAAATAGTCGTAAAAGTCGCCATAGACGTTTTATAAAATAGAGTTTACTGGAGCACAAAATGAAAAATAATACCGGTTATATTATCGGTGCGTACCCTTGTGCACCCTCATTTCACCAGAAGAGTGAAGAGGAAGAGACGGAATTCTGGCGGCAACTCTCTGATACTCCGGATATCCGGGGGCTGGAGCAGCCTTGTCTTGAACATCTTCACCCGCTCGGCGACGAGTGGTTATTGCGCCATACACCAGGGAACTGGCAAATCGTGGTCACCGCGATAATGGAAACCATGCGTCGCCGTAGCGAAAACGGCGGTTTTGGATTAGCGTCCAGTGACGAGGAACAGCGTAAAGCCTGCGTGGAGTACTATCGTCATCTGCATCAGAAGATCAATAAAATCAATGGGAAAAATACCGGCAAAGTCATAGCCCTTGAGCTTCATGCCGCCCCGCTGGGGGGCAATCCGAACGTGGCGCAGGCAACCGACGCCTTTGCGCGCTCATTAAAAGAGATTGCCAACTGGGACTGGTCCTGCGACCTGGTGCTTGAACACTGCGACGCGATGACCGGCCCCGCACCGCGCAAAGGATTCTTACCGTTAGTAAACGTACTGGAAACTATTGCCGACTATGACATAAGCGTCTGCATTAACTGGGCGCGCTCGGCTATTGAAGGGCGGGATACCTCTCTACCGCTGATCCATACGCAGCAGGCCAAACAGGCTGGAAAACTCGGGGCGCTGATGTTCTCCGGTACAACGCTGGATGGAGAATACGGCGAATGGCAGGACCTCCATGCTCCGTTTGCACCTTTCTGTCCACAAAGCCTGATGACGGAGAAACATGTTCAAGAACTCATTACTGCCGCCGCTCCCGATCTGTTGCAGTTTACCGGTATTAAATTGTTGGAAATCAATGCCAGCGCCGATATTAATCACCGCATCAATATATTACGCGATGGTATTAACATGATGAAAAGGCCACACGCAGCTAACCTGAATTAAACATCATCACCTTAATTCTCGGCCTGCAACTCAACGTTGCGCCGACCTAATATAAACCAAACATAAGAAATTAAGTTCCACTATTCAGCATCGAAAGAAATAAGTTTCTATAACCTGATGGAGTCGTTATGAAGCGGGTACTTGAGGGCATACTTGCGGTATTAATTGCCGTACTTTCCTGCATTGTATTTATTAACGTTATTTTACGTTACGGTTTTGAGAGCAGTATTTTGTCGGTAGATGAACTATCACGTTATCTATTTGTATGGCTGACATTTATTGGCGCCATTGTTGCATTTATGGATAACGCTCACGTTCAGGTCACTTTTGTGGTGGAAAAACTTTCGCCAGCGAATCAGCGTCGTCTCTCGCTGCTGACACATTCGCTGATTTTATTGTTATGCCTCGCATTAGGCTGGGGCAGCCTGCAAAAAGCGTTGCAGGACTGGAGCGATCACTCGCCAATCCTCGGTTTACCGATCGGCCTGATGTATATCGCCTGTCTGCCCACAAGCGTTGCCATCGCGTTAATCGAGCTGCGTCGGCTTTATCACTTAATAACGCGTAACGATTCCTTTCAACAACCACAGCAAGGAGCCTAATCATGGCCGTGGTGATATTTCTCTGCTGCCTGCTCGGCGGGATCGCGATAGGTTTACCCATCGCCTGGTCGCTGCTGCTTTGCGGCGCTGCTCTGATGGCATACCTGGATATGTTTGACGTGCAGATTATGGCGCAAACCCTGGTTAACGGCGCGGACAGTTTCTCCCTGCTGGCTATTCCCTTTTTTGTTTTGGCCGGTGAAATCATGAACGCGGGCGGCCTGTCAAAGCGAATTGTCGACCTGCCGATGAAGCTGGTCGGCCATAAGCCCGGCGGCCTGGGCTACGTGGGCGTTATTGCGGCAATGATTATGGCCAGCCTTTCCGGCTCTGCGGTAGCAGATACCGCTGCGGTCGCCGCGCTGCTGGTGCCGATGATGCGCTCCGCAAACTACCCGATCAACCGCTCCGTTGGGTTAATCGCTTCCGGCGGGATCATTGCGCCAATTATTCCCCCCTCGATTCCTTTTATTATCTTCGGCGTTTCCAGCGGCTTGTCGATCAGCAAGCTGTTTATGGCCGGGATCGCACCGGGCATCATGATGGGCGCGGCGCTTATGCTCACCTGGTGGTGGCAGGCCGGGCGATTAAATCTCCCTTCTCAGCCTAAAGCAACACCGCGTGAAATCTGGCAATCATTGGTTTCAGGTATCTGGGCGCTGTTTTTACCGGTGATTATCATCGGCGGCTTCCGTTCCGGACTTTTCACGCCAACGGAGGCAGGGGCGGTCGCCGCGTTTTACGCCCTCTTTGTCGCCGTGGTTATCTATCGGGAATTAACGTTTTCCAGTCTCTACCACGTGCTGGTCAATGCCGCCAAAACGACGTCAGTCGTCATGTTTCTGGTGGCCGCGGCCCAGGTATCCGCCTGGCTGATTACGATCGCGGAATTACCCATGATGGTGTCAGATTTGCTGCAGCCGCTGGTCGACTCTCCGCGACTCTTATTTATCGTCATTATGATCTCAATTATGGTCGTCGGTATGGTGATGGATTTGACGCCAACGGTGTTAATTCTTACCCCTGTATTATTGCCATTAGTTAAAGAAGCCAATATTGACCCGATTTATTTCGGCGTCATGTTCATTATTAACTGCTCTATTGGATTAATCACACCGCCCGTTGGCAACGTCCTCAACGTTATTTCCGGGGTAGCAAAATTGAAATTTGATGACGCGGTAAGAGGCGTATTCCCTTACGTTGTCGTACTGATGTCACTGCTGGTTTTATTTATTTTTATTCCCGAGCTAATTATCACACCGCTTAAATGGATTAATTAAAGGATAATATTATGAAATTACACGTTATTGCTCGTTCATTATTGATAGCTGGTCTGACGGTTTTCAGCGTGTCGTCTCTGGCGGCGCAATCTTTACGTTTTGGTTATGAAACACCGCAAACTGACTCCCAACATATTGCCGCGAAAAAATTTAACGAACTATTAAAAGAAAAAACTAACGGCGAATTAACGCTAAAACTCTTTCCTGACAGCACATTAGGTAACGCCCAGGCAATGATCAGCGGGGTGCGCGGCGGAACCATTGATATGGAAATGTCCGGTTCGAACAATTTCACCGGCCTGGCCCCTGTATTCAACTTACTTGATGTCCCCTTCCTGTTTCGCGATACCGCGCATGCGCATAAAACGCTCGACGGTAAAGTCGGCGATGAACTGAAAAAATCACTCGATTCAAAAGGGTTAAAAGTCCTCGCCTACTGGGAAAACGGCTGGCGCGACGTCACCAACTCCCGCGCGCCGGTAAAAACGCCGGGCGATTTGAAAGGCTTAAAAATCCGCACTAACAACAGCCCAATGAATATCGCGGCCTTTAAAATCTTCGGCGCGAACCCTATTCCGATGCCATTCTCCGAAGTCTATACCGGCCTCGAAACCCGTACGATTGATGCCCAGGAACACCCTATCAACGTCGTGTGGTCAGCGAAATTCTATGAGGTACAGAAATACCTCTCCCTCACTCATCACGCCTATTCGCCTCTTCTGCTGGTGATCAATAAAGCCAAATTCGACGCTTTAAGCCCGCAGTTCCAGGAGGCACTGCTGAGTTCCGCCAAAGAAGCGGGTGACTATCAGCGCAAACTGGTCGCCGAAGATCAGCAAAAAATTATCGATGGCATGAAAGAAGCCGGAGTTGAAGTCCTGACCGATATCGACCGTAAAGCCTTCAGCGATGCGCTGGGCAGCCAGGTGCGCGATATGTTCCTGAAAGACAACCCGCAGGGCGCTGACCTCCTGAAAGCCGTGGACGAGGTGCAATAAGTCATGAGCAATTACTGGCTGGGGTTAGATTGTGGTGGGAGTTGGCTAAAAGCCGGGTTGTACGATGGCGCAGGCCGGGAAGTAGCGGTGCAACGCCTGCCGCTGCACGCTTTAAGCCCGCAGCCAGGCTGGGTTGAACGCGATATGACCGAACTGTGGCAACAGTGCGGCTCGGTCATCAGCAAACTGCTGGCGCACACGGGGGTGAGCGGCTCACAAATCCGCGGTCTGGGTATTTCCGCTCAGGGTAAGGGCCTGTTCCTGTTAGATAAAAGCGATCGGCCATTAGGTAAAGCGATACTCTCTTCCGACCGTCGCGCCATGGAAATTGTCCAGCGCTGGCAAAAAGAAGCGGTTCCGCAAAAACTCTACCCGCTGACCCGACAAACTCTATGGACCGGGCATCCGGTCTCCCTTTTACGCTGGGTAAAAGAGAATGAGCCGCAGCGCTACGCGCAGATAGGCTGCGTCATGATGACGCATGACTATCTGCGCTGGTGCTTAACCGGCGTGAAAGGCTGTGAGGAGAGCAACATCTCCGAGTCCAACCTCTACAACATGGCGACGGGCCAGTACGACCCGCTTCTGACCGAGTGGCTGGGCATCAGTGAAATCGACAGCGCGCTGCCCCCCGTGGTGGGTTCAGCCGAAATATGCGGGGAGATCACCGCTCAGGCAGCCGCCATCACCGGTCTGGCAGTGGGTACCCCCGTCGTCGGCGGCTTGTTTGATGTGGTTTCCACCGCCCTTTGCGCCGGTATTGAGGATGAATCGACCCTCAATGCGGTGATGGGTACCTGGGCCGTCACCAGCGGCATCGCTCACGGTCTGCGCGACCATGAGGCCCATCCTTACGTCTATGGCCGCTACGTCAATGACGGGCAGTATATCGTTCACGAAGCCAGCCCGACCTCCTCCGGCAACCTCGAATGGTTTACCGCCCAGTGGGGCGACCTCTCTTTTGACGAGATCAACCAGGCGGTCGCCAGCCTGCCGAAAGCCGGTAGCGACCTCTTTTTTCTGCCGTTTCTCTACGGCAGCAATGCCGGGCTGGAGATGACCTGCGGCTTTTACGGCATGCAGGCGCTGCACACCCGCGCCCACCTGCTGCAGGCGATTTATGAAGGCGTGGTCTTCAGCCATATGACCCACCTCAACCGCATGCGTGAACGCTTTACCGACGTTTGCGCCCTGCGCGTTACCGGCGGCCCGGCCCACTCCGACGTCTGGATGCAGATGCTGGCGGACGTCAGCGGTTTACGCATTGAGCTGCCGCAGGTGGAGGAGACCGGCTGCTTCGGCGCGGCGCTGGCTGCCCGCGTCGGCACCGGCGTATATCGCGATTTCCGCGAGGCCCAACGCGACCTGCAGCACCCGGTGCGCACGCTGCTGCCGGACATGACCGCGCACGCCCTCTACCAGCGCAAATACCGCCAATACCAAGATTTGATTGCCGCACTACAGGGCTATCACGCCCGTATTAAGGAGCACGCATTATGAGCCGACCATTACTGCAACTGGCGCTCGACCACACCAGTCTGGAAGCAGCCCAACGCGATGTTGCCCTGCTACAGGACCATGTCGATATCGTTGAGGCTGGCACTATCCTCTGTTTAACCGAAGGCCTTAGCGCGGTGAAAGCCCTGCGAGCGCAGTGCCCGGAAAAAATCATCGTCGCCGACTGGAAAGTGGCCGATGCCGGTGAAACCCTGGCGCAGCAGGCTTTTGGCGCTGGCGCCAACTGGATGACTATCATCTGCGCCGCGCCGCTCGCGACCGTCGAGAAAGGCCACGCCGTCGCGCAATCCTGCGGCGGTGAAATTCAAATGGAGCTGTTCGGCAACTGGACGCTGGACGACGCCCGAGACTGGTATCGCACCGGCGTGCGTCAGGCGATTTATCATCGCGGACGCGATGCGCAGGCCAGCGGGCAACAGTGGGGAGAAGCGGACCTGGCACGAATGAAGGCGTTGTCCGACATCGGCCTTGAACTATCGATTACCGGCGGCATTACCCCCGCCGATCTGCCGCTGTTCCGCGACATTAACGTTAAGGCATTTATCGCCGGACGTGCGCTGGCAGGTGCCGCCCATCCGGCGCAGGTCGCCGCCGAATTCCACGCCCAAATTGACGCCATTTGGGGAGAAAAGCATGCGTAATCATCCATTAGGTATTTACGAGAAAGCACTGGCGAAAGACCTCAGTTGGCCAGAGCGGCTGGTGCTGGCAAAAAGCTGCGGTTTTGATTTTGTCGAGATGTCGGTGGATGAAACCGACGAACGCCTTTCTCGCCTGGAGTGGACGCCAGCCCAACGCGCATCGCTGGTGAACGCGATGCTGGAAAGCGGCGTCGCTATCCCGTCAATGTGTCTCTCCGCCCATCGCCGTTTCCCTTTTGGCAGCCGCGACGAAGCGGTACGCCAGCGGGCGCGTGAAATCATGACCAAAGCCATTCGCCTGGCGCGCGACCTGGGGATCCGCACCATCCAGTTGGCAGGTTACGACGTCTATTACGAAGAGCACGACGAAGGCACCCAGCAACGTTTCGCCGAAGGGCTGGCGTGGGCGGTGGAACAGGCCGCAGCGGCGCAGGTGATGCTGGCGGTGGAGATCATGGATACCGCGTTTATGAACTCCATCAGCAAGTGGAAAAAGTGGGACGAGATGCTTTCGTCACCGTGGTTCACCGTTTATCCAGACGTCGGCAACCTCAGCGCCTGGGGGAACGACGTCACCGCCGAGCTGAAGCTGGGTATCGACCGTATCGCCGCTATCCACCTGAAAGACACGCTGCCGGTGACCGGTGACAGCCCCGGCCAGTTCCGCGACGTGCCGTTTGGCGAAGGATGCGTTGATTTTGTCGGCATCTTCAAAACGCTGCATGAGCTGAATTATCGCGGTTCATTTCTGATTGAGATGTGGACAGAGAAATCCAGTGAGCCGGTGCTGGAAATTATCCAGGCCCGCCGCTGGATTGAATCACGGATGCAGGAAGGAGGTTTCACATGTTAGAGCAACTGAAAGCCGAGGTGCTGGCGGCCAACCTGGCGCTTCCGGCGCACGGGCTGGTCACCTTTACCTGGGGCAACGTCAGCGCGGTCGATGAGACGCGCAAGCTGATGGTCATTAAGCCTTCCGGCGTCGAATATGAGGTGATGACCGCCGACGATATGGTGGTGGTAGAGATCGCCAGCGGTAAGGTCGTTGAAGGCAACAAAAAACCGTCGTCCGATACCGCGACCCATCTGGCGCTCTATCGCCGCTATCCGCAGATCGGCGGGATCGTGCATACCCATTCCCGCCATGCGACGATCTGGTCGCAGGCCGGGCTCGATCTGCCCGCCTGGGGCACCACCCACGCCGACTATTTCTATGGCGCAATCCCCTGTACCCGACTGATGACCGTTGAGGAAATTAACGGCGAGTACGAGTATCAGACCGGCGAGGTGATTATTAAAACCTTTGAAGAGCGCGGTCTGGATCCGGCGCAAATCCCGGCGGTATTGGTTCATTCGCACGGCCCGTTTGCCTGGGGTAAAAATGCCGCCGATGCCGTCCACAACGCCGTGGTGCTTGAGGAGTGTGCCTATATGGGGCTGTTCTCGCGCCAGCTGGCCCCGCAGCTACCGGATATGCAGCCGGAATTGCTCGATAAACATTATCTGCGTAAACACGGCGCGAATGCCTATTACGGGCAGTAATGCCGGCAGCCACAGCCTGTGTCAGATGGCGGCTGCGCCTTATCCGACCTACAAGATTTGCAATATCAATACGTTGTGATGAACTCTTGTAGGCCCGATAAGCAAAGCGCCATCGGGCATTCAGTTTGCAACCGCGTTGTCAGAGGGCCAAAGATTATACTCAAGAATTAACGTGTTCCTTACTGTAGCGCCGCTTCCAGGCGGTAGGCGTCAGGCCGGTGTGCTTGCGGAAGATCTGGCGAAAGTAACCAACGTCATTAAAACCGCACCGCTCCGCCACCTCTTTTAACGAACGCGCGTCGCTAATCAGCAACTTTTCCGCCTCGCGCACCCGCTGGCGGTGGATGGCTTCCGTTAGCGTAAGGTGAAATACCCGCCGATAAACACGTCCCAGATAATCCACATTGCAATGCAGTTCTTTCGCCAGAACCGAGCTGGAAAGCGGCAGGTGATAGTGCGTTCGAATCAGCTGCTGCACTTTCCAGGCCAGCGACACGCCAGCGGCCTCGGCGTTTTCATTCTGCCGGGCGTCAACGGTGAGCTGCTGCAAAATCAGCAGCACGATGAACTCCAGCGCCGGGCTGCGCTGGTGCTTTTCCTGCTCGTTCATAAACTGGCGAAAAAGCGCAATCAGCGCCTGCGGATCGGCAACCTGGGTATGCTGCGGCACGGAAAGATGCGTCAGCCAGCGCGGGTCGCTGTCCGGCGCTTTGACCTCAAAATGGAGCCAGTAAAATTTAAGATCGGCGGGAAACTCCTCAACGCCAATATGGCGGCGATGCGGCCAAAGCAACAGGCTTTCCCCGGCTTCGACACAGAAAACACATTCTTCTTCCTGAATTTTCAGGCAGCCTTTTTCCACAAATATAATTTCCCACGATTGCAGACGCCTGGCAGGATGACGCCCAATGCCGCGAGAAATAAATAATCCGCCGTTTTGGACTTTAATCGGTAATGTTATGGATAATTCGAGCATTAATATGTCATTTCCCGCTCATTCAGCACCGTATTTCATATTACCTTTTGATTATTAACTAAAAATAGTCATTTCACTCGATCCATCTCACATTTTTAAATACGGGTCGGAATCGTCATCTTTTTTTACTCTTTTATCGCCTTGTCGCTCACCGCTATCCGGGCAAAATGAATCAGGTCATAACGCGAAAATAAAAATTACTGCCATAAAATACCCCGTCAGCGAGGAATATCTATGACCTCTACAGCCTTAAGGAGCACGAAATGAACGTACTGGAAGTCGATCTGCATAAACTGACGGTCAGCGATCCGTTCCTCGGACAGTATCAACAACTGGTTCGCGATGTGGTTATTCCTTACCAGTGGGATGCGTTAAACGATCGTATTCCAGAGGCTGAACCCAGCCATGCCATTGAAAATTTCCGCATTGCCGCAGGCCAGCAGACGGGCGAATTTTACGGCATGGTCTTTCAGGACAGCGACGTGGCGAAATGGCTGGAAGCGGTTGCCTGGTCACTGTGCCAGAAGCCCGATCCCGCGCTTGAGAAAACCGCCGATGAGGTGATTGAACTGGTGGCCGCCGCGCAGTGTGACGATGGCTATCTCAATACGTACTTTACGGCAAAAGCCCCGCAAGAACGCTGGAGCAACCTGGCGGAGTGCCACGAGCTTTATTGCGCCGGGCATCTGATTGAAGCAGGCGTCGCCTTCTTTCAGGCCACCGGTAAGCGTCGGCTGCTAGACGTCGTTTGTCGCCTGGCCGATCATATCGACAGCACTTTCGGCCCTGGCGAAAATCAGCTGCACGGCTATCCGGGCCACCCGGAAATTGAGCTGGCGCTGATGCGTCTGTATGAGGTAACAGAGCAGCCGCGCTATATGATGCTGGCAAGCTACTTTATCGGACAGCGCGGCACCCAACCGCACTTCTACGACGAAGAGTACGAAAAACGCGGCCAAACCTCTTACTGGCATACCTACGGCCCGGCGTGGATGGTCAAAGACAAAGCCTACAGCCAGGCGCATCTGCCAATTTCGCAGCAGCAGACGGCCATTGGCCACGCGGTACGTTTTGTCTATCTGATGACTGGCGTGGCGCATCTCGCTCGCCTGAGCAACGATGAAGGCAAACGCCAGGACTGCCTGCGCCTGTGGAAAAATATGGCGCAGCGTCAGCTGTATATCACCGGCGGGATTGGCTCGCAGAGCAGCGGCGAAGCCTTTAGCAGCGATTACGATTTACCGAATGATTCGGTCTATGCGGAAAGCTGCGCTTCAATCGGCCTGATGATGTTCGCCCGCCGGATGCTGGAAATAGAAGCCGATAGCCAGTACGCCGACGTGATGGAGCGCGCGCTGTACAACACCGTCCTCGGTGGTATGGCGCTGGATGGCAAGCATTTCTTCTACGTCAACCCGCTGGAAGTGCATCCAAAATCGTTAAAATTCAACCATATTTACGATCACGTTAAGCCCATCCGCCAGCGCTGGTTTGGCTGCGCCTGCTGCCCGCCGAACATCGCCCGCGTGCTCACCTCTCTCGGTCACTACATCTACACGCCGCGTGCGGATGCGCTGTATATCAATATGTACGTGGGTAACAGCCTGGAAGTACCCGTTGAAAATGGCGCGCTCAAACTGCGGATTGGCGGGAACTACCCGTGGCATGAGCAGGTGAAGATTGCCATCGACTCTGTGCAGCCGGTACGTCACACGCTGGCGCTACGCCTGCCGGACTGGTGCCCTGAGGCAAAAGTGACGCTCAACGGGCTGGAAGTGGAACAGGATATTCGCAAAGGTTATCTGCATATCCGTCGGACCTGGCAGGAGGGCGATACGATAACCCTGACGCTGCCGATGCCGGTTCGCCGCGTGTATGGCAATCCGCTGGCGCGTCACGTCGCCGGTAAGGTCGCCATTCAGCGCGGGCCGCTGGTCTATTGCCTTGAGCAGGCCGATAACGGCGAAGAACTGCATAATCTGTGGCTACCGAAAGAGAGTGAGTTCCGGGTCTTTGAGGGCAAAGGGATTTTTGCGCATAAGATGCTGATTCAGGCTGAAGGCGAGAAGCAAAGCGCCCCAGATGCGCAGCATCAGGCGTTGTGGCACTACGATAACGCGCCGTCATCGCGCCAGCCGCAGACGCTAACGTTCATTCCGTGGTTTAGCTGGGCCAACCGTGGCGAGGGCGAAATGCGGATTTGGGTTAACGAGCGGTAATACTGTGCCGGATGGCGGCTGCGCCTTATCCGGCCTACAAGATTTGCAATATCAGTATATTGCGATGAATTTTTGTAGGCCCGATAAGCGCAGCGCCATCGGGCATTACCTCTTACGTCAGAACAGCCCCAGCGGCTTATCGGAATAGCTCACCAGCAGGCACTTGGTTTGCTGGTAGTGTTCCAGCATCATCTTATGGGTTTCGCGCCCGATGCCCGACTGCTTATAGCCGCCGAACGCCGCATGTGCCGGATAGGCGTGATAGCAGTTGGTCCATACGCGCCCGGCCTGAATGCCGCGCCCCATCTTATAGGCCAGATTGCCGTTGCGGCTCCAGACGCCAGCGCCCAGGCCATACTGCGTATCGTTAGCGATTTCCAGCGCCTCCTCCATGGTTTTAAAGGTGGTTACCGCCAGCACCGGGCCAAAGATCTCCTCCTGAAAGACGCGCATATTATTCTTACCAAACAGAATGGTAGGCTCAAGGTAATAGCCCTCTTTAAGTTCGCCATCCAGTTCCTTGCGTCGCCCACCGGTCAGAATATCGGCCCCCTCTTTTTTACCGATATCGATATAATTGAGGATAGTCTCAAGCTGGCCGTGAGAGACCTGCGCCCCCATCTGTGTACCGCTATCTAGCGGGTTCCCGCTGCGAATGCTCTCTACCCGGCGAATAGCGCGCTCCATAAAGCGCTCATAGATGGACTCCTGGACCAGCGCACGGCTTGGACAGGTACACACCTCGCCCTGGTTAAAGGCAAACAGGGCAAATCCCTCCAGCGCTTTATCAAAGAACGCATCTTCCTCATCCATCACGTCAGCAAAGAAGATATTGGGCGACTTGCCGCCTAACTCCAGCGTCACTGGAATAATATTCTGCGTGGCGTACTGCATGATCTGTTGACCCACTTCCGTCGAACCGGTAAACGCCACCTTCGCGATACGTTTCGAGGTCGCCAGATATTCGCCAATCTCGCCGCCCGCGCCGTTCACGACGTTGACGACGCCCGGCGGTAACAGATCGCCAATGACTTCCATTAACAGCAGAACGGAAAGCGGCGTCAGGCGTGCCGGTTTAAGCACCACGCAGTTACCCGCCGCCAGCGCTGGCGCCATTTTCCAGCTTGCCATCAACAACGGAAAGTTCCACGGGATTATCTGCCCCACGACGCCAAGCGGTTCGTGAAAATGGTAGGCCACGGTTTCGCTATCAACTTCGCTAATCCCGCCCTCCTGCGCACGTATACAGGAGGCGAAATAGCGGAAATGATCGATCGCCAGCGGTACGTCGGCGGCACTGGTTTCACGAATCGGTTTACCGTTATCCCAGGTTTCCGCTGTCGCCAACAGTTCGAGGTTTTGTTCCATCCGATCGGCGATCTTAAACAAGATAGCGGCACGGTCTTGTACTGACGTATGCGCCCACTTATCTTTCGCCTTATGCGCGGCGTCGAGCGCTAAATCGATATCTTTTTTACCGGAGGAAGCGACTTCACATAGCGGCTGGCCGGTCACTGGCGTCAGGTTTTGATAATATTCGCCGTCGGCGGGCGCAACCCAGTCACCGCCAATAAAATTGTCATAGCGGGCTTTTAACTTCAGTGGGTACCCGTATTCACCTGGCTGAATACGTGTTGAAGGGGGATTGTTCGTCATGACCAACTCCTTATTGTAAAGGTACTCCACAAGGGTAGACGGTGCTGGTGAATTTTTCGCCAATGATTTCCCGCTTTACGACAGCAATCACGAATTACTTTCCTTTACGTTTCTCCGTCTGGTTTTAGCCATACTAAACAGGTGCCTGTTTAACGTACGGAGAACACTATGCAGCAATATATCGGTATTGATGTGGGAGGAACTCACGTCAAATATGGCGTGATTAACAGTGACGGCGAAGAATTAACCCATCATCAATTCGATACGCCAGAGGACGCCTCCACGTTTACCCGCAAATGGCAGGATGTGGTGGCGCGTTGCCAACAGGACTATGACATTGCGGCAATCGGGGTTAGTTTCCCCGGCCATATTAATCCCCATAACGGTCATGCGGCAAAAGCGGGCGCGCTGGCTTACCTGGATGACGTCAACCTGATGGAGTTGTTCAGCGGGCTGACCGATCTGCCGCTGGTCGTGGAGAACGACGCGAACTGTGCGGCGCTGGGCGAAATGTGGCGAGGCGCCGGGCAGCATTATGAAAACATGGTCTGTATCACCATTGGAACCGGCATTGGCGGCGGTATTATCGTCGGACGAGAACTGTATCGCGGCGCACATTTCCACGCCGGTGAATTCGGCGTCATGCCGGTCGGGAATAATGGCGAAAGTATGCATAAAATCGCGTCAACCAGCGGATTAATGGCGTCGTGCCGCCAGGCGCTGGCGCTGCCTGCCGAAGAGATGCCGCCTGCGGATGTGATCTTCGAACGAATGGCGACCGATGTTCATCTGCGTGAGGCGGTCAATGACTGGGCGCGTTATCTGTCACGCGGCGTTTACAGCGTGATCTCTATGTTTGATCCGGGCGTGGTGCTGATCGGCGGAGGAATAAGCGAACAGGAAAAGCTCTACCCGCTCCTGACGCGGCATCTTGAAACGTTTGAAATGTGGGAGGCGCTCCAGGTGCCGATTCAGCCCTGCCAACTGGGAAATCAGGCGGGCAGGCTGGGCGCCGTCTGGCTGGCGCAGCAAAAGCTCGCCCGAAGCTAACGAGTTACGCCTTATCCGGCCTGCATCGTCTACGCAGGCCCGGTAAGCGTCCGCGCCACCGGGCAAAGGCGTTACATCAAATTTCCACAATCTCATCGTGAGTCGCCTGACTAAGGCGCAAAGAATATGGGCAAAACTATTCTGATAATAGGCTCACGCTGGCTATTTTAAGAAGCCAGAAAAATAAAAAGCAACGCAATAATTGTATTGCTTCATTTGTTATTTAATTTAACCATTTCATTCTTTTTGCGGAAATAATAACGCATCACGTAATAAATGATCATTCCCACGACGTCGTGTAAATCCAATCCGGTCAAAATATTCAAGGATCTGAATGGCCAGCTTCCGCCCTACATTCAGCCTGTCGCGAAAATCCGCCGCACAGGTTGATCCTCTCTCTTGATCCAGCTCGCGGATCATATTGGCGAAAGCGACAATCCGCTCGTTACGATAGTACCGATCTTTTACGATCGCGGTAATGATGCCTTGCTGTGCCGCCTGCCGCAGCACCAGCCGCATCAATTGTTCTTCCGTTCCGGTCTCTTTCGCCAGATCGCGTACCCACCAGGGCTCATCGCCAAATAGCGGTTCGACTTTTTGCCAGACGGCCTGCTGCTCATCGCTAAATCCTGCTTTATGATCCGGCAGATGCAACCAACCGTGATGGCTATGAATCAGGCCGTCGTCGCGCATCCGCTCGATCAGCATCAGGACCAGCGCTTCATCCTCCATTGGCAGGGCCATGCGGCGTAAACGCTCGCGTCCCGGCCCCGGTTCATCGCGGTGCTGTTCGTGGTAGGTCGCCAGCGTATCAAGAATCTTACGCTGCCAGCGGGCGGCGACGGGCGCGCTTAACAGATTGTCTCCGGCTTGGATAAAACCATGTTGCTCAATAAGCTGACGCATACCGAGAGGATTAAGCTGACGCGCCCAACCGAAATCCGGCAGGTTGACGGCGCCGCGTTCCAGATGAATGGCCAACGCCGCGCTATCGTCCTGCGCGGCGGCAAGCGTTGAAAGCCAGTGCAAATAATCTGGCTTACGTTTACCGCGACGCGGCGCCTTAAGCGTCACCACGCGTGCGCCGGCAAGGGTGGCACGTGCGGAAATATCACGCAGCACCAGTCTGTCATTATCGGCCAGCCACAACGGCGTATCAAAGATCAGCTCGGCCAGCCCGCCTTCCAGCAAAGAGACGCGACCGGTCACATGGCTGGCGGCATGGTGAATATGTAGCGGCTGCCATTGGGAAAGCGGCGCATGAAGCGCCAGAGAAACGATCACCCGGGAAAAAGCCTCCCCCACCGGCGCATCCGAAAGCAGCCAGTCGCCGCGGTTAAGCTGCTCCTTCTCCGCATCGCCCGCAATATTGAGCGCAATACGTTGCCCGGCATACGCATGGTCGGTGGGCTGATTTTGCGCGTGTAGACTTCGTACGCGCATCGGCGTATTAACGCCGGTCAACCATAGCGTATCGCCCACGTTTACCTCTCCGCTCAGCGCCGTTCCGGTCACCACCAGTCCCGCCCCTTTCACCGTAAACGCACGGTCGATAGCCAGACGGAAACGATGCTGCGCGGCGTGCAAACGTGCAGGAAGCTGCTGTAAATGAGCGCGAAGTTCTGCAATACCGCGTCCTTCATTGGCGGCGGTGACAAATACAACGGTATCGGCGAAGCCATAGTTGTCGAGCGCCGCCAGTACCTCTTCACGTACTTCACCGATACGCGCCTCATCCACGCGATCGGCTTTGGTCAGCGCGACGGTGAGCTGGAGATTGCCCGTCAGTTGCAGGATCTGTAAATGCTCGCGCGTTTGCGCCATGACGCCGTCATCACAGGCGACCACCAGCAAAGCGTGATCAATACCGCCTACGCCCGCCAGCATGTTAGAGAGGAATTTTTCATGTCCAGGCACATCAATAAAGCCCAGCACACGACCATCCGGCTGCGGCCAATAGGCGTAACCCAGATCGATAGTCATCCCGCGTTTTTTCTCTTCCGGCAGGCGATCGGCATTGACTCCGGTAATCGCCTGGAGCAACGTCGTTTTACCGTGGTCTACGTGTCCGGCAGTTGCAATAATCATTTCAGCATCATCTCCATAAACCGGCTTTCGTCTTCAAGACAGCGCATATCCAGCCATAAACGGCCATCATAAATTCGGCCAATGACCGGTACAGGCAGCGTGCGCCAGCGGGCCGCCAGTGCCTCCAGCCGACTACCGCGCCCGTCGTGCGGGGTAAAGGTCATGGCGGCGCTGGGAAGGCGGTCTACTGGTAATGAACCGCTGCCGATTTGCGACAGGCAGGGTTTAACCTCCAGCGCAAATTCATCGCCGTAACGTGCCGCCAGCCGCGCCTGTAACCGCTGCGCTTGTTCGCGAATCGACGCTTCACTGCGAGTTAATAGACGCAGGGTGGGTAATTTCTCCGCCAACGCTTCCGGGTGCAGATACAGACGTAACGTTGCCTCCAGCGCCGCCAGCGTCATTTTATCAGCGCGCAGAGCGCGTTTCAGCGGATGGCTTTGCAGTTGGGCAATCATCGCTTTTTTGCCGACGATAATCCCGGCCTGCGGCCCGCCCAGCAACTTATCGCCGGAGAAGCTTACCAGGCTGACGCCTGCGGCAATGAGCTGCTGCGGCATCGGCTCTTTGGGTAAGCCATATTGACTTAAATCCACCAGCGAACCGCTGCCCAGATCCGCCACCACCGGAATATCCAGCTCTCGCCCGATTTCCGCCAGTTCCGCTTCCTCTACCGTTTTGGTAAAGCCCTCAATGCTGTAATTACTGGTATGCACCTTCATCAACAGCCCGGTATTTTCATTTACCGCCTGACGGTAATCTTTCGCGTGCGTCCGGTTGGTGGTGCCCACTTCATGCAGCGTACAGCCCGCCTGGCGCATAACATCCGGAATACGAAACGCGCCGCCGATTTCGACCAGCTCGCCACGCGAAACTACCACCTCTTTGCCGCTGGCGGTCGCCGCCAACATCAGCAATACCGCCGCCGCATTGTTATTGACGATACAGGCGTCCTCCGCCCCGGTGATTCGGCATAACAGCGTCGCCAGCGCCCGGTCGCGATGCCCCCGCCCGGCGCCATCCAAATCGTATTCCAGCGTCACCGGCGCGCGCATCGCCTGAGTTACCGCCTCAATCGCTTCTTGCGCCTGCAATGCGCGGCCAAGATTGGTGTGCAGCACTGTCCCCGTCAGGTTAATCACCGGGCGCAGCGCGCTTTGCGCCGCATTTTCCAGCCGGAGTTTCGCCTCTTGCGCCCAGTCTGCGTACCAGTCGGGAAGCGTCTGCGTATTCCGGATGACGTCGCGCGCGTCGTCAAGCATCCGCCTAAGCAGATCAACCACCTGGGTATGGCCATACCGATCGCGCAGAGAAAGAAAAGCGCTATCGTGCAATAAGCGATCGATAGCAGGAAGCTGGCTGTAGAGTGTACGCGTTTCGCTTGTCATGAAAATGCCTGGCTGTTGGTGGCCCTCTCCTGGCGGGAGAGGGATATCGACATAAGGGGGATTGTAACGTGAGTTTGCTCAGGCGGACATAATGCGCGTCAAGCCTTTGGCGCTTCGGTGCGGGCAAAGCTTTCGCGTTGAAAAAGCGTTTCGACCAGTTTGACCAGGTGGGGGCGGCTAACACACCAGCCAGGCGCGACCCGGCGGAAGTTGAGATAGCCTACCGCACAGGCAATCGCGATAGTCGCCAGATTGACCGTATCCGTTTTTAGCGTCCCGTCGCTCAGATAACTTTCGAGCATATCCAGGCTGCGGTTGATTTTTTCCCGCTGGCGCAGCAGTTCCGTTTCCGATTGTTGCGCCGCCGGACGCGCCTGTTCGCGTACAGAAACCAACGCTGCATCCATAATGCCGTCAGCCAACGCTTCAAGCTGGCGAACTTTAAGCGCTGCCATCGGGTCACGCGGGAGCATCGCTGGCGCGATATCCAGCAGTTCAATATATTCCGCGATGATCGGCGAATCGAACCAATACTCGCCCGCATCGGTGACCAACGCGGGTACTTTACCTAACGGGTTATAGCGCGCCACCCCGCTATCCGCGTTGTAGGGAAGTTCATTCACAAATTCGAAGGTGATGCCCTTTTCCAGTAACAGAATCGAAATTTTACGCACAAAAGGGCTGGTATAGCTGCCAATGAGTTTCATGCCGGGTCCTTTTTGCCAACAAAAAAGCGGTGCCCAATGATAGTGGGGCACCGCTTAGTATGGCTCAGGTCACTGAAAATGGCAGGTGATGACGGTCTCAATGATCCAAATAAAGGTAATGCATCCAACTGGTCATGCGCAGCAGTACTTTACGCATTACCGACACGTGGGCGAAATGGTCGGAATAGACTGCGACCTGGGCATAGATACCGTCCGGCAGCGCATCCACATCGGCATTCGGATCCAGCTCAATCGTGGCCAGCACGCCATCGGTACCCGGCACCACCGTTAAGGACTGTAATGCGCCCTGCGCCTGATAAGAACCACCCGGAACGACAGGAAGAATACTGGTCAGCTTGCCGGTGAAAATCTGACCAGGCAGCGCGTTAAACACCACTTCCGCTTCATCGCCTGGTTTAAGGCGCAGCAGCGAGTTCTGGCGGAATTGCGCCACGATTTGCCGTTTTTGTTCAGGAATAAACACCATTACCGGACGCAAAGGTAATGCTGCTGCGTAAGTCCCCGGACGAATTAAAATCTGCGTGGCATAACCGTTGCTAGGGGCACGAACTACCGTCTGTTCAAGATTGTATTTAGCCTCGGCAAGCTGGGCACGTAGGGACGCAACCTGAGATTGCTCACCGTTGACCATACTGTCTAATTGGCTCTGAATCTGCGTCTGTTCTGCAACCGAGCCTTTGACCAGCGCATCCTGTGCCAGATAGTTTTGCCGAGCGTTATCGATATCGCTTTCAGAGAACGGGTTAACCTTCGCCTGACTGCCTTTCAAATAGCGTTGATAATCTTTATACAGACGGTCACGTTCAGCAGATACACGGGTGGTATTGGCGACCGCTTCCGACAACTGTGCTTTCAGGTTGTCGATGTTGTGCGTAGCGGTAACCAGATCAGCCTGCAGCCTGTCGACACGCGCCTGATACCGTACCGGATCGAGCTTAAACAGCACATCACCTTTTTTAATTAGCTGATTATTTTTATCTGTTACCTCACTAACAATTCCCGTGACTTGCGGAGTGACCGGAATTGAAATAACCGCTTTTTGCGCCGTAAAAGTATACGGGTGGTTATAGTTCATTAATAAAATCAATCCCGCAACAATGAACACCCCACCTAATGCAGCGGTAGCAAGCGTCCATTGGTTTACCGGAATACGGAATATTTTAAAGATGGCCCAGGCAAAGGCCACATAGGTCAGGACTATCAACAAATCCATGATTAAATCTCCGGAAAGGTGGAGTTATCGTTTTTTTTCTCCCCATCCAGTCTTTTTTCCAACTGGGTGATTCGCGCTGCCAGCGCGGCAATCTCAGGGTCTGACTCCTTTCCGGTCGGTGTGATGTGTGACTGCATTCCCCATCCCTTTTCAGGCTGGTAGAGCGTGGCCCAGATCCACAGGAACGGCCAAATAACATGAAGAGTGAACAGGCTCACCCATCCCGCAGTATGGATGGCATCGGCATGGGGATGGTTACGTTTTTTAGCCATGTTATAGGGAATATCGTGAATGGCGATGATTCCGTAAAACAGAACCAGAAAAACGAAGATCAGCACGCCCAACGCGAAATAATTTAGAAACATGCCTGCCTCGAATTCACGCTAATTAGAGTTTTTTATGCCGGCAGCCGTATGCACCCTGGCTGATGTTTTGAACATAACTGCAGTTTGGGGTTTTCGCCATACCACAAAATAAATATTTTTTCTGGTGAGAAGTTGCTTTGTTTTGCAATAAAAAATGTCGGGGGTAGAACCTGCCGCAGATCACATCTGCTCAAATCCAGATGAAAATAATTTGCGATCCACATCACAAAAATTCAACAAACAGCAAAACCAAAAATGTGAATCAGTTCACATTTAATCCTCATTTGCAGCGAATTATTGCACTGTGATGTTTTTTTGTACCGTTATTTTGTGATTAAAATCACATTAACTAACGCCATACACCCTATATTTACGTGACGAATATCACATAAAAGACCGTCGACTGGACAGTTGAACGATTCAGTGCCAGATTGCGCAGTATCTACACTACAGGGTCCGGCTACCTCTGCCGCTACATTAACAAACCTCGGGCTTTCAGCCTGCGCGACAGCAACATAAGAAGGGGTGTTTTTATGTCATCCGATATTAAGATCAAAGTGCAAAGCTTTGGTCGATTCCTCAGCAATATGGTGATGCCTAATATCGGCGCGTTTATCGCGTGGGGTATTATCACCGCATTATTTATTCCAACAGGGTGGTTGCCTAACGAAACGCTGGCGAAACTGGTTGGTCCGATGATCACCTACCTGCTGCCGCTGCTCATCGGTTATACCGGCGGTCGTCTGGTTGGCGGCGAACGCGGCGGCGTAGTGGGCGCTATCACTACCATGGGCGTTATTGTCGGCGCGGATATGCCGATGTTCCTCGGCTCGATGATCGCCGGTCCATTAGGCGGCTACTGCATTAAGAAATTCGACAGTTGGGTAGACGGTAAGATCAAATCCGGTTTTGAGATGCTGGTGAACAACTTCTCCGCTGGCATCATCGGTATGATCCTCGCCATCCTGGCGTTCCTCGGTATTGGTCCGGCGGTTGAAGTCCTGTCCAAAATTCTGGCGGCGGGCGTTAACTTCATGGTGGCGCACGATATGCTGCCGCTGGCGTCCATTTTTGTTGAACCGGCGAAAATCCTGTTCCTCAATAACGCGATTAACCACGGCATCTTCTCACCACTGGGTATCCAGCAGTCCCATGAGATGGGTAAATCCATCTTCTTCCTGATTGAAGCTAACCCGGGGCCAGGGATGGGCGTCCTGCTGGCGTACATGTTCTTCGGTCGCGGCAGCGCTAAACAGTCTGCGGGCGGCGCGGCAATTATCCACTTCCTGGGCGGTATCCATGAGATCTACTTCCCGTACGTGCTGATGAACCCACGCCTGATTCTGGCGGTGATTCTCGGCGGTATGACCGGCGTATTCACCCTGACCATCCTGAACGGCGGTCTGGTTTCTCCGGCTTCTCCTGGCTCCATTCTGGCCGTACTGGCGATGACGCCAAAAGGCGCTTACTTCGCTAACATCGCTGCCATCGTGGCGGCAATGGCGGTCTCCTTCGTGGTTTCTGCAATTCTGCTGAAAACCAGCAAAGTGAAAGAAGAAGATGACATTGAGGCGGCCACCCGTCGTATGCATGACATGAAAGCGGAATCTAAAGGCGCCTCTCCGCTGGCGGCTGGCGACGTGACCAACGACCTGAGCCATGTGCGTAAAATCATCGTGGCTTGCGATGCCGGTATGGGTTCCAGCGCGATGGGCGCAGGGGTACTGCGTAAGAAAGTACAGGATGCGGGCCTGAGCCAGATCTCCGTCACCAACAGCGCCATTAACAATCTGCCGCCGGATGTGGATCTGGTCATTACTCACCGTGACCTTACCGAGCGCGCGATGCGTCAGGTACCGCAGGCGCAGCATATTTCGCTAACCAACTTCCTGGATAGCGGCCTGTACACCAGCCTGACCGAACGTCTGGTTGCTGCACAGCGCCACAATACTAATGAAGAGAAAGTACGCGACCATCTGAAAGACAGCTTTGAGGAGGGTGATAACAACCTGTTCAAACTGGGTGCGGAGAATATCTTCCTGGGCCGTAAAGCCGCTAACAAAGAAGAGGCGATTCGCTTTGCCGGTGAACAACTGGTGAAAGGCGGCTATGTTGAGCCGGAATACGTCGAGGCGATGCTGGACCGCGAAAAGCTGACACCGACTTACCTCGGTGAATCCATCGCAGTTCCGCACGGTACGGTAGAAGCGAAAGACCGCGTGCTGAAAACCGGCGTGGTGTTCTGCCAGTATCCGGAAGGCGTACGCTTCGGTGAAGAAGAAGACGATATTGCCCGTCTGGTCATTGGTATCGCCGCACGTAACAATGAGCACATCCAGGTCATCACCAGCCTGACCAACGCGCTGGATGATGAATCCGTGATCGAACGTCTGGCGCACACCACCAGCGTGGATGAAGTGCTGGAACTGCTGGCAGGTAAAAAAGCTTAACAGTTAAGTATCCCCAAAATAGTTCGAGCTGCAGGAAGGCGGCAACGCAGTGAATCCCCAGGAGCGTACATAAGTACGTGACTGGGGTGAGCGAGGAGAGCCAACGCATCTGCAGTTCGAAATATGAAGGCGATATCCTCTCCCTTGTGGAGAGGGTTAGGTTGAGGGAAAAGCCTCACCCCAGCCCTCTCGGGTAAAAACATTAATGAAGGTTAATACTATGAAAGCATTACATTTTGGCGCAGGTAATATCGGTCGTGGCTTTATCGGCAAATTGCTGGCTGACGCGGGGATACAACTGACGTTTGCGGATGTAAACCAGGTCGTACTCGATGCCCTGAATGCCCGTCATAGCTATCAGGTTCATGTTGTGGGTGAAAATGAGCAGGTGGATACCGTTTCCGGCGTCAACGCTGTCAGCAGCATCGGCGATGATGTTGTCGACCTGATTGCCCACGTTGATTTAATCACCACTGCCGTGGGCCCGGTGGTGCTTGAGCGTATCGCTCCGGCTATCGCTAAAGGGCTGGTAAAACGTAAGGCGCAGGGCGTGGATGCCCCGCTGAATATCATCGCCTGCGAAAATATGGTGCGCGGCACCACGCAGCTGAAAGGCCACGTAATGAATGCGCTGGCAGATGGCGATAAAGCCTGGGTTGAACAGCACGTCGGTTTTGTCGATTCCGCCGTTGACCGCATCGTGCCGCCATCTGCTTCTGCGACCCATGACCCGCTGGAAGTGACGGTAGAAACCTTCAGCGAGTGGATCGTCGATAAAACCCAGTTTAAAGGCGCATTGCCGACCATTCCGGGGATGGAGTTAACGGATAACCTGATGGCATTTGTCGAACGTAAACTCTTCACGCTGAACACGGGTCATGCTATAACCGCGTACCTCGGCAAATTAGCCGGTCATCAGACCATTCGCGACGCTATTCTCGATGAGAGTATTCGCGCGGTGGTGAAAGGCGCGATGGAAGAAAGCGGCGCGGTGCTGATCAAACGCTACGGTTTTGATGCCGACAAACATGCGGCATACATTCAGAAAATCCTCGGTCGTTTTGAAAACCCGTATCTGAAAGATGACGTCGAACGCGTAGGTCGTCAGCCGCTACGCAAACTCAGCGCGGGCGACCGTCTGATCAAACCGCTGCTTGGCACCCTGGAATATGGTCTGCCGCATGTGAATCTGGTGAAAGGGATCGCGGCGGCGATGCATTTCCGTAGCGATGAAGATCCGCAGGCGCAGGAGTTGGCGGCTCTGATTACCGAAAAAGGCCCGCAGGCCGCGCTGGCGCAAATTTCCGGGCTGGATGCCAATAGCGATGTGGTGGCGGAGGCGGTTAACGCATATAACGCGACCAAATGACGCAGAACCCGGCGCAGGTTAGCCTGCGCCCAAATAACAGATTGTCAGATATGCAGGCAATAATGGAACAAACCCAGGCCTTTGAAAATCGTGTGCTTGAGCGTCTGAATGCTGGCAAAACCGTACGGAGCTTCCTGATTACCGCCGTCGAGTTATTGACCGAGGCGGTGAACATTCTGGTGCTCCAGGTGTTTCGCAAAGACGACTATGCCGTGAAATACGCTGTGGAACCGTTGCTGGACGGCGACGGGCCGCTGGGCGATCTTTCGGTACGTCTGAAACTTATCTATGGCCTGGGCGTACTCAGCCGCACCGAATATGAAGATGCGGAGCTGTTAATGGCGCTGCGCGAAGAGCTGAATCACGATGGCAATGAGTACGCCTTTACCGACGATGAAATCCTCGGGCCGTTTGGCGAACTGCACTGCGTCATGGCGCTACCGCCGCCGCCGCATTTTGATACGTCCGACGCGGCGCTATACGCCATGCAAATTCAGCGCTACCAGCAGGCGGTGCGTTCGACGATGGTCCTCTCTCTGACCGAGCTGATTTCTAAAATCAGCTTAAAAAAGGCCTTTCAAAAGTAAATCCCGCCGTTAACCTCTTTCTTCTTCTTTTGGTCGGTACAGCCGCCGGTAATATTCCAGACGCTGCAAATAAATGGGCGCGCTCTCCGACGGCACCTCGGAAGGAACATAATCACGCGGCGGCGTTTTATTCAGGTATTCACGGAACGCCTGGCTGGACGCCATAAAATCGACGGCTTTATCAATAAGAAGTGGTACGTTCTCACCTATTTTTGCCATGATAGATCCTCCATGTGGGACCCGCGTCTGACTCCCGCGGTCGCTTATTTGAGTTTAGGATCAATTTAGCGTTGTCATTGAGGAAAATGTGCTTAATCGCTTTTCTTGCCGACAAAAGGGCGCTTCATCTTTTCTTTCGACAAAAAGGATTTTATTCTCAACGAGATAATTAAATAATGAGCAGTGTAATACTTGCCGTAATTGATTATCTTTACGTCATGAGTTGTGAAGAATCACTCACTGCGCGCATACTATAAGGTATCTATCCCATTTCTATCAGAAGCTATCCCATGAAAGAAGTTGAAAAAAACGAAATTAAACGCCTGAGCGATCGTCTTGACGCTATTCGCCACCAGCAGGCAGGTCTCTCTCTGGTTGAATCCGCCGATAAATACGCGGAGCTGGAAAAAGAAAAAGAGACGCTGGAAGCAGAAATTATCCGTCTGCGCGAAGTACACAGCCAGAAACTGAGTAAAGAAGCGCAGAAGCTGATGAACCTGCCGTTTCGCCGCGCGATCACTAAAAAAGAGCAGGCCGATATGGGCAAACTCAAAAAAAGCGTACGCGGCCTGATCGTGGTCCACCCGATGACGGCGCTGGGCCGGGAAATGGGGCTCAAAGAGATGACAGGCTTCGCGAAGAGCGAGTTCTAAACCTTCCGCATCCCAGGCTCTCAGGACACCCGTTGTACGGAGGGTGTCTTGAGAGCATCGGGCTATATTCCGAATTTTTCATGGAAGTATTTACACCGCTTATATACAAGTTCATTTTTAACGGTAGTCCCTGCTTTTTCAGGATGAAAAATTCCACTATCATGCCTGTTTGTATTTATACAATGAATTTTTTTCATCCCCTTTTCTTATACCCCGCAGAATATGATTGACCCGCAAAATTAAATAACATTATCATCCCTGAAAAAAATCCCCATACATAAACATTATAATTATATTTTTATAAAGCATTGCTATGAGCAATTGATAAATAACGTCGGGTTTTTGCGCGCTTCTATAGAAGCGACGAATGTTTTCATTCTAACCATACGTTAATGAGTTATTGGCAATACTCGCTGAATGATGAGCTAGTTGTATAAATAACAGGTTAACTATTTATATTATATAAATTATTAACAAGGATATTTCATATGCACAAAAATGGAAAATTTATCCCCCTGCTTGCGTTGGGATTCACATTCTTTTTATCTGGTTGTGATTACTTCGCAGATAAACACCTTGTTGAAGAAATGAAAGAACAACAAAAAGAACAAGAAACAAAGATAAACCTGTTAGAAAAACAACAAAAAGAACAAGAAGCAAAGATAAATCTGTTAGAAAAACAACAAGCTACGATTATCAACACAACCAAAAAGGTCACCGAAGTCGTTGGCCGCGTTGAACGCAAACAACGGCTATTCGACTATACAGAACTGGATCCATCACAAACGCACTATTTTATTATTAACAACGGCAATATCGGATTAGCCGGGCGTATTCTATCTATTGAGCCAATAGATAATGGAAGTGTTATTCATCTTGATTTAGTTAACTTACTCAGCATTCCGGTATCAAACCTTGCGTTTAATATGACATGGGGTACGAAAAAACCTTCCGAGGCAAAAGATCTGCCTCGCTGGAAACAACTCCTGCTCAACACGAAAATGGACTCGACAATCGAACTCTTACCGGGAGCATGGACAAACGTCACGCTAACATTAAAAGGCGTATCGCCCAATAATCTTAAGTATCTAAAAATAGGTATTAACATGGAGAATGTCATATTCGACAGCATACAACCTATTAATGATACGAAAAAGAAGCCAAAAAAATAATAGCCATTGATACAATTATTTTAGAAAAGGAAAGCACTTACTCATGAACAGAATATTTAAAGTCCTCTGGAATGCCGCTACGGGAACATTTGTTGTCACCAGCGAAACCGCAAAAAGCCGCGGCAAAAAAAGCGGCCGCAGAAAGCTGGCAGTTTCCGCACTCATCGGTCTTAGCAGCATTATGGTTTCTGCGGATGCACTGGCCAACGCAGGAAACGATACAGGCGACGGCGTTACTCCAACGGGTACCCAGACTGGAGGAAAAGGGTGGATTGCAATTGGTACCGATGCCACAGCCAATACTTACACCAACGTTGATGGCGCAAGCGCCGCAATGGGTTATAAAGCCTCCGCGATGGGGAAATGGAGTACCGCCATTGGTTCCTACAGCCAGTCCACCGGCGACTCTTCGTTAGCGCTTGGCGTAAAATCGGTTTCTGCCGGTGACCGGGCCATTGCAATGGGCGCCTCATCCTCAGCCAGTGGAAGTTATTCAATGGCAATGGGTGTGTATGCCAATTCGAGCGGCGCAAAATCGGTTGCATTAGGTTATAGATCTGTCGCGAGCGGAGCAACTTCCTCTGCATTAGGTTATCAAGCTACTGCGAGCGGCGACGACAGCGCTGCTTTTGGTAATGGCGCAAAAGCGGTAGGCACCAACTCAGTTGCCCTTGGCTCGGGCTCTATCGCCCAGGAAGACAATTCCGTCGCCGTGGGTAACAGCACCACTCAGCGGCAGATCACCTACGTTGCTAAAGGCGACATCAATTCCACCAGTACCGATGCCGTTACAGGTGCGCAAATTTATTCTTTAAGTCAATCCGTCGCCGACCGACTCGGCGGAGGGGCTTCCGTTAATTCTGATGGTACAGTGAATGCGCCCCTCTACGAGGTAGGCACAGGCATCTACAATAACGTAGGCAGTGCATTAAGCGCACTTAACACTTCTATCACTAACACAGAGGCCTCTGTCGCAGGATTAGCCGAAGACGCGCTGTTGTGGGATGAAAGCATCAGCGCCTTTAGCGCTAGCCACACGGGAAACGCCAGCAAAATCACCAATCTGGCGGCGGGTACCCTGGCTGCGGACAGCACCGATGCCGTTAACGGCTCTCAGTTGTTTGATACAAATGAGAAAGTGGATCAGAACACTGCTGATATCGCCACCAATACCGACAGCATCAACCAAAACACTGCCGATATTACCGCTAATACCGACAGCATTAACCAGAACACAACCGATATCGCCGCCAATACGACCAGCATCAATCAGAACACTACTGATATCGCCACCAACACCACCAATATCAACAGCCTGAGCGACTCCGTCACCACGCTCACCGATGATGCCCTGCTTTGGGATGCAGCCTCTGGCGCATTCAGCGCTAAGCACAACGGAAGCGACAGTAAAATCACCAATCTGGCGGCGGGTACCCTGGCTGCTGACAGCACCGACGCCGTTAACGGCTCTCAGTTGTTTGCCACCAACGAAAATGTGTCGCAGAACACCACTGACATCGCTGCCAACACCACCAGCATCAATCAGAACACCACTGATATCGCCACCAACACCACCAATATCAACAGTCTGAGCGACTCCGTCACCACGCTCACCGATGATGCCCTGCTTTGGGATGCAGCCTCTGGCGCATTCAGCGCTAAGCACAACGGAAGCGACAGTAAAATCACCAACCTGGCGGCGGGTACCCTGGCTGCGGACAGCACCGATGCCGTTAACGGCTCTCAGCTGTTTGCCACCAACGAAAATGTGTCTCAGAACACCACGGATATCGCTGCCAATACAACCAGCATCAATCAGAACACCACTGATATCGCCACCAACACCACCAGCATCAACAACCTGAGCAATTCCGTCACCACGCTCACCGATGATGCCCTGTTATGGGATGCAGCCTCTGGCACATTCAGCGCCAGCCGTAGCGGAAGCGCCAGCAAGATCACCAATCTGGCGGCGGGCACCCTGGCCGCGGACAGTACAGACGCGGTAAACGGCTCCCAGTTGTATGAAACCAACCAGAGGGTGGATCAAAACACCTCTGCTATCGCAGATATTAATACGTCCATCACCAATCTTAGCTCTGACAACCTGAGCTGGAATGAGACAACGAGTTCGTTCTCTGCCAGCCACGGAAGTAGTACGACAAACAAAATCACCAACGTTGCTGCCGGAGAGCTGTCTGAAGAAAGTACCGACGCCGTTAACGGATCGCAGCTGTTCGAAACCAATGAAAAAGTGGATCAGAACACGACCGATATCGCCGCCAATACCACTAACATCACTCAGAACAGCACCGCGATTGAGAACCTGAATACTTCTGTCTCCGACATTAATACGTCCATTACCGGCCTCACTGATAACGCTCTGTTATGGGACGAAGACATCGGCGCTTTCAGCGCAAACCACGGTGGAAGCACCAGTAAAATAACCAATGTCGCCGCCGGGGCGCTTTCTGAGGACAGTACAGACGCGGTAAACGGCTCACAGTTGTATGAAACCAACCAGAAGGTGGATCAAAACACCTCTGCTATCGCGGATATCAATACGTCCATCACCAATCTTGGTACCGATGCACTGAGCTGGGATGACGAAGAAGGCGCGTTCAGCGCCAGCCACGGTACCAGCGGTACCAATAAGATAACCAATGTAGCAGCAGGTGAAATCGCCAGTGACAGTACTGACGCTGTTAATGGCTCTCAGCTTTATGAAACTAACATGCTGATTTCTCAGTATAATGAATCTATTAGCCAACTAGCCGGCGATACCAGCGAAACCTATATCACGGAAAATGGTACCGGCGTGAAATACATCCGTACGAATGATAACGGGCTTGAAGGCCAGGATGCATACGCAACGGGTAACGGCGCAACGGCAGTAGGTTACGACGCCGTCGCCTCTGGCGCTGGCAGTCTGGCTCTTGGCCAAAACAGCAGCAGCAGCATTGATGGCAGTATCGCTTTGGGCAGTGGCTCCACCTCTAACCGCGCTATTACAACCGGTATACGAGAAACGAGCGTAACAAGCGATGGCGTCGTCATTGGCTACAATACAACAGACAGAGAGTTGCTGGGCGCGTTGTCATTGGGGACGGATGGAGAAAGCTATCGTCAAATTACCAACGTTGCTGACGGCTCTGAAGCGCAAGATGCGGTAACAGTTCGTCAGTTACAAAATGCCATTGGTGCGGTCACTACTACACCGACCAAGTACTACCACGCAAACTCAACGGAAGAAGATTCACTGGCTGTCGGAACTGACTCACTGGCAATGGGTGCGAAGACTATCGTCAATGCTGATGCAGGTATTGGTATTGGTCTGAATACACTGGTGATGGCTGATGCCATCAACGGGATTGCTATCGGTTCTAACGCACGCGCCAACCATGCAAACAGTATTGCAATGGGTAATGGTTCTCAGACCACTCGCGGCGCACAGACTGACTACACCGCCTACAACATGGACACACCGCAGAACTCTGTCGGTGAGTTCTCTGTCGGCAGTGAAGACGGTCAACGTCAGATCACTAACGTCGCGGCGGGTTCGGCAGATACCGATGCCGTTAACGTGAGTCAATTGAAAGTAACGGACGCGCAGGTTTCCAGGAATACCCAGAGCATTACTAACCTGAATACTCAGGTATCGAATCTGGATACCCGCGTCACCAATATCGAAAACGGCATTGGCGATATCGTCACTACCGGTAGCACCAAGTACTTCAAGACCAACACCGATGGCGTAGATGCAAATGCCCAGGGTGCGGACAGCGTCGCGATTGGCTCTGGCTCTATTGCTGCCGCTGAAAACAGCGTAGCGTTAGGCACAAATTCAGTCGCAGATGAAGCTAATACTGTGTCTGTCGGCTCTTCTACTCAACAACGCCGTATTACCAACGTTGCCGCAGGGGTGAACAACACTGACGCGGTTAATGTGGCGCAACTGAAAGCCTCAGAAGCAGGCTCCGTGCGTTATGAAACCAATGCAGATGGCTCGGTTAACTATAGCGTGCTCAACCTGGGAGACGGGAGTGGCGGTACCACTCGGATCGGCAATGTTTCAGCGGCGGTGAATGATACGGATGCGGTTAACTATGCGCAATTGAAACGCAGCGTCGAAGAAGCAAACACCTATACCGACCAGAAAATGGGTGAAATGAACAGCAAAATCAAAGGTGTAGAAAACAAGATGAGCGGCGGTATCGCTTCAGCGATGGCGATGGCCGGTCTGCCACAAGCCTACGCCCCGGGCGCCAACATGACCTCGATTGCTGGCGGTACGTTTAATGGTGAAAGTGCCGTCGCCATTGGTGTCTCCATGGTAAGTGAAAGCGGGGGCTGGGTGTATAAATTGCAAGGAACCAGCAACAGCCAGGGCGATTACTCTGCGGCCATTGGCGCGGGCTTCCAGTGGTAATGAAGTAACAACACTCCCGACATCAAAGGCAATGGCATAATGCCATTGCCTTTTCACTTCCCTTTGCTGTCCTCTCCCCTCAATTGGCCCTACCAATTTTAGCCCGTTACCACAGCCTACTCACATTTCACTAAATTAACTCTACAATACCGTTGCCAATAAATAACATCTGGTTAACTATTTGTTGTCATTATCCATACACAACAATATTGGCAGGACCACTTTTACACATAATGTGACCCCAACGAGATGAGCAAAGATTCATCCCATTATGCGTGTGGTTCTCAGGAGACCTGCAATGAACCTCTGGCAACAAAACTATGACCCGGCGGGTAATATCTGGCTTTCCAGCCTGATCGCATCGCTCCCAATCCTGTTCTTCTTTTTCGCCCTGATTAAACTCAAGCTGAAAGGCTACGTTGCCGCTTCGTGGACGGTGGTTATCGCGCTCGCCGTCGCGCTGCTGTTCTATAAAATGCCGGTCGATCACGCGCTGGCATCGGTCGTGTATGGCTTCTTCTACGGGCTATGGCCGATTGCCTGGATAATCATCGCCGCGGTCTTCGTCTATAAAATTTCGGTCAAGACCGGGCAGTTTGACATTATTCGCTCGTCAATTCTGTCGATTACCCCCGATCAACGTCTGCAAATGCTGATTGTCGGCTTCTGCTTCGGCGCGTTTCTTGAAGGCGCGGCGGGTTTCGGCGCGCCGGTGGCGATAACCGCCGCGCTGCTGGTGGGTCTGGGCTTTAATCCGCTGTATGCGGCAGGGCTGTGCCTGATTGTAAACACCGCGCCTGTCGCCTTTGGCGCGATGGGGATCCCGATTCTGGTTGCCGGACAGGTCACGGGCCTGGACAGCTTTGAAATCGGTCAGATGGTAGGCCGCCAGTTGCCATTCCTGACCATTATCGTGCTGTTCTGGATTATGGCGATTATGGACGGCTGGCGCGGCGTGAAAGAAACCTGGCCTGCGGTGATGGTCTCTGGCGGTTCGTTTGCTATCGCCCAGTATCTCAGCTCCAACTTTATCGGGCCGGAACTGCCGGACATTATCTCTTCGCTGGTGTCTCTGGTGTGCCTGACGCTGTTCCTCAAACGTTGGCAGCCGGTGCGCATCTTCCGCTTCGGCGATATGGGCGCGTCACAGGTCGATCAGACGCTGGCCCGTACCCGCTATACGACAGGGCAAATCGTTCGCGCCTGGTCGCCGTTTCTGTTCCTGACCGCCACGGTCACTCTCTGGAGCATACCGCCGTTCAAAGCGCTGTTTGCCCCCGGCGGCGCGCTGTATGACTGGGTAATTAACGTTCCGGTACCGTATCTCGATAAACTGGTCGCCCGTATGCCGCCGGTTGTACACGAAGCGACCGCTTACGCGGCGGTGTATAAATTTGACTGGTTCTCCGCCACCGGCACGGCGATCCTGTTTGCCGCGCTGTTGTCTATCGTCTGGCTGAAAATGAAACCCTCAGCCGCAATCCAGACCTTTGGCAGCACGCTGAAAGAGCTGGCGTTGCCGATTTACTCCATCGGCATGGTGCTGGCGTTCGCGTTTATCTCGAACTATTCCGGGCTTTCTTCCACGCTGGCGTTAGCGCTGGCGCACACCGGCAGCGCCTTCACGTTCTTCTCGCCGTTCCTCGGCTGGCTGGGGGTATTCCTGACCGGCTCGGATACCTCATCTAACGCGCTGTTTGCCTCTCTACAGGCTACCGCGGCGCAGCAAATCGGCGTCTCTGATGTACTGATGGTGGCGGCGAACACCACTGGAGGCGTAACCGGGAAGATGATCTCGCCGCAGTCTATCGCCATCGCCTGCGCGGCGGTGGGGCTGGTAGGGAAAGAGTCCGATCTGTTCCGTTTTACTGTCAAACACAGCCTGATCTTCACCTGTATGGTGGGCGTGATCACTACGCTTCAGGCCTATGTTTTAACCTGGATGATTCCGTGATTGTGATACCAAAACGCCTGTCAGACGAGATTGCCTCTCGCGTGCGGGCGCTGATTGAAGAACAAAACCTGGAAGCGGGCATGAAATTGCCCGCCGAGCGCCAGTTGGCTCTACAGCTTGGCGTATCACGCAACTCTTTACGCGAAGCGCTGGCGAAGCTGGTCAGCGAAGGCGTGCTGGTGAGTCGTCGCGGCGGCGGGACATTTGTCCGCTGGCAGCACGAAACCTGGTCTGAACAGAATATCGTGCAACCGCTGAAAATGCTGATGGCGAACGATCCGGACTACAGTTTCGACATTCTGGAGGCCCGCCACGCCATTGAAGCCAGTACGGCCTGGCACGCCGCCATGCGTGCCACCGCTGCCGACAAAGAGAAAATCAGACTCTGCTTTGATGCGACGCTCAGCGAAGACCCGGATCTCGCCTCCCAGGCCGACGTGCGCTTTCATCTGGCGATCGCGGAAGCCTCGCACAATGTGGTGCTGTTGCAAACCATGCGCGGTTTCTTCGACGTCCTGCAATCCTCCGTCAAACAGAGTCGCCAGCGTATGTATCTCGTTCCGCCCGTATTCTCAAAGCTGACGGAACAACACCAGGCGGTGATGGACGCCATTCTGGACGGTAACGCCGAGGGCGCGCGTAAAGCGATGATGGCGCACCTCAGTTTTGTCCACACCACGATTAAACGATTTGATGAAGACCAGGCCCGCCAGGCGCGTATTACCCGCCTGCCCGGCGACCATAATGAGATGACCAGGGAGAATAAATCATGATTATTTCAGCAGCCAGCGATTATCGCGCCGCAGCTCAGCGCACGTTGCCTCCTTTCCTCTTCCACTACATCGACGGCGGCGCGTATGCGGAATATACCCTGCGCCGAAATGTGGAAGACCTGTCGCAAGTCGCTCTGCGCCAGCGCGTGCTGAAAAATATGTCCGATTTAAGCCTGGAAACGATCCTGTTTAACGAAACGTTGTCGATGCCGGTGGCATTAGCGCCGGTAGGCCTGTGCGGCATGTACGCCCGTCGCGGCGAAGTACAGGCCGCCGCCGCCGCAGACGCAAAGGGCATTCCGTTCACCCTTTCCACCGTCTCCGTCTGTCCGATAGAAGAAGTTGCACCAACCATTAAGCGCCCGATGTGGTTCCAGCTTTATGTGCTGCGTGACCGGGGCTTTATGCGCAACGCGCTTGAACGTGCAAAAGCGGCGGGCTGCTCCACGCTGGTCTTTACCGTGGATATGCCAACGCCGGGCGCGCGCTACCGTGACGCCCACTCCGGGATGAGCGGCCCAAACGCGGCCATGCGCCGTTACTGGCAGGCGGTGATGCACCCTAAATGGGCGTGGGATGTCGGCCTGAACGGTCGCCCGCATGATTTAGGCAATATTTCCGCCTATCTGGGTAAACCGACCGGCCTTGAGGACTATATCGGCTGGCTGGCAAATAACTTCGATCCGTCCATTTCCTGGAAAGATCTGGAGTGGATACGCGAATTCTGGGACGGCCCAATGGTGATCAAAGGGATCCTCGATCCAGAAGATGCCCGCGATGCGGTACGTTTCGGCGCTGACGGTATCGTGGTGTCGAATCACGGCGGCCGCCAGCTCGATGGCGTGCTCTCTTCCGCCCGCGCCCTGCCCGCCATTGCCGATGCGGTGAAAGGCGATATCGCCATTCTGGCGGACAGCGGGATTCGTAACGGGCTGGATGTCGTGCGTATGATTGCGCTGGGGGCCGATACCGTACTGCTGGGTCGGGCCTATCTCTACGCGCTGGCGACGGCAGGAAAAGCGGGTGTCGCCAACCTGCTGGACCTGATCGAGAAAGAGATGAAAGTCGCCATGACCCTGACCGGCGCGAAATCCATTAGCGAAATCAGTGGCGATTCACTGGTGCAGGAACTGGGGAGAAGTTTGCCCGCCGCGCTGGCGCCAATGAGCAAAGGCGATGCCGCCTGAACGCCTGCCGCGTGAGAGCCCGGTAAATTTCTGCTATTCTGCCCCCCGCATTTAAGGGGGCATCATGCTTAACATCGTACTCTTCGAACCAGAAATCCCGCCGAATACCGGCAACATCATTCGTCTTTGCGCCAATACCGGCTTTCGTCTGCACATCATCGAACCGATGGGGTTTACCTGGGATGATAAGCGCTTACGCCGCGCAGGGCTGGACTATCACGAATTCGCCGCGGTTCAGCGCCATCACGATTATGCCGCCTTTGTCGCCGCCGAAAATCCACAGCGCCTGTTTGCGTTGACGACAAAGGGTACGCCCGCCCATAGCGCCGTAAGCTATCAGGATGGCGATTATTTGATGTTTGGCCCGGAAACGCGCGGCCTGCCCGCCAGCATTCTCGATGCGTTGCCTAAAGAGCAGAAGATTCGCATTCCGATGATGCCGGATAGCCGTAGCATGAACCTGTCGAATGCGGTGTCGGTGGTGGTGTATGAAGCGTGGCGCCAGTTAGGATACTCCGGCGCGGTATTACGGTCGTAATATATTCAATGCCGGATGGCGGCTGACGCCTGATCCGGCCTGGCCGATCCCGATGGCATGTTCCCGTTTATGCGGACTCTCGCTCAATCAAATGAAAGCCAATATCCACAATAGCTTCTGCGCACGGTTTCTGTTCAATACGATCGGCCAACAGCGTAGCGGCGCGCTGGCCAATGGCGCGTCTGTCAACGCTTACGGTAGTAATTGACGGTCGATTGCTGGCGGCAAAATCAAGGTCGCCAAAACCAATAACCGCTAAATCATGCGGGATGCGCAAACCACGGCTTTCCGCCTCCATCATCGCACCCTGTGCCAGGGTATCAGAACTGCAAACAATGACATCAAACGTCCCTTCGTCAAAAAGCTGGCTTAAACCGCTGCGCCCCAGCGAAAGCGATGCCGGAAGGGGGACATCTACCTGCGGTACGGCATGAATAGCGTGGCGTTGAAGAACACTACATAACCCCTGCTTACGTTGCGCGGCTCGGCGATCGGCGGTCCACAACAAGCCGGGACGACGATAGCCCTTACTCAGAAGATACTCCCCCGTCGCCTGCCCGACTTTTTCATGGGAAAAACCGACCAGCATATCAAGCGGCGTGGGCGTTAAGTCCCAAATTTCCACCACCGGAATAGCCGCGTTCAGGATGACCTTTTTCAGTTCTATCGTGTGATGGATCCCGGTAAGCACCACGCCATCGGGGCGGCGGGAAAGCAGTGTCGCCACCAATTCCGCTTCCGTTTGTTCGGTATATCCCGCCACGCACAGCAATATGTGATATCCGCGTCGGGCCAGTTCATCGCTCAGCGACTGGATGGTATCGACAAACATGTTGTTGTTAATTTGCGGCACGACGACAGCGATTAATTTACTCCGTCGCGACGCCAGACCACCGGCTAACGCGTTGGGTATGTAGCCTGTGACGCGAACCGCCTGCATGACTTTCTCAACCGTTTTGGGGCGAACCAGTTGTGGCGAATTCAATGCCCGGCTGACTGTCATCGGAGACAGCCCGGCGCTACGTGCTACATCTTCCAGCGTCGGCGCACGAGGTGATTTGGTTCTCTTCACGTCTGATGCCCCTGCAAAGATTGGCTGATTTATCCGCGCATTATTCATCATGCCTGCGGCTATTGCCAGCTTCGCATCAGGAAAGGCCGTAAATACAGTAGCTTATCAAGCTCAGTCATTACAAAATGATAGCGCCATCATTTTGTATTATGCATTTCCCCAGATATTTTTGGATCGTGATCCATTTTGCAATAAATCCTGCTTTTTATACGACATATGTGATCAAATGTTCAAATCAACATCAACTTTCTGGATCCTGTGTTCGCTTAATAATAAAAATGTTAGCGCAATCATTTTGTGATTATCAGGAGAAAAAAAATGGCTTTAAGCGCGAATTCCGACGCCGTAACGTATGCAAAAGCGGCGAATACCAGAACCGCGGCAGAAACCGGCGATCGTATCGAATGGGTGAAGCTATCACTGGCTTTTCTACCGCTGGCGACGCCAGTGAGTGACGCGAAGGTACTGACCGGTCGCCAGAAACCTTTGACCGAAGTGGCAATCATCATTGCCGAAATCCGCAGTCGCGATGGCTTTGAGGGCGTTGGTTTTAGCTACTCTAAACGTGCTGGCGGCCAGGGTATTTATGCTCACGCCAAAGAGATAGCCGACAATCTACTGGGCGAAGATCCCAATGATATCGACAAAATATACACCAAGCTGCTGTGGGCCGGAGCCTCGGTGGGGCGTAGCGGGATGGCGGTACAGGCTATCTCCCCTATCGATATCGCCTTATGGGATATGAAGGCTAAACGTGCCGGTCTGCCACTGGCAAAACTGTTGGGCGCGCACCGCGACTCCGTTCAGTGTTACAACACCTCAGGGGGGTTCTTGCATACACCGCTCGATCAAGTGCTGAAAAATGTGGTGATTTCCCGCGAAAATGGCATTGGCGGTATTAAGTTGAAAGTCGGACAACCCAACTGCGCTGAGGATATTCGCCGCTTAACCGCAGTACGTGAAGCGCTTGGGGATGAGTTCCCGTTAATGGTTGACGCTAACCAGCAGTGGGATCGCGAAACGGCTATCCGCATGGGGCGTAAAATGGAACAGTTCAACCTTATCTGGATTGAAGAACCATTAGATGCTTACGACATCGAAGGCCACGCCCAGCTTGCTGCCGCGCTGGATACGCCTATCGCCACCGGGGAAATGCTGACCAGTTTCCGGGAACACGAGCAGTTGATTCTGGGCAATGCCAGCGATTTCGTTCAGCCAGATGCGCCGCGTGTCGGCGGTATCTCTCCTTTCCTGAAGATTATGGATCTGGCGGCGAAACACGGGCGTAAGCTGGCGCCGCACTTTGCGATGGAAGTACACCTGCACCTTTCCGCAGCGTATCCCCTGGAGCCGTGGCTGGAACATTTCGAGTGGCTGAACCCATTATTCAACGAGCAACTTGAGCTGCGCGATGGCCGCATGTGGATTTCCGATCGTCATGGTCTGGGTTTCACGCTCAGTGAACAAGCGCGCCGCTGGACACAATTAACATGTGAATTTGGCAAACGCCCTTAACCCGACTGGCGGGAATCCGTCCCGCCTCTCTTACCTTACAGGATGCATTCTGCCCTTATCTGAGGAGTAGATAATGAACACAATAATAAAGCGCACAAAAGTGCGTCATACCATTCTTATATTTTTATTTCTTGCTACCGTATTTAATTATGCGGATCGCGCAACTCTATCCGTAGTTGCCCCAATAATGAGTAAAGAATTAGGTTTTGATCCGGAAGCGATGGGCCTGGCCTTCTCCTCATTTGGTATCGCCTATGTCATTATGCAACTACCCGGTGGTTGGCTATTAGACCGCTACGGTTCACGACTGGTTTACGGTTGCGCATTGATTGGCTGGTCGTTAGTAACCATGTTTCAGGGAACGATCTATCTGTATGGCAGCCCATTAATTGTACTGGTTATTCTACGTCTGCTGATGGGCGCGATTGAAGCGCCTGCCTTTCCGGCGAACAGCCGTTTAAGCGTACAATGGTTTCCCAATAATGAACGAGGTTTCGTTACTTCAGTTTATCAGGCTGCGCAATATATCTCGCTGGGCATTATCACCCCGCTAATGACGATCATTCTGCATAATTTAAGCTGGCATTTTGTCTTCTATTATATTGGCGCTATTGGCGTGATGCTCGGTATATTCTGGTTAATGAAAGTCAAAGATCCGATGCACCACCCAAAAGTTAATCAAGCGGAAATTGACTATATTCGTAGCGGTGGTGGCGAGCCCTCTCTGGGCTGTAAAAAGGAGCCGCAGAAAATAACGTTCGCGCAGATTAAAACCGTCTGTGTTAACCGGATGATGATCGGTGTTTACATCGGGCAATTCTGCGTCACCTCTATCACCTGGTTCTTCCTGACCTGGTTCCCGACCTACCTGTACCAGGCGAAAGGCATGTCGATTCTGAAAGTCGGTTTTGTGGCCAGTATTCCAGCCATTGCCGGTTTTATTGGCGGCCTGCTCGGCGGCGTGTTCTCCGACTGGCTACTCAAACGCGGCTATAGCCTTACCGTCGCGCGGAAACTGCCTGTTATCTGCGGTATGTTGCTCTCTTGCGTAATTGTGATCGCCAACTACACCTCTTCAGAATTTGTGGTCATTGCGGCGATGAGTCTGGCCTTTTTTGCCAAAGGGTTTGGTAACCTGGGCTGGTGCGTACTCAGCGACACCTCGCCGAAGGAAGTTCTGGGTATTGCCGGCGGCGTATTTAACATGTGCGGCAATATGGCAAGCATCGTTACGCCTCTGGTCATCGGCGTGATTCTTGCCAATACTCAGTCGTTCGACTTTGCCATTTTATACGTTGGCTCGATGGGACTTATTGGTCTCATTTCATATCTGTTTATCGTCGGCCCGCTGGATCGCATCACGCTGACATCATCCGCAGCCTGATTGTCCACATTGCGAATTCTTCGCTCCGCTGTTCCGGGATTGCACTCCATCGGAACAGCGTTTTTTAGTTGTACCGCGCAATTCAGATGCCGTCGCCATACTCAAACGTATGGTGTAGCCCGTTGAAATGCTGGTCCATATCCATCGACGGCTTATCGCTGCCCGGCTTGCCGACAATACGCGCCGGAACGCCTGCGGCGGTAGTGTGCGGCGGGACAGGCTGTAAAACGACGGAACCTGCGCCAATTTTCGCGCCGCGCCCCACCTCGATATTGCCGAGAATTTTCGCGCCCGCGCCAATCATCACGCCTTCGCGGATTTTAGGATGACGATCGCCGCTCGTTTTCCCGGTACCGCCCAGGGTGACGGATTGCAGGATCGACACATCATCTTCAATAACCGCCGTCTCCCCCACCACAATACCGGTGGCATGGTCGAGCATAATCCCGCGGCCAATTTTCGCTGCCGGGTGAATATCCACCTGAAACGAGACTGAAACCTGATTTTGCAGGAAGATAGCCAGCGCGCGGCGACCTTTATTCCACAACCAGTGACCAATGCGGTAGGCCTGTAGCGCATGAAAGCCTTTCAGATATAACAGCGGCGTGGAGTATTTATCCACCGCCGGATCGCGAGTGCGCACGGCCTGAATATCGCAGGCTGCCGACGCGATCATTTCCGGGTCGGCGGCATAGGCTTCTTCAACTACTTCACGGATAGCGATAGCGGGCATGATGGGCGAAGCCAGTTTATTTGCCAGCATATAGCTCAGCGCACTGCCCAGATTTTCATGCTTGAGTAGCGTGGCGTGATAAAAACTGGCCAACATAGGCTCACAGTCAGCTAAAGCGCGGGCTTCAGCTTTAATATTCTTCCAGACGATTTCCAGTTCTTCACACGGCATGGCTTACTCCAGACGGGCAGAAAACGACCAACCCGTTCTGTGCGGGTTGGGTCGTTTATGCAAACAGTTCCTTACGGCTAGTGGCGACTCAGCTCTTCCTTGCGGGCGCGACCTAATAACGTTAATGCTGCCTCGCGCGCGTTTTTTCCGCAATACAATACTTGATAAATTTCCTCGGTTATTGGCATTTCAACACCAAAACGGTGCGCCAATTCACGAACTTCTTTCGTATTGCGATAGCCTTCGACCACCTGGCCAATCTTATCCTGCGCGCCTTTAACGTCCATGCCCTGGCCAAGCATCATGCCAAAACGACGGTTGCGCGACTGGTTGTCGGTACAGGTCAGCACCAGATCGCCTAAACCCGCCATCCCCATAAAGGTGGCGGGATCGGCACCAAGCGCTGCGCCAAGCCGCGACATTTCGGTCAGTCCACGCGTGATTAGCGCCGTGCGGGCGTTCGCGCCGAAGCCGATGCCGTCAGACATCCCCGCGCCAATCGCAATCACGTTTTTCACCGCGCCGCCAAGCTGCACGCCGATAAAATCCGCATTGATATAGACGCGAAAACTTTTTCCGCAGTGCAACAGTTGCTGGAGATCGTCGGCAAAGGTCTCATCGGTTGAGGCCAGCGAGATTGCCGTCGGCAAACCCGCCGCCAGCTCTTTAGCGAACGTCGGACCGGAAATCACCGCCAGCGGGATTTGATCGCCTAACGCCTCGCGAGCGACATCCTGCAACAGGCGCCCCGTTTCCGCTTCCAGGCCTTTGGTCGCCCATACCAGACGCGCATCCGGACGCATCAGCGGTTTAATCTGCCGCAGCACGTCGCTGAAAACATGGCTTGGCACCACTACCAGAATGTTACGACTGGCCGCCAGCGCGGTTGCTAAGTCGCTTTCCAGGTGTAACGTATCGGGAAAAGGCACATCGGGAAGGAACGCGACGTTGCAGCGATCGTGCTCCAGGGTCGCGATATGTTTTGGGTCGTGGCCCCACAGGACAACCTGGTGGCCGTTTCTCGCCAGAGTGATGGCAAGAGCGGTGCCGTACGAGCCGGCACCGATGACTGTCATTGACGCATTACTTTGGTTCATCAGGCATCCTGATGTTCTTCAGTACCTTCGCCAGCCTGCTGCTGCAAATAGTTCATGAACAGCGCATCAAAGTTGACCGGCGCAAGGTTCAGTTGCGGGAACGTACCGCGTGAAACCAGGCTGGTGATGCACTCGCGAGCATACGGGAACAGAATGTTCGGGCAGTATGCGCCCAGGCAATGCGCCATCTGAGTACCTTCAATACCGCTGATGGAGAAAATACCGGCCTGCTGAACTTCGCACAGGAACGCGGTTTCTTCCCCCAGGGAAGCCGTTACGGTAACACGCAGCACAACTTCATAAACGTCATCCGCCAGTTGGGAAGATGCCGTATCAAGATCCAGTTTAACCTCTGGCTGCCAATCTTTCTGGAAAACATGCGGTGCGTTTGGCGCTTCGAAAGAAACATCCTTGGTATAGATACGTTGGATCTGGAAAGCCATTTCAGTGTTATTTTGTTCTGACATGTGTAAAACCCTTTAGTGTTGTCCTTAAATACTTGAGTACGCCTTAACGCAACAGCGGATCCAGTCCACCACGCGCATCCAGCGCATACAAGTCGTCACAACCGCCAATGTGCTGTGCATCAATAAAAATTTGCGGAACCGTCGTTCGGCCACTACGTTTGATCATCTCTTCACGCTTCACGGCGTCGCCGTCAATCGCAATTTCCTGGAAACTCACGCCCTTGCTGTTTAACAGCGCCTTTGCACGATGGCAAAACGGACAGGTTGCTTTGGTGTAGATTTCAATATTGGCCATGACTTCGCTCCTGTTTTTTACCCGATGGATTTCATGTCGACGCAAGGGCAAGTCATTCCCCTTGCGTCATGAAAACGACGGGTAATCACTTACCGCGCACCAGAGGCAGATTCTCGCCGCTCCAGCCTGCTACGCCTTCTTTCAACACAAAGACCTTTTCAAAGCCGGCTTTTGTCAGCGCGTTAGCGGATTCCTGGCACTGCATACCTGAACCGTCGACCACGATAATCGGCTTGTCTTTGTGCTTTTCCAGTTCGCCAACATTGTTGGCTTTGATTTCGCTCGGCAGCAAATTGGTCGCGCCAGCGATATGGCCTTTACGGAAATCGTCACGTTGACGTAAATCCACAACAACGGCGTCCTCTTTGTTGATAAGGCGCGTGGCTTCGCCGCGTGTAATCACCTTAACTTTTGAAGTCAGACCTTTGAACGTGGTAAATAAAACCGCCACCAGTAACGCAATCCAGGCGATACTCAGTATGGGATGACGGCCAACAAATTGCATAATTTCTTGCATGGGGGGTAACAACTCCCGACGTAGTGATTAAAAAACCAGGAAAGGAGTATACCTGTGCAGTGGCGCAAATACAGCCAGAGCGTGCACTGGAATGCATTTTTGCGGGGCGCTACGAAAAAAAATCACGCTATTACTTGCCTTCTCACGCCAGCGCGATCCCTTTCTTTGATCTTCTGAGGCTATTTTATCGATTCAGCTGTAGTAAAATTACGCAATTATTTTGTCTATTGAGTATGAGGTTGTCGCAATGTCGGTTTCTAAAAAACCTATGGTACTGGTGATTCTGGATGGCTACGGCTACCGTGAAGAACAGCAGGATAACGCTATCTTAAACGCCAAAACCCCGGTGATGGATGCTCTGTGGGCAAAACGTCCGCATACCCTGATCGACGCATCTGGTCTGGAAGTGGGTCTGCCTGACCGCCAGATGGGCAATTCCGAAGTGGGCCACGTGAACCTGGGCGCAGGCCGCATCGTTTATCAGGACCTGACGCGTCTGGACGTTGAAATTAAAGAACGTACTTTCTTTGCTAACCCAGTCCTGACCAATGCGGTAGACCAGGCGAAAAACGCCGGTAAAGCGGTTCATATTATGGGTCTGCTGTCCGCGGGCGGTGTCCACAGCCACGAAGATCACATTATGGCGATGGTGGAACTGGCCGCAGAGCGCGGCGCAGAAAAAATCTATCTGCACGCCTTCCTCGACGGTCGCGACACGCCGCCGCGCAGCGCTGAAGCCTCGCTGAAAAAATTCGAAGACAAATTCGCCGCGCTGGGCAAAGGCCGCGTGGCGTCTATCGTCGGTCGTTACTACGCTATGGACCGCGACAACCGTTGGGATCGCGTGGAAAAAGCGTATGATCTGATGACCCTGGCCCAGGGCGAATTCCAGGCGGATACCGCTGTGGCTGGCCTGCAGGCCGCTTACGCTCGTGATGAAAACGATGAGTTTGTCAAAGCGACCGTTATCCGCGCCGAGGGCCAGGCTGATGCGGCGATGGAAGACGGCGACACGCTGATTTTCATGAACTTCCGCGCTGACCGCGCGCGCGAAATTACCCGCGCTTTCGTTAATGCTGATTTCGACGGCTTTGCGCGTAAGAAAGTGGTTAATCTGAACTTCGTGATGCTGACCGAATACGCCGCCGACATCAAAACTGCCGTTGCCTACCCACCAGCGTCGCTGGCGAATACCTTTGGCGAATGGATGGCGAAAAACGACAAAACTCAGCTGCGTATTTCCGAAACGGAAAAATATGCGCACGTAACCTTTTTCTTTAACGGCGGCGTAGAAGAACCGTTTGCTGGCGAAGAGCGCATTCTGATCAACTCCCCGAAAGTGGCCACTTATGACCTGCAACCGGAAATGAGCTCTGCAGAATTGACTGAAAAATTGGTCGCGGCGATCGAAAGCGGTAAGTACGACACCATCATTTGTAACTATCCAAACGGCGATATGGTCGGTCATACCGGCGTGATGGAAGCCGCCATCAAAGCGGTGGAAGCGTTGGATAACTGCATTGAACAGGTAACAAAAGCGGTTGAGTCCGTTGGTGGACAACTGTTGATTACCGCGGACCACGGCAACGCGGAGCAGATGCGCGATCCGGCGACCGGTCAGGCGCATACCGCCCACACCAACCTGCCGGTGCCGCTGATTTATGTCGGCGAGAAAAACGTGAAGGCGGTTGAAGGCGGCAAACTTTCAGACATTGCGCCTACCATGCTGTCGCTGATGGGGATGGAAATCCCGCAAGAGATGACTGGTAAGCCGCTGTTCATCGTGGAATAATCCCTCCCCATGAGGGGAAAGGCGATTAACACCATTCAACAGGCCGTGAAACCAAGAACGTTTTCAGTCAGGCCTTTGTTCTACGCCAGCGTACTTAGCGCTGGCGTATTGTTGTGCGCCTTTTCCGCCCACGCGGATGACCGCGATCAACTCAAATCTATTCAGGCCGATATCGCCGCGAAAGAACGCGACGTACGCCAGCAGCAGCAACAACGCGCCAGCCTCCTGGCACAACTTAAAGCCCAGGAAGAGGCCATCTCGGCCGCAGCACGTAAGCTGCGCGAAACGCAAAGCACCCTGGATCAGTTAAACGCGCAAATTGATGAGATGAACGCCTCAATTGCCAAACTGGAGCAGCAAAAAGCCAGCCAGGAGCGTAATCTCGCCGCACAGTTGGACGCCGCTTTCCGCCAGGGCGAACACACCGGCATTCAGCTTATTCTTAGCGGAGAAGAGAGCCAGCGTGGGCAACGCCTGCAGGCCTACTTCGGCTATCTGAACCAGGCGCGCCAGGAGACTATCGCCGAACTGAAACAGACTCGCGAACAGGTCGCCACACAAAAAGCCGAGCTGGAAGAGAAGCAAAGCCAACAACAAACGTTGCTGTATGAACAGCGCGCTCAGCAGGCCAAGCTGGAGCAGGCGCGTAATGAACGTAAGAAAACGCTTGCCGGACTGGAGTCGTCTATTCAGCAAGGCCAGCAACAGTTAAGCGAACTGCGCGCCAACGAATCACGCCTACGCAACAGTATCGCGCGGGCGGAAGCGGCGGCCAAAGCGCGAGCGGAGCGTGAAGCCCGCGAAGCGCAGGCGGTACGCGATAAGCAGCAGGAAGCCTCGCGTAAAGGCAGCACCTATAAGCCGACGGAAAGCGAGCGTTCGCTAATGTCCCGCACCGGCGGTCTGGGCGCGCCTCGCGGTCAAGCATACTGGCCGGTACGCGGCCCGATATTGCATCGCTATGGCGAACGGCTGCAGGGTGAGCTACGTTGGAAGGGGATGGTGATCGGCGCGTCGGAAGGCACCGAGGTCAAAGCCATCGCCGACGGCAGGGTGATTCTGGCGGACTGGCTGCAAGGCTATGGCCTGGTGGTGGTCGTGGAGCATGGTAAAGGCGATATGAGCCTTTACGGCTATAATCAGAGCGCGCTGGTCAGCGTAGGCGCGCAGGTGCGCGCCGGACAACCTATCGCCCTTGTGGGCAGTAGCGGCGGTCAGGGCAGACCCTCGCTTTATTTCGAAATTCGTCGCCAGGGTCAGGCCGTCAATCCACAGCCGTGGTTGGGAAGATAAGTTTTGCCTCAGTTTCGTCGCTCCATTCTCACGCTGGCCACTTTGCTGGCGTTTGCACATCCCGTTTTCGCTGGCAAGCTCGCCATCGTGATTGATGATTTTGGCTATCGCCCGCATACGGAAAACCAGGTTCTGGCGCTGCCGCCAAACATCTCCGTCGCCGTACTGCCCAACGCGCCGCACGCGCGCGAAATGGCAACTAAAGCGCACAATAGCGGGCATGAGGTGTTAATCCATCTGCCGATGGCGCCGTTAAGCAAACAGCCGCTGGAGAAGGATACGCTGCGACCAGATATGAGTAGCGATGAGATCGAGCGCATTATCCGCGAGGCGGTAAACAACGTGCCGTATGCCGTTGGGCTTAATAACCACATGGGCAGCGCAATGACTTCCAGCCTGTTCGGTATGCAAAAAGTTATGCAGGCGCTGGAACATTACAATCTCTATTTTCTCGACAGCATGACGATTGGCAATAGCCAGGCGATGCGCGCGGCATCCGGTACGGGTGTGAAAGTGATCAAGCGCAAAGTGTTCCTCGACGATACGCAAAACGAGGCGGATATCCGCCGTCAGTTTAATCGCGCTATCGAACTGGCCCGTCGCAACGGTTCCGCTATCGCGATTGGTCATCCGCATCCCGCAACGGTTCGCGTGCTGCAACAGATGGTTTATCGCCTGCCGGCGGATATCACCCTGGTACGTCCAGGCAGCCTGCTCAACGAACCGCAGGTAGATACGTCCCGACCTGGTGTAACGCCGCAGAAAATTGACGCGCCGCGCAATCCCTTTCGCGGCGTGAAGATGTGCAAGCCGAAAAAACCGCTGCAACCGGTCTACGCTACGCGCTTTTTCAGCGTCATCGGCGAGAGCATTACGCAAAGTTCCGTGGTTACCTGGTTTCAGCACCAGTGGCAAGGCTGGGGGAAAATCGCCGCGCCTAAAAACGTGAGCGCTAAGACAGATTGAGCGCCTTACGGGCCATACGACGGTGCGACAAGGTTTTGTCGCGCCATTGCCACAGCCGGAAAGACCAGAGCAGCGTCTGATAAGCCGCTTTCGCGCTGCGGACGTTAGCCATCATCCGTCTATACATGCCAGAAGTAAAAATTTCGGCAATCATACGCTGGCGGGTCAAAATATCAGGCTCTTTACGTACCGCATGACAAACGCGTAACGCTTCCCAGGTAATTTGCTGGCGAAATTCCGGGTAAATCGGAATACGACGGGCATAATCACGATTGAGCTTTTCTAATAATCGCGTAATTTTAATATAATGCCGCTGATAATTAAGATTTTTATTGCCTTGTCTTTGCAAACGGCTTACCGAATTATCATGCAGGAAATATTTATATAATGATTGTTCGGTATAACGTACGCGCGTGGCATTAAACATAACTTCCGTCGACCATAATATGTCCTGATGATGTAGTCCGGGAACGAAAGTAATATTGTTATCGGTAATTAACGCACGTCGATAAACGCCCATCCAGACAACATGCATCCAGCGCCGCGAGGCCAACGCCATACGCAACCAATCCGGTCCGCTTAATACCCCGGTGGAACGCAGACGATCGGTCAGAATAGATTGCCAGGCGTGCCCGGTTTTTCGGACGCACCAGTCCGCATTACACTGCGCAACGTCCAGATCATCGTTAAGCGCCATAGTCATCAGCGTTTCATACATCTTCGGGTAGACCTGGTCATCCGCATCGACAAAGGCGACATAATCGCCGGTCGCCGCTTGCAGGCCAAGATTACGGGCGACAGATGCGCCAGCATTGGCCTGATGAAGCAGTCGAACATATGGGTAATGTTCCGCGTAATGTTTTGCTATCTCAACGGAATGATCTGTCGATCCATCATTCACAATAATAATTTCCAGCGCCGACCACGTTTGCGCGATTAACGACGCCATGCAAGCATTAAAATCCGCTCCCGCATTATATAACGGGACAATGATACTCACTTTGGTTTTACTATTTTTCATAACGATTACCAGAAAAACCTTAATTTACCCTGCCTTTATACTGTGGCTCTATTAAGAAACTATTAAGCCGCCATAATTAATTTTTACAGTAAAAAGCAAGCACAAAACTCAGAGTAGAGCGTGACGTTAGCGAGTAAAATAAGAGTAAAGCGCAATTACGAATGCTTGATGTCTATGACAATTCTTTACGGCTTTCCAGATTTTCCCTAACAAAAAAGGTTGGCGAATGACACCAACCTTTTACGATGAAACGAATATCAGACCCGATAAATATCATCGGGTCTCTATACATATTAATCCCAGCTCAGAATAACTTTTCCTGACTGGCCTGAACGCATGGCGTCAAAACCTTTCTGGAAATCATCAATAGAGAAACGATGGGTGATAATCGGTGACAGATCCAGACCGGACTGGATCAGCGCCGCCATTTTGTACCACGTTTCGAACATCTCACGACCATAAATACCTTTAATGAACAAGCCCTTAAAGATAACTTTTGTCCAGTCGATAGACATATCTGATGGCGGAATCCCCAGCATCGCAATACGACCGCCGTGATTCATGGTGTCCAGCATGGTACGAAACGCCGGCGGCGCGCCGGACATCTCCAGACCCACATCGAATCCTTCGGTCATTCCCAGCTCCTCCATGACGTCGTTCAGGCTCTCTTTCGCGACGTTGACCGCGCGGGTGACGCCCATTTTGCGCGCCAGCTCCAGACGGTATTCATTGACGTCAGTAATCACCACATGACGCGCGCCAACATGTTTCGCCACCGCGGCGGCCATTACGCCGATTGGCCCCGCCCCCGATACCAGTACATCTTCGCCGACCAGATCGAAAGACAGCGCCGTATGCACCGCATTACCAAACGGGTCGAAAATAGAGGCTAAATCATCAGAAATGTTATCCGGGATTTTAAACGCATTGAACGCCGGGATGACCAGATATTCCGCGAAGCAGCCGGGACGGTTGACGCCCACGCCGGTGGTGTTGCGACACAGGTGAGTACGACCACCACGGCAGTTGCGGCAATGACCACAGGTGATATGACCTTCGCCGGAGACGCGATCGCCAATTTTAAAGCCTTTCACTTCCTGACCGATGCCGACCACTTCGCCAACATATTCATGCCCCACGACCATCGGAACCGGGATGGTTTTTTGCGACCAGTCATCCCAGTTATAGATGTGAACGTCAGTACCGCAGATGGCTGTTTTACGGATTTTAATCAGCAAATCGTTATGGCCGACTTCCGGTTCCGGAACGTCGGTCATCCAGATGCCCTCTTCCGCTTTCAGTTTGGATAACGCTTTCATCTTACATCCTCAGGCAATCACGCCCAGTTGTTTACCAATACGCGTGAACGCGTCTACCGCACGCGTAATTTGCTCAGGCGTATGCGCCGCAGACATCTGGGTACGAATACGCGCCTGACCTTTTGGTACGACCGGATAGAAGAAACCGGTAACGTAAATGCCCTCTTTTTGCAGTTCGCGGGCAAATTTCTGCGCGACAACCGCATCTCCCAGCATTACCGGGATGATGGCGTGATCCGCGCCTGCCAGCGTAAATCCCGCGGCAGACATCTGCTCACGGAACTGCCGGGCGTTCGCCCACAAGCGATCGCGCAGTTCTGCGCCCGCTTCCACCATCTCTAACACTTTAATAGAAGCCGCCACGATCGCCGGCGCCAGGGAGTTGGAGAACAGATATGGGCGGGAACGCTGACGCAACCACTCAACGACCTCTTTACGCGCCGCGGTATAGCCGCCGGATGCGCCGCCTAACGCTTTGCCCAGCGTACCGGTAATAATATCTACGCGGCCCATTACGTCGCAGTATTCATGGGAACCGCGACCGTTTTCGCCGACAAAGCCTACCGCGTGAGAATCATCAACCATCACCAGCGCATCGTATTTATCGGCCAGATCACAGACGCCTTTCAGATTGGCGATGACGCCATCCATTGAGAACACCCCGTCGGTGGCGATCAGGACATGACGCGCGCCGGCTTCACGCGCCTCTTTCAGCCGCGCTTCCAGCTCAGCCATATCGTTGTTGGCATAGCGATAGCGCTTCGCTTTACACAAACGCACGCCGTCAATGATAGACGCGTGGTTCAGCGCGTCGGAAATAATGGCGTCTTCCGCGCCCAGCAACGTCTCAAACAAGCCGCCGTTAGCGTCGAAACAGGAGGAATACAGAATCGCATCTTCCATGCCGAGGAAGCTTGCCAGCTTTTGCTCCAGCGCTTTGTGGCTATCCTGGGTGCCGCAGATAAAACGCACGGACGCCATACCGAAACCGTGGCTGTCCATACCCGCTTTTGCGGCATTAATCAGCTCAGGGTGATTCGCCAGCCCGAGGTAGTTATTGGCGCAAAAGTTAATAACGTGGCTTCCATCCGCCACGGTGATATCCGCCTGCTGCGCAGACGTAATAATGCGCTCTTCTTTAAACAATCCTTCCGCCCGAGCGGTTTCCAGATCGTTGGTTAACTGTTTGTAAAAATCCCCACGCATTGCGATTCTCCAGACTGGGCAAATTTCAGCACATATTACCCAAAGCGATACGTTGATACGAGATGACGCGTCATCACTTCTTTAAAATGCAGCATAAATCACGCGTATCCTCACGGGTTATCAGTGAATGGATGAATAGTGTTATGATAAGAGCATTCATGTCTGAGACAGTCTCTGACACCATAATTCAAAGGTTACAGTTATGATCATCGTTACCGGCGGCGCAGGCTTTATCGGCAGCAATATCGTTAAGGCCCTGAATGATAAAGGTATCACCGATATTCTGGTGGTGGATAACCTGAAAGACGGCACCAAGTTTGTAAACCTGGTGGATCTGAACATTGCTGACTATATGGATAAGGAAGATTTCCTGATCCAGATTATGTCCGGAGAAGAGCTCGGCGATATCGAAGCTATTTTCCATGAAGGCGCCTGCTCTTCCACCACCGAGTGGGACGGCAAGTATATGATGGATAATAACTATCAATACTCCAAAGAGCTGCTGCACTATTGTCTTGAGCGCGAAATCCCGTTCCTCTACGCCTCTTCTGCCGCCACTTATGGCGGTCGCACGTCTGATTTCATCGAATCGCGCGAATACGAAAAACCGCTTAACGTTTACGGCTATTCTAAATTCCTGTTTGATGAATATGTGCGCCAGATCCTGCCAGAAGCGAACTCGCAGATTGTCGGTTTCCGCTATTTCAACGTCTATGGACCACGTGAAGGCCATAAAGGCAGCATGGCAAGCGTGGCATTTCATCTGAATACACAGTTAAACAACGGCGAAAGCCCGAAACTGTTTGAAGGCAGCGAAAACTTCAAGCGCGACTTCGTTTACGTGGGCGATGTGGCCGCCGTTAACCTGTGGTTCCTGGAAAGCGGCAAGTCCGGCATCTTTAACCTGGGCACAGGCCGCGCGGAATCTTTCCAGGCCGTCGCCGACGCGACGCTGGCATACCATAAAAAAGGCAGCATTGAATACATTCCGTTCCCGGATAAGCTGAAAGGCCGCTATCAGGCGTTTACGCAGGCGGATTTAACCAATCTACGCAACGCGGGCTACGACAAACCCTTTAAGACCGTCGCCGAAGGCGTCACGGAGTATATGGCCTGGCTGAACCGCGACGCGTAAGTATGAAAATTTTGGTCATTGGCCCGTCCTGGGTGGGCGACATGATGATGTCGCAAAGTCTCTATCGCACGCTTAAAGCGCGCTATCCCCAGGCGATAATCGACGTGATGGCGCCAGCCTGGTGCCGTCCGTTGTTATCGCGTATGCCGGAAGTTAACGAGGCGATACCCATGCCGCTGGGCCACGGCGCGCTGGAAATCGGCGAGCGCCGCAGATTGGGCCATAGCCTGCGAGAGAAGCGCTACGATCGCGCCTGGGTGTTGCCAAATTCGTTTAAATCGGCGCTGATTCCTTTCTTTGCCAATATCCCGCACCGTACCGGCTGGCGCGGCGAAATGCGCTATGGCCTGCTGAACGATGCGCGCGTCCTTGATAAAGACGCCTGGCCGCTGATGGTGGAGCGCTACGTGGCGCTGGCCTATGACAAGGGCGTGATGCGCACGGCGAAAGATCTGCCGCAGCCGCTGCTCTGGCCGCAGCTCCAGGTTAGCGAGGGTGAAAAGTCGCTGATGTGCAGCGACTTTTCACTATCTTCTGAACGTCCTCTGATCGGCTTTTGCCCCGGCGCGGAATTTGGCCCGGCAAAACGTTGGCCGCACTATCACTACGCCGAACTGGCAAAACAGCTCATTAACGAAGGGTACCAGGTCGTACTGTTTGGCTCGGCAAAAGACCATGAAGCCGGAAATGAGATCCTGGCGGCGCTGAATAGCGAGCAGCAGGCATGGTGTCGCAACCTGGCGGGGGAAACCCAGCTGGAACAGGCCGTCATTCTGATAGCCGCCTGTAAAGCCATCGTCACCAACGATTCCGGGCTGATGCACGTCGCGGCGGCGCTCGACCGCCCGCTGGTCGCCTTGTATGGCCCAAGTAGCCCGGATTTCACGCCACCGCTGTCTCATAAGGCCCGGGTGATTCGTCTCATTACGGGTTATCACAAAGTGCGTAAAGGCGATACGGCGCAAGGCTATCACCAGAGCCTGATCGATATCACGCCGCAGCGGGTTCTGGAAGAGCTGCATTCGCTGTTGTCGGAAGAGGGCGTTTAATGCGGGTTTTGATCGTTAAAACATCATCGATGGGCGACGTATTACATACCCTGCCTGCGCTTACCGACGCGCAACAGGCGATTCCGGGGATTCAATTTGATTGGGTTGTCGAAGAAGGGTTTGCGCAAATTCCGTCCTGGCACAGTGCTGTCGATCGCGTGATTCCCGTCGCTATTCGCCGTTGGCGCAAGGCCTGGTTTTCCGCGCCCATTAAAGCGGAACGCATAGCCTTTCATCGGGCGGTATGCGCATACCAATACGACGCTGTGATTGATGCGCAGGGGCTGGTAAAAAGCGCGGCGCTGGTGACGCGTCTGGCGCATGGGATAAAGCACGGTATGGACTGGAGTACCGCCCGCGAACCGCTGGCCAGCCTGTTTTATAACCGTAAACACCATATCGCAAAGCAACAACATGCGGTTGAACGGACGCGCGAGCTGTTCGCCAAAAGCCTGGGATACGATAAACCGCAGTCGCAGGGCGATTATGCCATCGCAAAACATTTTCTGCATTGTCAGCAGGCGGTTAGCGATCCATATGCGGTGTTTTTACATGCCACGACCCGCGATGATAAACACTGGCCGGAAGCAAACTGGCGCGAGCTTATCGGCCTGGTAGGCAACACCGGATTACGGATAAAACTTCCCTGGGGCGCGCCTCATGAGGAGGCCCGGGCTAAACGACTGGCCGAAGGCTTTGACTATGTGGATGTGTTACCGCGCATGAGCCTGGAGGAGGTCGCCAGAGTGCTGGCTGGCGCAAAATTTGTCGTATCGGTTGATACCGGCCTGAGCCATCTCACCGCCGCGCTCGACAGACCGAATATTACGCTATATGGCCCAACGGACCCTGGGTTAATTGGAGGTTATGGGAAGAACCAAATGGCATGCTGCTCACCAGAACAGAACCTGGCGAATTTAGATGCCACAAGCGTATTTGGAAAGATTCATTAAAGAGACTCTGTCTCATCCCAAACCTATTGTGGAGAAAAGATGCTAACCACATCATTAACGTTAAATAAAGAGAAATGGAAGCCGATCTGGAATAAAGCGCTGGTTTTTCTTTTTGTTGCCACGTATTTTCTGGATGGTATTACGCGTTATAAACATTTGATAATCATACTTATGGTTATCACCGCGATTTATCAGGTCTCACGCTCACCGAAAAGTTTCCCCCCTCTTTTCAAAAATAGCGTATTTTATAGCGTAGCAGTATTATCATTAATCCTTGTTTATTCCATACTCATATCGCCAGATATGAAAGAAAGTTTCAAGGAATTTGAAAATACGGTACTGGAGGGTTTCTTATTATATACTTTATTAATTCCCGTACTATTAAAAGATGAAACAAAAGAAACGGTTGCGAAAATAGTACTTTTCTCCTTTTTAACAAGTTTAGGATTACGTTCGCTGGTAGAAGTTGTCTTTTATATTCAGGACTATTCCAGGGGGGTGATGCCATTTACAAACTATGACCATCGACATATATCTGATTCAATGGTATTTCTGTTCCCGGCATTGTTGAATATCTGGCTATTCAGAAAAACATCGCTCAAACTCGCTTTCTTTGCGCTGAGCGCCGTCTACTTATTCTTAATGTTAGGCACCTTGTCGCGGGGAGCATGGCTGGCAGTTTTAGTGGTGGGCGTTTTATGGGCGATTTTGAACCGCCAGTGGAAACTAATGGGAATTGGCGCTGCTATCCTGGTTATTGCTGGCGTTTTAGTTATCACTCAGCAAAGCCATAAACCGGATCAGGAGCGACTACTGTATAAATTACAGCAGACAGATAGCTCATATCGTTATACTAACGGAACCCAGGGCACCGCGTGGATACTGATTCAGGAAAACCCGATCAAGGGCTACGGCTATGGTAATGATGTGTATGATGGTGTTTATAATAAACGCGTTGTCGATTATCCAACGTGGACCTTTAAAGAATCTATCGGTCCGCATAATACCATTCTGTACATCTGGTTTAGTGCAGGCATATTGGGTCTGGCGAGCCTGGTCTATTTATATGGCGCTATCATCAGGGAAACAGCCAGCTCTACCTTCAGGAAAGTAGAGATAAGCCCCTACAATGCTCATCTCTTGCTATTTTTATCTTTCGTCGGTTTTTATATCGTTCGTGGCAATTTTGAACAGGTCGATATTGCTCAAATTGGTATCATTACCGGTTTTCTGCTGGCGCTAAGAAATAGATAAAAAAACGCGCTGATACTTATTACGGTATCAGCGCGTTTTCCATCATCAGGACTCAATCACTTATCAAACCAGTTTTTCATTTGTTCCTCGAAACGCTGCGCTACATTTTCCCAACTGTATTTTGAAAACACCAGGGATTTTGCTTTTTCGGCAATCTGGTAGCGTTCCTTATCAGCAAGCGCACGGTTAATATCATTAATTATACTGTCGCTCGACATAGGTTCTGCGAGGTGATAGCCCGTTATGCCATCTAACACAAATTCGCTAATCCCCCCTTTTTTGCTGGCAAGAACCGCTTTTCCTGCTGCCATCGCTTCTACAGCCACCATACAAAATGCTTCTTCAACCTGAGATGGCACAATAACCAGATCGGCCATATGATAGAAGTTATGCATCTGGTCAGGAGATTGCCCCCCAGCCATAATACAATCAGTTCCAATCTCTTTTGCGGCGTCCAGTACTTTCTTTTGATACTCTGCTTTTTCACCCTTGCGGCTTGCATAAGGGTCGCCAACAACGACAAGTTTAATATTACTTCTTAAGGTACGTAATTGTTTGAACGCCTGCAAAAGCAACAGGATGCCTTTATCAGGCGAAATTCTCCCGGCATATAAGAGAACGGTGGCATCTTCCGCAATATTTAATTGCTGACGGAGGTTATTTTGTGGGTTTCTTTTATAAGTCTCAGCACAAAAACCATTAGGCACAATACTAACAGCAGCGGCGGGCAATCTTTCTTCATAAAACGCTTTAAGAAACTGACTGGGCACGATAATTTTTGCATCATTATCAGGCAGTTCTGGTTCAAATGCGTTATGCATGTGCATAACCAGTTTTGCATTTGGATTGCGCTCTCTGATCTGCCGATACAGTTTCATACTATTATGAATAACAATGACGCTATCTTCCTGGGTAGTCACTTTATCTCTAATATTAAGGACACGCTGGGAATAGGGTAGTGGGTCGAGACGAGTCCATTTCTGAAAAAGACGCTTATAAACTTTACTAAACCCAATGTAATGAATATCACAGTTATCGTTTATTTTATTATATTCAGGATAGCCAGCATTCTTTATACAAGCAATAGCACTCGGTATTGATAGTCGTTTTGCAACCTGGTAAATCCAGGTTTCTACCGCAGCCGCACCACGAGGAGGAATTGAAAATATAGGAGTAACAGTAAATATGATTTTTTTAATCATAATAGCTATAATCCAGAATAGTTAACTTTATAGAAAAAGAAATGTTATAGAAAAAGAAATGCGTGCCGAAGCAACGCAAAATAATGATTTATCTAGTGTCTAGACAATTTTATCGTAATATATTTCATCCTCAAGTTCCGAGGCTGTAATATATGGAATAATATCGTAATGAATTGCAGTATCATCTGATAAATTAAAGATATTTAAATCACTCACATTTTTTCTCATAAAAGTAAAAAATGGCAGTATTTTAAACAGATCTTTACTAAGCTCAGATGGCATAGGGCTGGTAGATTCGTCATAGAAACGTGGGCAACTTCCTGTTAAGTCAAGCCCAGAACATATAATACGGCCATACTTGAGGGAATAGGCAACCTGAATAGCGGTATAAGCAATAGTATGACAAGAGCAATACCCGATGCTGATATCCTTGCAAAATCCAGCCAGTCGTCCTCTTTTCGAAAGAGGAACTGAAATAAGTAATGCTTTATGAACCCGCTTGAGGATATTAAATTTAATTTTCTTTAAAAAGCCCCCTTTTTCTCGGCGATAAAAGGAGCGAATAATTAAACAGTTTTCTTCAATATATTTTTGATCATCCACTGAAGCCTGTTCGTACACATCAAGATTGACGATAGTAAACTGACTGTTACGGCTAAAGTTATAAAAATCTTCGCGCCGACGATGGAGGAAGCGAACATCCGTCAGAAGGTACAAAAATGGCTTGACGTTATTGTTTAACAAATATTGAACAGAACCATTGACTGCAATGACATCTTTCATTCGTAACAAGGACAGCGGCGTCTTTCTGGACGTAGGACCAGAAAGAAAAATAATACAATCTTCAGCCGTTCTTTTCGCAATAAGTTGCAGAACATCGGCGTGAGTTATGAAGTTAACGCTGCCCATAAAAAACTCGTATGTTTATCATGCAACCTATAAATAAATGTTATATTCAATAACTAATATTACATCTCAAATTCTCTCAAGTATGTCATAACGCTGCAGCAAATAAAAGTCAGTCAGCCCCTTAAATTAAACCAAACGTGCTACATTGATCAGCGCTTTTCCTTACCCTTAATACGACGCAAGAAATTTCGAAGTTTTTTCTTATAAATCAATAAGTAAAATCCGATATCTCTCACATTATTTTTGATACCATAATGTCTTTCTAAATCAATACGATCCTTTGCTTTTCGTTGTCTGGAAGGTCTTTTTCCGGACAAATCGATAATTCTGATCTCATTGCCTTGCAGGATAAAGTTACCTTTATGGGGATCGCCCGAAACCATACCATGTTGATGCAGAGAATATATCGACTGTTTGATTTTCCCTCTCACCTCGTCAGAAATTTCTGGCATATCAACAAGTTCAATACCTTCAATATACTCAATTATCATCACGTATGTTTTTACATAGCGTAATGTTTTAATTTCCGCCAGCAGGTAAAAATCATTAAGCGCCGCAAACCCTTCACGCCGCACACGATCTGTCTGATGAAAAAGCTTTTCGTAGTAATCCCCTTTTACTAACGATTTAAAAAAGCGTTCAGTATTTTTTACTTTTGGGCTAAATACTTTGAGAATATATTTTCCGTAGTCTGTATTAATCAATACAACTTTTGTATCTTCTATATTACGGAAGACTTTAATAACCTGATGATTATAAGATAGAAAATCTTTGAATATCCCAATGTATTTTTCACCGTCTTTTTTGACAAAGACGGTATAGTTTTTAATCTTTTTTTCAATAATCATAATGGAGATTTAGGGAGGGGAATTATTTGTGGAAAAGTTTACGATAAAGATATGCGCTTCCAGCCAGAAGGCCTTTAAAATAATGACCTTGCACGAGAAGATGTTTATATCGCTTCTTAAATTCGACTATGGTACGCGCATCTTTTGCGGGAAAATCTTTCCAGGGCGAGTTCAGTCGTGCATTTTTATAATAGATAACTGAAGGATAATTTGCCCAGGCATGCCATGGTTTTGTAGCGCCCGTATAATGAATTAAAATAGTATTATCATTAATTATATTGCTATATTTTTTATGTGACTTATCTTTCAACTCACTTTTAATAGTATAAATAGTATTATACGGTCGCGGTAGAAAAATGACTTTATCCTGTAGGAGAATATTCAAAACATCCTGATCGGGATATTTAAAAGAGTCAGCCTCTTTACCTGCCAAAAGTAAAAATGCCTTTTTGGTTAAGGCATTCTCTTTCCATAATTTCAGGTTAACAAAAACCACGCCGGAGTTAAAATAACCACCTTGTAAATTAAAAGCGCTTAATCTCTCATTTACCTTATTCTGGATGGAATCAACATCTTTTACGACCGCAGCGATCTTCTCTGTCAGATCAAGCTGTAAAAGATCTTGCAAAGATCCTTTGCATACAACATCGGCATCCAAATAAAGTAGTGTGTTTACCTTCTTGCTGAGATAATCGAAAGCGAATAAACGAAAATACATTGCTCTCGACCATACTTTAGTTTGAGGCAATACCTCAAGGCTTTCTACTTTAATAAGATAAAGAGAAATTTTTATGTGATGCTGTACGGCTAAACGCTCTATATATTTTACAAAACACGGAGAGTATGAATCACAAATAATGTGAAAAGCGAGCGGGATATTATTGTTTAGTACAACTGAAGCAATTGACACCCCCACACCATCAAGATAGTTTTCATCAACGCCATAAGAAATGTTTAATACGTTATCATCATTATTATTATTACTTTCATCAAAAATTTTATATTCAGCTATTTCTATCTCAGGAAATGAATCCATTACATCACCTATGGGTTTTATTCAAGAAGTTTACGTTTAAAGTAGGCTATATAATAATTTATACCCGAAGTATAATGCTTCTGATTAAACATATGCTTTGCCGCATAACGTAACTGATGGCTAGTCACTGGATTTAAAAGTGCACAATGAGACCATGGTGAGTTGCTCTTAGCCTGTAAAAAATATTGTGACACAGGGTAAGCCCCCCAACTATGCCAGGGCTTCGTTGGTCCGATATAATGAACAAATACAGTCTCAGCATCGACTGGATTAATAACTGAATCTTTTAATTCATAGTTAAGACTAAATTGTGTATTAAATTTTTTATCAACAAAACGCGCTTTATTCACTAACAATATATTTAATACATCCTGATCAAGGTGCGTTATGCGCTGTACTACCTCCGGATCTTTTAGCATTTCAATCGCTTTCTTAGAGATATTTTCTGCGGTCCAAAGAGGTATGTTAATTAAAATAAAACCGGCATTAAAATAGCCAGAAACCAGCCCAGGCGTTGCCAGGCTAACCGAGCGCTTAGTCCACCACTCCAACTCGCCTTCAGCAACAACCGCCGCAATCTCATTTTCAGCGAAATTAAGATCAATAAGTTCCTGAATACTTCCCTTACATGCAATATCTGCATCCAGATAAAGCACTCTATCTGTTTTATCTGAAAAATAGTCGGCAATAATGAATCTAAAGTATGTTGCATAGGTCCAGTTTTTGGTACTGGGTAGCGATTTTAATCGCTCACAGTCAATGAGATAAACAACAATCTGCGTAGCGTACTGTTTTGCTAATGCATCAAATCGCTGCTGATCTTCAGGGCCAAAGAAATCGGTAAAAACATGGAAAGCTAACGCCTTCTCACGGTTAGCAATGAGAACCGATGCAATAGAGACACCACAGCCAAAAAGAAAGTTTTTATCAATCCCATAAGCTATATTAAATTTATTAGCATCACTATGTTGTGCATAGTTATAATCTAAAGTCTGTTGAATGACTTCTTCTTCAAAATATTTTCTGCTCATAGTGATCACTTTTGTAATTTCGAGAATATCGCATTATTAAAATTTTTAAAATATAGCACATCGTAAAATCGCTCAATCGTGCCGGGAATAATATCATGCTGATATTTTATTTCACCAGAAATAACGCGATTAAGATGCCCTACAAAATCATCTATAGCCCCCGGGGTGTAAAGCTCACCATTCAAACCGGGTTTAATCATATCGCGCGGGCCAGACATACAATCAGAACTAATACACGGAATTCCATATGACATTGCTTCCAGCAGGGTCATAGGAAATCCCTCAAATGCAGAGGTAAGTAGTAACGCGGTGACATTTTTTATTTTTTGCTGTACGACTTGCCACGGCGCGCTTTGCCAACTATACCAGATCACACGCTGCTCAATACCAAGCTCCCGACTATAGGCCTGGCACTTTTCAAAATCTGAGCCATCACCAATAATATGTAGCTGCCATTCCCCTGTCGTACGAGCTAAGCCATCAAATAGATCTTTAACTCTTTTCTGCCCTTCAAATTTAAGACGCCCTACATAGAGAAATACAGCGGGTTTATCGCGCTCAGGCGGCGGCACAATGATTGTTTTAATAGAGACAGGATTATAAACGACGCTAATATCTTGCGCTGAGATACCCCGTGCCATCATCTGTTCTTTAATACCACTACTGATGGCCAGATGATAATCCGCGTACGTTATACATTCTGCATGTTTTTTATGGTCGAGCGAAAAATGCGGCCACGAGAAAATAGTAAACTGTTTACCACTTTTCTTTCGTGCTTTATTGGCATAAAGACATGAGATGACATCAATACATATCACAATATCCGGTGACGTTTCTTTCAGCCACTGACTAAAATTATAAACATGCTTAGCTCGACGAAGAAAACTTAATTTTATATTTGAAAATGATTGCGCATATTTAATCTCTTTTAGCCATGCTTTATCCATTTTGTCATTACGACAAAAGAAAAACATTTCACAGTTGATTTTCGGAGAGCTATTTTCAAACGTATGGATAACGTTGCTAATAACGGTTTCCATCCCTCCAAAACCGGATACCGCTTCGCCAATAAAAGCTATTTTCATATATACCCCAGAGTTAAAACCTTAATCTAAAGACTTTAGATATTAAATAGCAAAAATAGTAATATAACCCTATAGAGTAATTTTTACCTGACATCTCTCTTTTTGCTTTAAGGCGTAGTCAATATCTTTATTATTTTCGATAATGGAATATATTGCCACACCTGCTGGCATTATAAAACCATGATCAAAGCAAAGAGCAATGTCCAGTCTTCCTCCAAAAAAATCATCATGTTGAATTATGTTTTTTTGGTTTGAAATATAACTTTTAATGTTAGACATTCTGTCTATCCTTGTCTCACTCATAAATTACTCACTGAGTGCATAATTATTATAATTACAGATTTTTTCTTATTGTCCTTTCTTTAATTCGAGCGGCTTTAACATCTGCCTGATGAATCAACCCCGATTCTTTTTGCAAAATCTCTCGCAGGGGGAGAGAGAAATACTCACGCATAAACCGGAATATATCTCGCTGAGTCAGGCCAATATTCATTGAAGAAAAATAAAGCCCAATTAAATCTTTGTCACGCCAGCGAAGGGGAACGTGCTGACGTATCTGCGCGCGATGCAGGTCAATTACGGAGATTTTTAAATCCTCTTCGCGACCAGTGAAAGGTAAATGCAGAAGAAAGTGGCAAATATAACAGTCGCGATGGTTAATTCCCCCGGCGTGCATTTTACGTACCATAGTCGCAACACGCTTAATGATCATCCACTTCACCTGCGCGTCCGGTGGATTAACAGCCCAGTCAGCACAGTAGTCTTCAAGGCTAATGGTGGGCGTTAAATCTTCGGTGATAATAAATGATGTTCTGGTTAGCGGGTTTACGCCTTTTTCACCAAAACCAACGCCGTGCATCGTATCAACGCCCAGCTCATGTAGACGATGAATGGCGTGCCATTCTCTGTCAGCGCCCAGAACAGGCATACGTAACGAAATCAGGTTCTTCACAATTTCTTTCAGCGAAGTGCCTTTATGCCACTTCAGGAAGTAACTTTTGCCGTCCAGCTCAAACCGCAATGTTCGACGCGTCTCCAGCTCTCTGAACACTTCGCCCTGTAACGTTTTCACTTCCTCAAAAGCATCTTTACCGCGCCATAGTGTGGTTAACGGCGCTTTCAGCTCAACCATCTAAATCACCTGTAATAATATCTGCGGCCTTCTCCGGTAAGCTGTATAAATCCTGGGTATCAGCATAATACCGCGCATTTTCAGCCCAGGCGTTGCGTAAGGAAGGCTGTGTCAGCGCTTTGAGTAAAACCTCATTTAGCGTATCCTGACGGAATGGTTCAGTCATCGCTTCGCCACAGTTGGCATCCACAATATAATGTGCATAACCGCACACCGCAGTTGTCAGCACCGGCAAACCAGCAGTAATGGCTTCCAGCAAAACAATACCTGCAGCTTCCTGATAGGCTGGATGCAGTAAAAGGTCGGCTGCCGCCATTAACTCCGCGATATCATTACGTCCGGAGAAAAAATGCACATTCGTGCCGACGCCGCTTCTTTCAGCCAGTGCTGCAAACTTCTTCGGCTTATCCTGCCCGACAACATAGAGCACCGTATTTTGCCGTAAAGATTCGGGTAGCGATGCCAGCGCTTCAATAGAGCGATCCACACCTTTACGGGTAAAGTCAGACCCTACTTGCAACAGTAATTTTTGCTGTTCTGAGATACCATTTTTCTGACGATAAATTTGACGACTGTTTGGGATCTGTTGGCTATATTTTCTGTCCGGGTAAATCCCCGGAGGAAGAATATGGAAACGCTCCGCTTCAGTCTGATAATGTTTTTGGAAGTCAGCAATCTGCTTATTCGTCAGCATTAATAGTTGCGTCGGCTTGCCGTGTTCAAACGTGGCGCGTTCAAAAGCAGCATAATGCCGATAGCGTGATGTCAGGCGATAGAAAAATCCTTTTTCCTGTGCGACTTTTTCGGCGTAACACACGTCTGCGGCGTAATACACATCAAGGCCCGGCATCTTATTGAATCCAACCACCCGATCGACAGGGTGGTCGCGCAAATGGTGTTGCACCCAGGCATAATATTCTGCGTTACGACCGTGGTTCGTCCGGGATTTAACCGGCACGCGGATTAATTCAAAGTTATCCGGGCATTCCCCTTCCCATGACTGAGTATAAACACGAACCTGATGACCTCGCGCCGCCACGGTTTGAGCAATACGCATAAAATCACGCTGCAGACCGCCAAAAGGAAAATATTTATATAAGCAAAAGGCAACTCTCATAGCAGGCTGTCCAAATCTATGGGGCGTGCCTCATGCGGCAGCATTTTTTCCGTCGCGGCGATAACATCTTCAGCCGGAATCACGGAAAGGTATTTTTTATTACGATCAAGCTCATGCCGTTCAGGCATCGGCTGATAATTTCCTGCCCAAAACTGAATGATGTCGTCGGTCCAGGGACGCCAGAATACATGATCCGTCGCGCCAAAAAGACAAATGACCGGCGTTTTGACTGCTGCGGCAATATGACCGGGGGCCGAATCAACGCCGATAAAGAGATCCGCATGGTCAATCAATGCGCCCAATTCAGGAAAGCGAGTTTTACCCGCCAGACCAGTAACCGGTTTTGTCTCACAGCCGCGTGCAATAGCATCCACGCAGGCCATCTCGTCTGCGGCCGGGCCTGACGTCAGTACAACCTGATAACCGCGGCGCTGCACGGCATCAATAACCTGCGAGAATTTATCATTATCCCAGCACTTAAATAGCTGCCGTGCCGTAGGCTGAATAACAACATATTGTCGGGTCACACCAAGTTGTTTGAGCTGTTGTCGCATGTTTTCCCAATGTTCCGGGCGATAGCTCATGGTGGTTTCCGTGACATACTGTTTTAGCGCTAACGGCTTTAGCGCGGATAATGTGCGCTCAACAGCATGTTCTCCCGCATAAGGTACTAAATGCGTAAAGCTCTTTTTCCATAAAGCAGACTGACGATTACCGAAATCCTGCGAGATTTTTATTTTTGCGTTTAAAAAACGCACAATAAGCGCCACGCTCCACTGATCGGTGAGATTGACGACCAGATCATACGAGTTAGCACGCAATTTTTTGATTAACGATAGCGCGTTTTTGATCTTCTCTTTTGTTCCTGCGCCTTTGTTACTGATGCCGTAGAGTGCATTAATCTCCGGATTTTCCGACAATATCGGTATAGTGTTCTGGTAAAGAAGCACATCGATTTTTGCATCGGGATAATTCTGCTTCAGCGTGCTGATGACAGGGGTGGTAAGTAACATGTCTCCATGAAAACGCATTTTTATAATCAGAATTCTTCGAAATGGCTTTTCCACAAGCGACTCTTTGGTTGAAATTGTCCGGATAAATAAGCAGAAAAAAGCACGCTACCGCCCCAGGCTTCACAGCAACCCGATGGCTAATACCGCACTCATTTTAGATGCGCTAGTGTAACACTTCTTTCGCAGCAATCCGATACGAATAATTTTTATACACAATCATTTTTTTAATCATAAATTCAAAGAGATATTAATTTATCCCTCTCTTGTGAATGGTCATTCCCATTGTCTGGGGCGACAAGGGCGGCAAATTTCAATGGATTGCGTAAAAATGCAAAAATAATGGGGTTCAGCGCCTGGAATCCTCGCTTCTGAGCCAATTTGGCGCAAAAATGGGAAAAGTAATGGTAAAGCCCAGGCTAAATACATAGAATCCCCAGCACATCCATAAGTCAGCTATTTACTATGCTCGAATTGCTTTACACCGCTCTTCTCTACCTTATTCAGCCTCTGATCTGGATACGGCTTTGGGTGCGTGGACGTAAAGCGCCGGCCTATCGTAAGCGCTGGGGTGAACGCTACGGATTCTACCGCCGTCCGTTGAAACCGGGCGGAATCATGCTGCATTCCGTCTCGGTGGGCGAAACTCTGGCGGCCATCCCATTGGTCCGCGCTCTACGTCATCGCTATCCCGATCTGCCTATTACCGTAACGACCATGACGCCGACCGGCTCGGAGCGCGTCCAGTCCGCCTTTGGCAACGATGTTCAGCACGTTTACTTGCCTTATGATTTGCCCGATGCGCTCAATCGTTTCCTCAATAAGGTTGATCCTAAGCTGGTATTGATCATGGAGACTGAGCTCTGGCCAAATCTGATTGCTGCGCTGCACAAACGTCATATTCCGCTGGTTATCGCTAATGCGCGGCTTTCCGCCCGCTCCGCCGCGGGTTATGCGAAGCTTGGCAAGTTTGTCCGTACGCTCCTGCGCCGTATCACCCTGATTGCCGCGCAAAACGAAGAAGATGGCGAACGCTTTGTGGCATTGGGCGCGAAGAACAATCAGGTCACGGTCACCGGCAGTCTGAAATTTGATATTTCAGTTACGCCGCAGCTGGCGGCTAAAGCCGTTACGCTACGCCGCCAGTGGGCGCCGCACCGTCCGGTCTGGATTGCCACCAGCACCCACGATGGCGAAGAGAGTATCGTTATCGCCGCTCACCAGGCGTTATTACATCAATTCCCGAATTTATTACTGATTCTGGTGCCCCGCCATCCGGAGCGTTTCCCGGATGCTATCAATCTTGTACGTCAGGCAGGGTTAAGCTACATCACTCGCTCTTCGGGCGAAGTACCGTCCGCCAGCACTCAGGTCGTGGTAGGCGATACCATGGGCGAATTAATGTTGCTCTATGGCATTGCCGATCTCGCCTTTGTTGGTGGTTCGCTGGTTGAACGCGGCGGTCATAACCCGCTGGAGGCCGCCGCTCATGCGATTCCAGTACTGATGGGTCCGCATACCTTTAACTTTAAAGATATTTGCGCCCGTCTGGAGCAGGCGAGCGGACTTATCACGATTACCGATGCGGCTACGCTGGCAAAAGAAGTTTCCTCTTTACTGACCGACGCTGATTATCGTAATTTCTACGGACGTCACGCAGTTGAAGTGCTGTATCAAAATCAGGGCGCGCTCCAGCGTCTGCTGCAACTGCTGGAACCTTATCTGCCACCGAAAACGCATTGAGGACTGTCATGCAAAAACGGGCGATTTATCCAGGTACGTTTGATCCGATTACTAACGGTCATCTCGATATTGTGACGCGCGCAACGCAGATGTTCGACCATGTCATTCTGGCCATCGCCGCCAGCCCCGGCAAGAAACCCATGTTCACCCTGGACGAACGTGTGGCGCTGGCGCAAAAAGCGACCGCACACCTGGGTAACGTAGAGGTGGTGGGCTTTAGCGACCTGATGGCCAATTTCGCCCGCGACAGACAGGCGAATATCCTGATTCGTGGTCTGCGCGCGGTGGCGGATTTTGAATATGAAATGCAGTTGGCGCATATGAATCGCCATCTGATGCCGCAACTGGAAAGCGTTTTCCTGATGCCGTCCAAAGAGTGGTCGTTTATTTCATCGTCGCTGGTCAAAGAAGTGGCACGCCATCAGGGCGATGTGACCCACTTTCTGCCGGACAATGTGCATCAGGCGCTAATGGATAAGTTGAAATAAGTTTCCTTCCTTGCCGGCCCTGGCGTTTTACTTCTGACAGTGACGGCAATAGAACGTCGCACGCTGTGCGTGTTTCGTTGCGACTATCGGCGTACCGCATACCCGACACGGCTCGCCTTTGCGCCCGTACACCTGCAACTCCTGCGCAAAATAGCCCGGTTTCCCATCGCTTTGCAGAAAATCCTTCAGCGTTGTCCCGCCTTGTTCAATAGAGCGCAGCAAAACGGCTTTAATCACCCGTGCCAGCAGGTCGCACTCCTCTGTCGAGAGTGACGACGCCAAGCGGTCAGGGTAAATACCAGCGGCAAACAGCGACTCGCTGGCGTAGATATTCCCCACGCCGACCACCAGCTTGTTATCCATCAGCCAGGGTTTAATCGCCGTCTTCTTCTTCGCGCATTTCTGCCGCAAATATTCGCCATTAAACTCATCGCTTAGCGGCTCCGGTCCCAGATGCGCCAGTACGTTATGCCCTTCCAGCTCTTTGGTCCATAACCAGGCGCCAAAGCGGCGAGGATCGGTATAACGTAGAATTTTGCCGTTGCTCATCACCAAATCGACATGGTCGTGCTTTTCCGCCGGCAGCGCTTCCGGCAGTATCCGCAAGCTTCCCGACATCCCCAGGTGAATAATTATCCAGCCGTCAGGCAGCTCCAGCAGTAGATATTTAGCACGACGCTGAACGCTAAGGACGGGTGTATCGCTCAGACGATAAATTTCATCTGAAACCGGCCAGCGCAGACGGCCGTTACGGATATGGGCGTGCAGGATAGTAGCGCCAACTAAATGGGGTTCAATACCCCGGCGGCTGGTTTCAACTTCGGGTAATTCAGGCATAACGTCTCCGGCTGTGTGGCAGGTCTCATTAATATGGGGACGGCCAGAAAACAAAAAACCCCGCCGAAGCGAGGTTTTTGTTACATCAAAGCGAGAATTATTTGATTTTCGCTTCTTTGTAGATCACGTGCTGACGGACAACTGGATCGAATTTTTTCAGTTCCAGTTTTTCCGGCTTAGTACGTTTGTTCTTCGTCGTGGTATAGAAGTGACCAGTACCAGCAGAAGAAACCAGCTTGATTTTCTCACGAATACCTTTAGCCATGATTTATTTCCTCTTAGTACTTAGTACTTTTCGCCACGGGCACGCAGTTCAGACAGAACTGTTTCGATGCCTTTTTTATCGATGATACGCATACCTTTAGCAGATACACGCAGGGTGACAAAACGCTTCTCGCTCTCAACCCAGAAACGGTGAGAGTGCAGGTTAGGCAGGAAACGGCGTTTAGTCGCGTTCAGTGCGTGGGAACGGTTGTTACCGGTCACCGGACGCTTGCCAGTAACTTGGCAGACTCGGGACATGTCTATTCTCCAAAAATCAAATTAGCTCGAGCTTCGTATGGGGTATCGGCGCCTCGTCAGGCTTTACAGCCTGGTCATCGCGCAGTTCTATTGAACTCTCGATTGCCAGGCCCAAATGCCAAACCCGAGATTCTCAAAGGTGGCGTAGTATACGCTGACCCGGCGATATGCTCAAGTCCCGAACAGACAAAGATCCCGATGGATCGCGCAAAGAATCTTAAATCCAGCCGCGTTCGGCAAAAGAAACGTACTCTCCGCGCCCAATTATCAGGTGATCGAGCACCCGGATATCCATAAACTGGCAACACTTTATCACGCGCTCAGTGATAAGTTTATCTGCTTTACTTGGCTCTGCGCAGCCTGAAGGGTGGTTATGCGCCAGAATGACCGCTGAAGCATTGAGTTTAATCGCTTCCCGAACAATCTCACGCGGATGCACCTCTACGTGGTTAAGCGTGCCGGAAAACAGGCGGCTGTGCTGAAGCACCCGGTGCTGGGCATCAAGGAAGATCACCAGAAAGATCTCACGCTCTTCGCCCGTCAGTTGGCTTTGCAGAAATTCCCGCGTCATTTCCGGACTCAGCAACGCACTTTCCTCATTCATGCGCACGCTGTAATAGCGCCTTGCCAGCTCAGCAATGCCTTTCAACTGCGCGAATTTCGCCAGGCCGATGCCGTTTACGCCGCGAAACTGCGCAAAGTCCGCCGACAGCAGGCCATACAGCGACCCAAAGTGCTGCAATATCTCTTTTGCCAACGTCATAACATCTTTTCCCGGCGTGCCGGTACGTAAAAAAAGCGCCAGCAGCTCCACGTCGCTGAGGGAAGCAATGCCGGATCTGAGCATTTTTTCACGCGGTAATAATTCGTCCAACGTATCCATACGCGCACCTCCTTTTTTAAGGAAGCGGCATAGTGGCACAGCCTTTGGGAGAGATCGACGCCCCGATTTTGCTCTTGCGTAGCGCCTCGCAAAGTGGAGCGCAGGCAAAGACACGACGCCGTAGAGATTGTGATAAAATAGCCGCCTTTCAAAGTCACCCAACAGGAAAGACATGATGAGCCTGGCCGGTAAAAAAATTGTTCTCGGCGTTAGCGGCGGTATCGCTGCGTATAAAACGCCGGAGCTGGTGCGCCGTTTACGTGAGCGCGGCGCTGACGTGCGCGTGGCAATGACCGAGGCGGCAAAAGCCTTTATTACCCCCCTGAGCTTACAGGCAGTGTCGGGCTATCCCGTATCCGACAGTCTGCTTGACCCTGCCGCCGAAGCCGCGATGGGGCATATCGAGTTGGGGAAATGGGCCGACCTGGTGATTCTTGCTCCCGCGACCGCCGATCTGATCGCCCGTGTAGCATCGGGTATGGCTAATGATTTAGTCTCCACCATCTGCCTGGCGACGCCAGCCCCGGTGGCCGTGCTTCCGGCCATGAACCAACAGATGTACCGCGCTGCCGCCACGCAACATAATCTGGAGGTGCTCGCCTCTCGCGGCCTGTTCATTTGGGGGCCGGATAGCGGCAGTCAGGCGTGCGGCGACGTAGGCCCAGGCCGAATGCTGGACCCATTAGTTATCGTTGATAAGGCCGCCGCGCATTTCGCCGCCGTCAACGATCTGCGACATCTTAATATCATGATTACGGCAGGCCCGACGCGCGAACCGCTCGACCCGGTGCGTTATATTTCCAACCACAGCTCCGGTAAAATGGGCTTCGCTATTGCGGCGGCCGCCGCGCGTCGCGGCGCAAATGTCACGCTGGTCTCCGGTCCCGTTTCGTTACCGACGCCGCCTTTTGTAAAACGGGTTGATGTCATAACCGCGCTGGACATGGAAGCCGCTGTTCAGGCCGCCGTTCAACAGCAGCATATTTTCATTAGCTGCGCCGCCGTGGCTGACTATCGCGCAGAGACTATTGCCAGTGAAAAAATCAAAAAACAGGCGGCGCAACGTGATGAATTAATAATAAAAATGGTCAAAAACCCGGACATTGTCGCCGGGGTGGCCGCACTCAGTGACAATCGCCCCTACGTTGTTGGGTTTGCCGCGGAAACGAATAATGTGGAAGAATACGCCCGGCAAAAACGTATCCGTAAGAACCTTGACCTGATTTGTGCAAATGATGTTTCTCTTTCAAATCAGGGATTTAATAGCGATAAAAACGCTTTACACCTTTTCTGGCAGGATGGAGATAAAGTCTTACCGCTTGAGCGGAAAGAACTCCTGGGCCAATTATTACTCGACGAGATCGTGACCCGTTATGATGAAAAAAATCGACGTTAAGATTCTGGACCCGCGTGTTGGTCAGCAGTTTCCGCTGCCGACTTATGCTACTTCTGGTTCTGCCGGGCTTGACCTGCGCGCCTGTCTCGACGACGCCGTAGAACTGGCGCCTGGCGCAACGACGTTGGTACCTACCGGACTGGCCATTCATATCGCCGATCCATCACTGGCGGCAGTCATGTTGCCGCGTTCGGGCCTGGGCCATAAACATGGTATCGTGCTGGGCAACCTGGTCGGGCTGATTGATTCCGATTATCAGGGGCAACTGATGGTTTCGATCTGGAACCGTGGTCAGGACAGTTTTACCATTGAACCGGGCGAACGTATCGCGCAAATGGTGTTTGTTCCGGTCGTTCAGGCCGAATTTAATCTGGTGGAAGCATTTGACGCCACCGAACGTGGCGAGGGCGGCTTCGGTCATTCTGGCCGTAAGTAAATTTTACGCATCCCCATAACGTCATAATACTGCCGCAAGCGCTGAGTTTGCGGTTATAGCGTGGGTGCTCGCCTGGCAAGTGCTTATTTTCAGGGGTATTTTGTAACATGGCAGAAAAACAAACTGCGAAAAGGAATCGTCGCGAAGAAATACTTCAGTCACTGGCGCTGATGCTTGAATCCAGCGATGGAAGCCAACGCATCACGACGGCAAAACTGGCGGCCTCGGTCGGCGTTTCCGAAGCGGCGCTATACCGCCATTTTCCCAGCAAGACCCGCATGTTCGATAGCCTGATTGAGTTTATCGAAGATAGTCTGATTACCCGTATCAATCTGATTTTAAAAGATGAAAAAAACACCAGCACGCGTTTGCGCCTGATTGTGTTGCTGATTCTGGGTTTTGGCGAACGCAACCCTGGCCTGACGCGCATTCTTACCGGGCACGCGCTGATGTTTGAACAGGATCGCCTGCAGGGGCGCATTAATCAGCTTTTTGAACGCATCGAAGCGCAGCTCCGCCAGGTGCTACGAGAAAAAAGAATGCGTGAAGGCGAAGGCTACACGACGGATGAAAATCTGCTGGCAAGCCAGCTGTTAGCCTTCTGTGAAGGTATGCTTTCACGGTTCGTGCGTAGCGAATTTAAATACCGCCCAACGGACGATTTCGACGCCCGCTGGCCGCTCATTGCCGCTCAGCTACAGTAACGCTGGCTGGATAGTGGCTCACGCCTTATCCAGGCGACAGAAACATAAGCCCGGTAAAGCGCCACCGGGCAATTCGCTTACACGCCAAATTCTTCCCGGTATGCTCGCACAGCCGCCAGATGCTCAGCCATATCAGGTTTTTCTTCCAGATAGGCAATCAGGTCTTTCAGCGTAATGATGGAGATAACCTTACAGCCATAGTCGCGCTCCACTTCCTGAATCGCGGAAATCTCGCCGCGGCCACGTTCCTGACGATCCAACGAAATCAGTACGCCAGCCAGCGTAGCCCCGTGCGCCTGAATAATCTCCATCGACTCGCGAATCGCCGTACCTGCGGTAATCACGTCATCCACCAGCATCACGCGGCCCTGTAGCGCGCTGCCCACCAGACTCCCGCCTTCACCATGATCTTTTGCCTCTTTGCGGTTAAAGCAGTACGGCAGGTCTTTATCGTGATGTTCCGCCAGCGCAACCGCCGTCGTCGTCGCGATCGGAATACCTTTGTACGCGGGGCCAAACAGCAGATCAAATTCAATACCGGAATCCACCAGCGCTTCGGCATAAAAACGGCCTAACAACGCCAGGTCGCGCCCGGTATTAAACAGCCCGGCGTTGAAGAAATAGGGGCTTTTGCGCCCGGATTTCAGCGTAAACTCGCCAAACTTTAGTACCTGCTTGTTAAGCGCAAACTCAATAAACTGGCGCTGATACGGTTTCATGGATTCGCTCCTTTTCTTACTTTCATCATTTACGAAATTTACGGACAAAAAAAAGGCGACTTTTCAGTCGCCTTAAAATCAATTTTCTAACGCCGCCTTCTGCGTCGCCACAATGGATTCAATTCCCCCTCGGGCCAGCGCCAACAAAGTGAGAAGTTCTTCATGGCTGAACGGCTCGCCTTCCGCGGTACCCTGTACTTCAATAATGCGGCCGTCTTCAGTCATCACGACGTTCATGTCGGTTTCTGCGGCGGAATCTTCAACATATTCCAGATCGCAGATCGCTTCGCCGTTAACGATGCCTACGGAAACCGCCGCCACCATGCCTTTCATCGGATTGGTTTTCAGCTTACCGTTGGCAACCAATTTATTCAGCGCATCCGCCAACGCCACGCAGGCACCGGTAATAGACGCTGTACGCGTACCGCCATCGGCCTGGATTACATCGCAGTCCAGCGTAATGGTAAATTCGCCGAGCGTTTTCAGATCGACCGCCGCACGCAGCGCACGCGCGATCAAACGCTGAATTTCCATAGTACGACCGCCCTGCTTACCCTTTGCCGCTTCGCGCGCGTTACGGGTATGGGTAGCGCGAGGCAACATGCCATACTCTGCGGTGATCCACCCCTGGCCTTGTCCTTTCAGAAAACGTGGAACGCCCTCTTCAATGGAGGCAGTGCACAACACTTTGGTATCTCCAAATTCGACCAGTACCGAGCCTTCAGCGTGTTTTGTATAGTTACGGGTCAGGGTTACGGGACGCACCTGATTAGCGCTACGGCCTGCTGGACGCATATTGAGATCTCCGGCTTAAAACGAATGTGGCTGCGCATTATACGGACTTCCGATGGTTATTCCTATCCTGACAAGGCCTGGATAGCTATAATCCCCTCATCTCTCCTTTAAAAACGGGAACATCTATGATCCGCAGTATGACCGCCTACGCCCGGCGTGAAATCAAGGGTGAATGGGGTAGCGCGACCTGGGAAATGCGCTCGGTAAACCAGCGTTATCTGGAAACTTACTTTCGTCTGCCGGAACAGTTCCGTAGTCTTGAACCCGTCGTGCGCGAACGCATTCGTACACGCCTGACGCGCGGCAAAGTCGAATGTATGCTGCGTTTTGAACCCGATGCCAGCGCGCAAGGCGAGCTTATTCTGAATGAAAAGCTCGCGAAACAATTAGTTAGCGCCGCAAACTGGGTCAAAATGCAGAGCGACGAAGGGGAAATCAATCCGGTTGATATTTTGCGCTGGCCAGGTGTCATGGCGGCGCAAGAGCAGGATCTGGACGCGATTGCCGCAGAAATTTTAGCCGCGCTGGACGGTACCCTGGATGACTTTATCGTCGCGCGCGAAACGGAAGGCCAGGCGCTGAAAGCGCTGATTGAACAACGGCTGGAGGGCGTCAGCGCCGAAGTAGCGAAAGTCCGCGCGCATATGCCGGAAATCCTGCAATGGCAGCGTGAACGCCTGGTCGCGAAGCTGGAAGATGCTCAGGTTCAGTTGGAAAACAACCGTCTGGAGCAAGAGCTGGTGATGATGGCGCAGCGCATTGATGTGGCGGAAGAGCTGGATCGTCTGGAAGCGCACGTCAAAGAGACTTACAACATTCTGAAGAAAAAAGAGGCGGTAGGTCGCCGTCTGGACTTCATGATGCAAGAATTTAACCGTGAGTCGAACACCCTGGCCTCCAAATCCATCAACGCTGATGTAACTAACTCCGCTATTGAATTAAAAGTGTTGATCGAGCAAATGCGCGAGCAAATCCAGAATATTGAATAATTCTGGCGCTCAATATGTCACAGAGCCCGCCTTATGCGGGCTCTCGCGTTTATCGGTAGTACGTTTTTAATTTCCGGCGAATAGCGTCGATAAGGCGCCGCTTCCACTCTACCGTTGAAGCCCGATACTGCATAAAAATAGCGCCTTCCGCCTGCTCCCCGGCAAGCGGCAGGACAAAAAGACCGCGCTTATCGGATAAATTTTCATACCAGGGGCACGGTACAATCGCCATTAGCGGCGCCGACTGGACAGCAGGCGCAAGTTGACTGTAATCATGACAAACAAACGCCAGCGGACGTTCAAACCCGGCACGAGCCTGCTGCCTGTCCAGTTCGTTGTTCTCTTTTGTCCACGGCAAACAGTAAATGTGTTGATAATGCTGCAGATCAGCAAAATTCAACGCTGCGGCATTCTCCAGACGTGAACGCAATGGCGCGCCATAAACCGCGATCAAACGCGTCGTCCCCACCCGCTCGTAATGCAGAGCGCTGACCTGCTTTTGATGGTCGCCAATTGCCAGCACCAAATCAACCGAGCTATCCAACAGTTCATCACGCCAGGGTCGGCGGGCAAAAGGAAGGCACTCGATCACCGCCTGATGAAGATGACCTTTCTCTGCGAGAACGGGCGTAAGCAGCGCGTTCAATGCGGGAGGAAGTACCACCCGGAAACAACGGGAGCCGTTCTCTTTATCGCCAAACAGCTCCTCATTAAGCGAAACAAACACAGGCGCCAATTTGTCACGCAGCGCCTGCGCATAAGGCGTAGCAATCTGGCGGTTCCCTTCCCGTCGAAACAACGGGTCGTTTAGCGCATCGCGCAATCTCATTAACGCATGACTTACCGCAGAAGGCGATAAAGCCAGCTTTTGCGCCGTTTTCCCCGTAGAGCTCGTCTCCAGCAGCACATACAGTACTTTTAACAGGTTCATATCCATTTGCAGCAAGTTCATTAAACGTCTCTCTTATTGAACCTGGCTAAATTACTGCCAGGTATACTGCGGGCGCTTCAATCAGGAGAACATTATGAATCGCTATGCATTATTCCTTGTATGTATATTTTCAACATCAGCACTTCCTGCCATGGCGGCATTAGATCCTTCACAACCGTTATCACCCGCGCCTCCGTTATCACTGTTTAAAGCGTGGGCTAAGCCTATAAAGCCGTTTCAAATCACAGAAGGCGTGTGGTATGTCGGTACGAAAAATCTCTCTTCTATTCTGCTGACCACTCCGGCAGGGCATATTCTTATTGATGCGGGGTTGGATGAAAGCGCACCGCAAATTAAAGCGAATATTGAAGCGGCAGGATTCCGCCTCACAGACGTGCGCTATCTGTTGAATAGCCATGCGCGGCTGGATCAAGCGGGGGGCATGGCACGTTTGAAAGCGTGGAGCGGCGCACAATTGGTCGCCAGCCAACCCAACGCCGATCAGATGGCGAGGGGTGGACGAGAGGATTTTGCGCTTGGCGATGCGCTCCCCTTCCCGCCCGTCACCACTGATAAAATTATCCACAACCAGGAAAGCATCAGCCTCGGAGGGATAACCGTGACAGCACTATTCACGCCTGGACATCTGCCCGGCTCAACTTCCTGGCGCGTAACGCTTCGCAACGGCAAGACGCTAATTTACGCAGATAGTCTCGCCACGCCCGACTATCTGCTGATTAACAACAAAAATTACCCTGACCTGGTTACTGATATTCAGAGCAGCTTTAAGACACTGGCCGCCCAGCATGTTGATATCTTTATTGCCAACAAAGGTGACCGCTTCGGGCTACTGGAGAAACGACAGCAACTTCGCAACGGCGATACACAGGCATTCTTTGATTCCAATGGCTTGCAACAGTATGTGGAACGCTCGCGTCAGCGCTTCATCACACAGCTTACCGCACAGCAGCCACAATGAAATGACTCACCGGCGGCGCGTCCAGGGCGCCGTTCAGGTAATTTATCTAAGTCAAAATAGAAAAACCTCGCATAAAATAAATCACAAAAGTGATGTTCAATTTATTGATATATATAATAAATAATTATTAATCATAAATTTAAAATCATTACTAAAATTTATTAATCGTGTAATGCCTTAGAAAATCTCAATCGTGATACAACGCACAAATCGTTAATCTTCGCCCCCAGTAAATTAGGGGGAAATCATGCTGTTGCACGTTCTTTATTTAATTGGCATCACTGCCGAGGCCATGACGGGCGCACTCGCTGCGGGTCGTCGTCGCATGGATACATTCGGCGTAATTATTATTGCTACCGCCACCGCCATTGGTGGAGGCTCGGTTCGCGACATTCTGCTCGGTCACTATCCGCTGGGTTGGGTGAAGCATCCCGAATATGTCATTATTGTGGCGACTGCCGCTGTATTGACCACCATTGTTGCCCCCGTCATGCCCTATTTACGCAAGCTTTTCCTGGTACTTGACGCGCTGGGGTTGGTGGTTTTCTCTATTATTGGCGCTCAGATAGCCCTTGATATGGGCGAAGGGCCAATTATCGCCGTGGTAGCCGCCGTCACTACCGGCGTCTTTGGCGGCGTGCTCCGCGATATGTTCTGCAAACGCATTCCACTGGTGTTTCAAAAAGAGCTATATGCCGGCATTTCGTTCGCCTCGGCGGTGCTCTATATTGCGCTGCAACATTACGTCATGAATCCGGATGTCGTCGTTATCTCTACACTACTGTTTGGCTTTACAGCAAGGTTATTAGCGCTACGTCTTAAACTTGGCCTGCCGGTATTTTATTACCGCCATGAAGGGCACTAAGACCCAAATCCGGGAATATGCTGAGCAGCCAGCCATCTGCTCAGCGTTTTGATCTGCGGATTATTCCGCCAGTCGATGACTCTCCCGGCACGACGCTCGCCCGTCGCTGGTAACTGCCGCCAGTGTTGCTCTGTTCGCATTAATAACTGCTCCCATGAACGATCGCCGCTGGCCTGTAATGCAGCCTGCGTTAAGGGGATATCCATCGCCATGATCCAGCGGGTAAACGACTGCCGGCGCGCCAGGTTAAATTGCCGCCATATCTGCTCGCTTTTTCCTTTAGCAAAGCCTGGCGTGTTGGCTATTTGCGCTGACGTCAGGGTAAGCCAGGAGAAGATATGCTCAAAGCGATGCGTCTGATGCAAGGCCCGCCAGCTGGCTTCACCCATTCCGTCCAGACCCAACGCCGACCGTGACCCCAGCCATACCAGCCTGGAGATAAACTGTTCCTGACACGTTGCCGACGCGTAAAAGCAGGTCAGCGAGTTGAAATGGCTATCAGGCGGTACAGGCTTACTCCGCTCACAACTCCGCCAGACGACCTCATCAAGCCGGGGAATGCCTTGCCCCGCCAGACTCACCAGGATCTGATCGCCCGGCGCGATATCCCACGCTTCCCAACGCTTCACAGAACCGATATTGACCCGCTGAACCCGCTTATCATCCAATATAACGGGGACAAGCGACGCTACTACGGTAATTTTGCCGCTTTTCCCCACCGAGAACTGAATAGCGCTCACTTGCGCGACCTGCGCTACTGGCGGATATTTCCATGCTGCCAGCCAGTCGCCCTGCCCGGGTCGCCAGTGTTGTGACGCAGGTTCTTTAGCCATGCGTATCACTACGCCATCCGTTACAAAGGGTAATGCTGACGTCAGCCATGACTGGCGCGCCCGCTCGACCTCGCTGGCATTTTTTACCACCAGGGAATATTTCTTCGTCAGACTGAATCCAGCCTTAGCAAGTTGGCTTAATCTTTCGGGCATATTTGCCGGACCGTCCGGCCACGCCCAAATAAAAATACCCAACGAATTTAGCGCGGAGGCGTTATCCTGGCGCATTAACATTCCTGCGGCTTTCGAGCGCGCATTCATCCCGCCCATCCGTTGCTGGATATGCCCCTCGCGCTGTAGAAAAATTTCGCCCTGCAACACCGCGTTAGCTAGCGCGCCTTGTGTTGTCTGCGGTATAGAGGGGATCAGGCGAATTTTTGGCGTCCAGTCCTCGCCTTGTAGTCCGTTACCCCGGCTAATGGCCCTGGTCAGTTTACCGTTTTGATAAACCAGTGTTACCGCTACGCCATCCACTTTTGGCTGTACCCAAAGCTCGCTGCGCCCGCGCATCCACTGTTCTACCGCCTGTCGGTCCGCGAGTTTACGTACGCCCGTGTGCGCAACAGGGTGCATTGTTGTACCGTTTAACGGCGGTGAAACCGGAGTAGATGAAACATCCTGACCAACACAGCGTTGCCACTGAACCAGCCTTGCGCTGAGCTGGTCGTACACACTATCGTCAACCGCGCTAACACCTTGTTTCCAGTAGATGTCATTCCAGTCAGCGAGCTGTTGCTGTAAACGGGTGATTTCTTCAGCGGCCCTTGCTGGCGGCCAGGCCGGGCAAAGCGCCCCACTCTGCGAATGCCACAATAAAATTCCCCACGCCATACTTTTCCATAATCTCATCACGACCTCCTGCGCACATTGCCCGGCAGGTATAGCGCTTTAGTGAATAAAAACCGACAGGTAAAAATGCATCATCCGAGCCGCTTTCCAGATTTTTTGGTGGGTTGCTGCAACGACGCGATAAAAGCGGAAAAAGGGACGCAAAATGCAATAATCTGGCGCAAAAAGTGTGACAAAGACTACGTCGCATAACGGCGATGTGTATAATAAGCCCGTATCAAGGCTCTATTTCGATAATCACAGACGTAAGATACTCATGGCTCAAGGTACGCTTTATATTGTTTCTGCCCCCAGTGGCGCGGGTAAATCCAGCCTGATTCAGGCTTTATTAAAAACCCAACCGTTGTATGACACTCAGGTTTCCGTTTCACATACCACGCGCGCGCCGCGTCCGGGTGAAGTGCACGGTGAGCACTATTTCTTTGTAAATCATGATGAGTTTAAAACCATGATTGGCAGGGAGGCGTTTCTGGAGCACGCGGAAGTGTTTGGCAATTACTACGGCACTTCGCGCGAAACCATTGAGCAAGTGCTGGCAACCGGCGTTGATGTTTTTCTGGATATCGACTGGCAGGGCGCCCAGCAAATTCGCGAAAAGATGCCGCAAGCACGCAGCATTTTTATTTTGCCGCCATCAAAGATCGAATTGGATCGCCGTTTACGCGGCCGCGGGCAAGATAGCGAAGAAGTCATTGCCAAACGAATGGCGCAAGCGGTTGCAGAAATGAGCCATTACGCCGAATATGATTATCTTATTGTGAATGACGACTTTGATACCGCGTTAAGCGACTTGAAAACCATCATTCGCGCTGAACGTCTGCGTATGAGCCGCCAAAAGCAGCGTCATGACGCTTTAATCAGCAAATTGTTGGCAGACTGAACCCACTTTCAGTATCATGCCCAGTCATTTCTTCACCTGTGGAGCATTTTAAGTATGGCACGCGTAACTGTTCAGGACGCTGTAGAGAAAATTGGTAACCGTTTTGACCTGGTACTGGTCGCCGCGCGTCGCGCTCGTCAGATGCAGGTAGGCGGAAAGGATCCGCTGGTACCGGAAGAAAACGATAAAACTACCGTTATCGCGCTGCGCGAAATCGAAGAAGGTCTGATTAACAACCAGATCCTCGACGTCCGCGAGCGCCAGGAACAGCAAGAGCAGGAAGCCGCTGAATTACAAGCCGTTACCGCTATTGCTGAAGGTCGTCGTTAATCACAAAGCGGGTCGCCCTTGTATCTGTTTGAAAGCCTGAATCAACTGATTCAAACCTACCTGCCGGAAGACCAGATTAAGCGTCTTCGGCAGGCGTATCTCGTTGCACGTGACGCTCACGAGGGCCAGACACGTTCAAGCGGTGAACCCTATATCACGCACCCGGTAGCGGTGGCCTGTATTCTGGCCGAGATGAAACTCGACTACGAAACGTTGATGGCCGCTCTGCTGCATGACGTGATTGAAGATACCCCCGCCACCTATCAGGACATGGAACAGCTTTTCGGTAAAAGCGTTGCCGAGCTGGTAGAGGGGGTGTCGAAACTTGATAAGCTCAAGTTCCGCGATAAGAAAGAGGCGCAGGCCGAAAACTTTCGCAAAATGATTATGGCGATGGTGCAGGATATCCGCGTCATTCTCATTAAGCTTGCTGACCGTACCCATAACATGCGCACGCTGGGCTCGTTACGCCCGGATAAACGTCGTCGTATTGCCCGTGAAACGCTGGAAATCTACAGTCCTCTGGCGCACCGTTTAGGTATTCATCACATCAAAACCGAGCTGGAAGAGCTGGGCTTTGAAGCGCTGTATCCCAATCGTTACCGCGTCATCAAAGAAGTGGTAAAAGCGGCGCGCGGCAACCGTAAGGAGATGATCCAAAAAATCCTCTCTGAAATCGAAGGACGTTTGCAAGAGGCGGGAATTCCGTGTCGCGTTAGCGGTCGCGAAAAACATCTTTACTCGATCTACTGCAAAATGGTGCTCAAAGAGCAGCGTTTTCACTCGATCATGGACATTTACGCTTTCCGCGTCATCGTTCATGACTCCGATACCTGCTATCGCGTACTCGGCCAGATGCACAGTCTCTATAAGCCGCGTCCGGGACGGGTGAAAGACTATATTGCCATTCCCAAAGCGAACGGCTATCAGTCTTTGCACACCTCGATGATCGGCCCGCACGGCGTTCCTGTTGAAGTCCAGATCCGTACCGAAGATATGGATCAGATGGCGGAAATGGGGGTCGCGGCGCACTGGGCGTATAAAGAACACGGTGAGACCAGCACCACGGCGCAGATCCGCGCCCAGCGCTGGATGCAGAGCCTGCTGGAGCTACAACAGAGCGCCGGTAGTTCGTTTGAATTTATCGAAAGCGTAAAATCCGATCTCTTCCCGGATGAGATTTACGTTTTCACCCCGGAAGGGCGCATTGTCGAACTGCCCGCTGGCGCTACGCCGGTGGATTTTGCCTATGCAGTGCATACCGACATCGGCCACGCCTGCGTCGGCGCGCGTGTCGACCGCCAGCCTTATCCGCTGTCGCAGCCGCTTAGCAGCGGTCAGACCGTCGAAATTATTACCGCGCCGGGCGCGCGTCCCAACGCCGCCTGGCTGAACTTTGTCGTCAGCTCTAAAGCGCGCGCTAAAATTCGTCAGTTGCTGAAAAACCTCAAACGTGATGACTCCGTAAGCCTGGGCCGTCGTCTGCTTAACCATGCTTTAGGCGGCAGTCGTAAGCTGGCGGAAATTCCGCAGGAAAATATTCAGCGCGAATTGGATCGTATGAAGCTGGCAACGCTTGACGATCTGCTGGCGGAAATCGGTCTCGGCAACGCGATGAGCGTAGTGGTCGCGAAAAATCTGCAGCAAGGCGAAGCCGTGGTGCCGACCGTTGCGCAATCGAATCACGGCCACCTGCCGATTAAAGGCGCGGATGGCGTGCTTATCACCTTTGCGAAGTGTTGTCGTCCGATCCCAGGCGACCCGATCATCGCTCACGTAAGCCCAGGTAAAGGACTGGTGATCCACCACGAATCCTGCCGTAATATCCGTGGATACCAGAAAGAGCCAGAGAAATTTATGGCGGTCGAATGGGACAAAGAGACGGAGCAGGAATTCATTACCGAAATCAAGGTGGAAATGTTTAACCATCAGGGCGCGCTGGCTAACCTGACGGCGGCGATTAATACCACCACCTCCAATATTCAAAGCCTGAATACTGAAGAGAAAGATGGTCGCGTCTATAGTACCTTTATTCGCCTTACCGCACGCGATCGCGTACATCTGGCGAATATCATGCGCAAAATCCGCGTGATGCCAGACGTTATTAAAGTCACCCGTAACCGAAACTAGCGCTATGAATCCAAAACGTTATGCGCGTATATGCGAAATGCTCGCCAGGCGTCAGCCTGATCTCACGGTCTGCATGGAGCAAGTCCACAAACCTCATAACGTTTCTGCAATCATTCGTACCGCAGATGCCGTTGGTGTCCATGAAGTCCATGCCATCTGGCCTGGTAGCCGGATGCGCACCATGGCTTCCGCGGCGGCGGGCAGCAACAGTTGGGTACAGGTGAAAACTCACCGTACCATTGGCGATGCGGTAGCCCATTTGAAAGGACGGGGAATGCAGATTCTGGCAACCCATCTTTCTGATAAGGCCGTAGACTTTCGCGAGATTGATTACACGCGCCCGACCTGTATTCTGATGGGTCAGGAGAAAACCGGTATTACTCAGGAAGCATTAGACCTGGCGGATCGGGATATCATCATTCCGATGATCGGCATGGTACAGTCGCTGAATGTTTCCGTCGCCTCCGCGCTCATTCTTTATGAAGCCCAGCGCCAGCGACAGAACGCGGGCATGTATCTGCGTGAAAATAGCATGTTGCCGGAAGATGAACAGCAGCGCCTGCTGTTTGAGGGTGGTTATCCGGTGCTGGCGAAAGTCGCTAAACGTAAAGGTCTGCCTTATCCTCGCGTCAATCAGCAGGGCGAAATCGACGCCGATGCTGACTGGTGGGCGACGATGCAGGCGGCAGGGTAATCACCATGTCAGGCCGCTTGTTAGACGCTGTTCCGCTCAATTCCCTGACAGGCGTCGGCGCAGCGCAAAGCAGTAAACTGGCGAAAATTGGCCTGCATACCGTGCAGGACCTCCTGCTCCACCTCCCTCTGCGTTACGAAGACCGCACCCATCTCTACCCCATTGGCGAACTGCTGCCTGGCATCTACGCCACCGTTGAAGGCGAAGTGCTGAACTGCAATATCACTTTCGGCGGTCGTCGGATGATGACCTGCCAGATTAGCGACGGTTCCGGCATTCTTACCATGCGCTTTTTCAATTTTAACGCGGCGATGAAAAACAGCCTGGCGACGGGACGACGTGTGCTGGCCTACGGGGAAGCGAAGCGCGGCAAGTATGGCGCAGAGATGATCCATCCGGAATATCGCCTGCAGGGCGATCTCAGCACGCCGGAACTTCAGGAAACGCTCACCCCCGTCTATCCGACCACCGAGGGCGTGAAGCAAGCGACACTGCGCAAGCTTACCGATCAGGCGCTGGAGTTGCTCGACACCTGCGCCATTGCCGAACTACTGCCACCGGAACTGGCGCAGGGTATGATGAGCCTGCCGGAGGCTCTACGTACCTTGCATCGCCCGCCGCCGACGCTCCAGCTCGCCGATTTAGAAACCGGCAAACACCCGGCGCAGCGGCGGCTTATTCTTGAAGAGCTACTGGCGCATAATCTCAGTATGCTGGCGCTTCGCGCAGGCGCGCAGCGCTATCACGCGCAGCCGCTAAGTACCAACAACATATTGAAAGACAAGCTGCTGGCGTCGTTGCCGTTTAAACCCACCAGCGCGCAGGCGCGGGTGGTGGCAGAGATCGAACGTGATATGGCGCTCGATGTGCCGATGATGCGTCTGGTTCAGGGCGACGTCGGCTCAGGGAAAACGCTGGTTGCGGCGCTTGCCGCCTTGCGCGCTATTGCCCACGGTAAGCAGGTCGCGTTGATGGCACCGACCGAACTGCTGGCTGAACAGCACGCAAATAATTTCCGCAACTGGTTCGAACCGTTGGGCGTTGAAGTGGGTTGGCTGGCCGGTAAGCAAAAAGGTAAAGCGCGTCAGGCGCAGCAAGAGGCTATTGCCAGCGGTCAGGTGCAGATGATTGTCGGCACCCACGCTATCTTCCAGGAACAGGTGCAGTTTAACGGGCTGGCGCTGGTCATTATCGATGAGCAGCACCGCTTTGGCGTCCACCAGCGGCTGGCATTGTGGGAAAAAGGCCAGCAGCAGGGCTTTCATCCGCATCAGTTGATTATGACCGCAACGCCCATTCCTCGCACCCTGGCGATGACTGCCTACGCCGATCTCGATACCTCGGTGATTGACGAGCTACCGCCGGGCCGTACCCCTGTCACTACCGTTGCGATTCCGGATACCCGTCGCCATGAAATCATTGATCGTGTGCGCAACGCCTGCACAACCGAAGGCCGTCAGGCCTACTGGGTCTGTACGCTGATTGAAGAATCTGACCTGCTGGAAGCGCAGGCGGCGGAAGCCACCTGGGAGGAGCTCAAGCTGGCGTTACCGGAGTTGAATATCGGCCTGGTACACGGCCGCATGAAGCCCGCCGAAAAACAGGCGGTGATGCAGGCCTTTAAGCAGGGCGAACTGCAACTGCTGGTCGCCACTACGGTGATTGAGGTGGGGGTCGATGTTCCTAACGCTAGCCTGATGATTATTGAAAACCCGGAGCGACTGGGCCTGGCGCAGTTACACCAGCTCAGAGGACGCGTTGGCCGTGGCGCGGTCGCGTCGCACTGCGTGCTGCTCTATAAATCGCCGTTGTCGAAAACGGCGCAGAAGCGTTTACAGGTATTGCGCGACAGCAACGACGGCTTTGTGATTGCACAAAAAGATTTAGAGATTCGCGGCCCGGGGGAATTACTGGGCACGCGCCAGACGGGTAACGCCGAATTTAAAGTAGCTGATTTGCTGCGCGATCAAGCCATGATCCCCGAAGTTCAGCGTATTGCCCGTCATATTCACGAACGTTATCCGCAGCAGGCACAAGCGCTGATTGAGCGCTGGATGCCGGAAACCGAACGTTATTCCAACGCCTAATGAGCACGGCGGCTTTAATGCCGCCGTACAAACCCTTATTGCGCGAAAATCGGTAACATCAGGTACAGCTTGATCACCAACGCATTGACGATATCGATAAAGAACGCGCCGACCATCGGCACCACCAGAAACGCCATATGTGAGGGGCCAAAACGGTCGGTAATCGCCTGCATATTAGCAATGGCGGTCGGCGTTGCGCCCAGGCCAAAACCACAGTGACCCGCCGCCAGCACCGCCGCATCGTAGTTTTTCCCCATCATGCGCCAGGTGACGAAGATCGCGTACAGCGCCATGAAGATGGTCTGTACCACCAGAATCGCCAGCATCGGCAGCGCCAGTGACGCCAGTTCCCACAGCTTCAGGCTCATCAGCGCCATTGCCAGGAACAGTGACAAACTCACGTTCCCCAGTACCGAAACAGCACGCTCAAATACGCGATAAAAACCCACCAGCGCCAGGCCATTGCTGAGGATCACCCCAACAAATAGCACACAAACGAAGACCGGCAGTTCAAGCACCGTTCCCGCCAGTAGCTGCGCTACGATTTTGCCCACGGTCAGACAGATAGCAATCAGGGCGATGGTTTCGATTAGCACCAGAGAGGTGATCATACGGCCCACATCCGGCTTTTCAAAGGCTGTCGGCACGGCCTGATCGTCAGGCATTCCATCCGGCGTGGTGGAGTGTTTCACCAGATAACGCGCTACCGGGCCGCCAATCAACCCGCCCAGCACCAGGCCAAAGGTTGCACATGCCATCGCAACTTCGGTGGCATTGGCAAAACCATAACGTTCGACAAACAGTTTACTCCACGCCGCGCCGGTACCGTGTCCGCCGGACAGCGTAATTGACCCGGCAATCAGCCCCATTAACGGGTCCAGCCCCAACAGACTCGCCATGCCGATACCGATGGCATTCTGCATCAGCAGTAATCCGACCACGACGACCAGGAAGACGCCAACAACGCGTCCCCCCTTGCGCAGGCTGGCAAGGTTAGCGTTAAGGCCGATCGTCGCGAAAAACGCCAGCATCAACGGATCGCGCAGGGTCATATCAAAGTTGACCTCCCAACCGACGCTTTTTTTCAGCACAAGCAGAGCAACCGCGACCAGTAACCCCCCCGCCACCGGTTCCGGAATCGTATATTTCTTCAGTAAGGAGACAGACTGGACCAGCTTGCGACCCAGTAGCAGCACCAGCGTGGCGGCGACAAGGGTCGATAAGGTATCGAGTTCAAACATTTAAAGCTCCTGTAGTGCGCTGTGACATGTGCGCACAAATCATTTCCTGAGTCAGTTTTTTAGCTCTTTGCGAGTCTTCGGCATGGATTTTAAGCAGAAAAAGGCAAAAAGTTATATAAAAAGGTGCATTTATCTTTTTTAAATATTAAGAATATTCGCTCGCAATCGTTTGCTTTTACCACCTGGTCAGATAAAATCACCGCTTTTCCACCACGAGAATGTCCCTGATGTCCGTTAACGCCATCGAGCCGGCAGATGCGCAACCGGTTGCGCAGACGCAAAACAGCGAATTAATTTACCGTCTTGAAGATCGCCCGCCGCTCCCTCAAACCCTTTTTGCCGCTTGTCAGCATCTGCTGGCCATGTTTGTCGCGGTAATCACGCCAGCGCTGTTAATCTGCCAGGCGTTGGGTTTACCGGCGCAGGATACGCAGCACATTATCAGCATGTCGCTGTTCGCCTCCGGCGTAGCCTCTATTATTCAAATCAAAGCGTGGGGGCCGGTAGGATCGGGGCTGTTATCCATCCAGGGAACCAGTTTTAACTTTGTCGCCCCGCTGATTATGGGCGGTACCGCGCTGAAAACCGGCGGCGCGGACGTCCCGACGATGATGGCGGCGCTGTTCGGCACGCTGATGCTGGCAAGCTGCACCGAGATGGTGCTTTCTCGCATTCTACATCTGGCGCGCCGGATTATCACGCCGTTAGTCTCCGGCGTCGTGGTGATGATTATTGGCCTGTCGCTGATTCAGGTGGGGCTAACCTCCATCGGCGGCGGCTATGCCGCCATGAGCGACAACACCTTTGGCGCACCGAAAAACCTGCTGCTGGCCGGCGTCGTCCTGGCCATTATTATCCTGCTGAATCGGCAGCGTAATCCCTACCTGCGCGTGGCTTCTTTGGTTATTGCCATGGCGGCAGGCTATCTTTTGGCCTGGTTTATGGGCATGTTGCCTGAGAATAACGCGCCGGTCTCGCAGGACATCCTGATGGTGCCGACCCCGCTGTATTATGGTCTGGGCATTGACTGGAACCTGTTACTGCCGTTGATGCTGGTCTTTATGATTACGTCGCTGGAGACCATCGGCGACATCACCGCCACCTCTGATGTCTCTGAGCAGCCGGTATCCGGCCCCTTGTACATGAAACGGCTAAAGGGCGGCGTACTGGCTAACGGCCTGAACTCATTTGTTTCAGCGGTATTTAATACGTTCCCGAATTCCTGTTTCGGTCAGAACAACGGCGTCATTCAGTTGACTGGCGTCGCCAGTCGCTATGTGGGATTTGTCGTCGCGCTGATGCTGATTGTACTCGGCCTGTTCCCGGCGGTAAGCGGTTTTGTGCAGCATATCCCGGAACCGGTGCTCGGCGGCGCCACGTTGGTGATGTTCGGCACCATTGCCGCCTCCGGGGTGCGTATTGTCTCGCGTGAGCCACTGAACCGCCGCGCGATTCTGATTATCGCCCTGTCGCTGGCCGTGGGTCTTGGCGTTTCGCAACAGCCGCAGATCCTGCAGTTCGCGCCGGAATGGGTGAAAAATCTGCTCTCATCCGGAATTGCCGCTGGCGGCATCACGGCTATCGTGCTGAACCTGATTCTCCCGCCGGAAAAACCGTAAAAACCCTGCGGCGGCGACACGATTCGCCGCTGCTGTAACGCTCTTTCACCATTCCTGTCTTGAGGATTGCACGCAAATCGTGCATAAATCCCCTATGTGCATTTCACGGGATGGAAGACCATGAAATTGATTGGGAGGTTGCTTCTCTACGTGCTGATCGCCTGTTTAGTGGTGATTTTCGGCTTTTATTTTCTGCTGCAAACGCGCTGGGGCGCAGATCATGTCAGCAACTGGGTATCAGAGAACAGCGGTTATCACCTCACATTCGACGTGATGGATCATCGTTTTTCCGCCCCATCCCATCTTTTACTGGAGAATGTGACCTTTGGTCGTGATGGTCAGCCTGCTACCCTGGTCGCGAAAACCGTAGATATCGGTCTGAGCATTCGCCAGTTAACCGCGCCGCTGCATGTCGACACGATTCTGTTACAGGACGGCACGCTGAATATTTCAGTGCAAACCGCCCCTTTCCCGTTTGAGGCCGACCGCCTGCAACTTCGCAATATGGCGCTCAATAGTCCCGGCAGCGAATGGCGGTTGAGCGCCCAGCGCGTTAACGGCGGCGTTATGCCCTGGCGCCCCGAAGCCGGTCGGGTATTGGGCAATAAAGCCCAGATCCAACTGAGCGCCGGTTCGCTGACGTTAAACGACGTTCACGCCACGAATGTGCTTATTGAAGGCAGTATCGACCATGATCAGGTGATGTTAAACACCGTTGGCGCCGATATGGCGCGCGGAGCGTTAACCGGCGTCGCCCGGCGTAACGCTGATGGTAGTTGGGTCGTTGAAAATCTGCGGCTGAATGATATTCGGTTACAAAGCGATAAATCCCTGAGCGAGTTTTTCGCGCCGCTTACTACGGTTCCATCTTTGCAGATTGGTCGTCTTGAAGTGACGGACTCCAGCCTGCAAGGACCAGACTGGGCTGTCACCGATCTTGACCTGAGTTTGCGCAATCTGACTCTGCGCAAAGAAGACTGGCAAAGTCAGGAAGGTAAATTATCGATGAACGCCAGTGAGTTTATTTACGGCTCACTGCACTTGCTCGATCCAATCCTGAACGCCGAATTTTCACCACAGGGCGTTGCGCTACGCCAGTTCACCACCCGCTGGGAAGGCGGTATGGTCAGAACCTCCGGCGCCTGGTTACGCGAGAGCAAAGCGCTGATTCTGGACGATACCGCTATCGCCGGGCTGGAGTATACGCTGCCGGAAAACTGGAAGCAGTTATGGATGAAGCCGTTGCCCGACTGGTTGAACAGCCTGACGCTGAAAAAATTCAGCGCCAGCCGCAATCTGGTGATCGATATCGACCCGGCCTTCCCGTGGCAAATCACCGCTCTGGACGGCTACGGCGCAAACCTGGAGCTGGTACAACATCATCAATGGGGCGTCTGGAGCGGCAATGCGACCCTCAACGCCGCAGCGGCAACCTTTAACCGTGTGGACGTGCGCCGCCCGTCGCTGTCGTTGACGGCTAATGCCAGCACGGTCAACATCAGCGATCTGAGCGCGTTTACTGGAAAAGGGATACTGGAAGCCACTGCCAGCGTATCGCAACTGCCGCAGCGTCAGACGCAAATCAGCCTGAACGGACGCGGCGTACCAATGGATGTGCTACAGCAGTGGGGCTGGCCGGCATTACCGATTGCTGGCGATGGCAATATTCAGCTCACGGCCAGCGGCAATATTCAGGCCGATGCGCCGTTGAAACCGACGGTAAACGGGCAATTACACGCGGTCAACGCACAAAAGCAGCAGATAACACAGACGATGCAAGCGGGCGTGGTGTCCGGCGGTGAAGTTACGTCAACGGAGCCAACGCTGTAATTGAGGGCTTGCCCGGTGGCGATGGCGCTTACCGGGCTTACGGTTCTTGCTCATTTGTAGGCCGGATAAGCGCAGCTCACGGCGCCATCCGGCGATTCAGATTTAAAGCGTAATCACCACTTCATTTCCCTGCGGGGTGACCACTACGCCCAGTTCACTTCCCGCATATGAGCCGCATTTGGTACCGCTAATCTGCGTAATATTACGCAGACACAGCGTCCAGTTGCGCGCCTTGCCTTCGCCGCTCACCGTAATAGTATTGCCTGTGCGTTTCGCCTGCAGCGTAAAGATTGTCGAACCATCCGTAGCAGGGACTTCGCAGACCGCTTCGCAGCCGTCATCCAGATGGAATAACTGGAAGGCCGTACCCTCATGCCAGGCGTAATCGGGCTTCTGGCTATTGTTGCCCAGCGCCAGTAGTGTATTGTCACGCACGTACACTGGCAGACTCAGGAAGTCATGCTGCTGTTTATGCCAGCGGCTGCCCTGCACTTCATCGTTGCGCCACAGGTGCGTCCAGCGGCCTTCTGGCAGGTAGAACTCCACGTCGCCCGCTTCACTAAATACCGGCGCTACCATGACCGCATCTCCCAGCATGTACTGGCGATCAAGATAATCACACGCCGGATCGTCCGGGAACTCCAGCATCATCGCCCGCATCATTGGCGTACCGGCTTCGTTGGCGCGCGCCGCTTCCCGATACAGATACGGCATCATCCGGCACTTCTGTTCGGTGAAGAAGCGCACCACGTCACAGGACTCGTCGTCATAGGCCCACGGAACCCGGTAGGATTTGCTACCGTGCAGGCGGCTGTGGCTGGAGAGCAAGCCGAATGCGCACCAACGCTTGTAGACATGCGCCGGCGCGGTATTCTCGAATCCGCCAATATCATGACTCCAGAAGCCAAACCCTGACAGGCCGATGGACAGCCCGCCGCGCAGGCTTTCCGCCATCGATTCGTAGTTGGCGTAGCAGTCGCCGCCCCAGTGCACCGGGAACTGTTGCGCGCCCACCGAGGCGGAACGGGCGAACAGCACCGCCTCTTCAACGCCGACGGTCTCTTTCAGCACGTTCCACACCAGTTCGTTGTAGATGTAAGCATAATGGTTGTGCATTTTCTGTGGATCTGAACCATCAAACCACTGCACATCCGTTGGAATGCGTTCGCCGAAGTCAGTTTTGAAGCAGTCCACTCCCATCTCCACCAGGCCCTTCAGCTTGTCGGCATACCATTCGCAGGCTTGCGGGTTGGTGAAGTCGTAAATCGCCAGTCCCGGCTGCCATTTATCCCACTGCCACAAGGAGCCGTCCGGGCGTTTAAGTAAATACCCTTTCTCTTTCAGCTCCTGGAAAACCGGGGATTTCTGGCCGATGTAGGGGTTAATCCACACGCAGACTTTCAGCCCTTTCGCTTTCAGGCGGCGAATCATCCCTTTCGGATCGGGGAAAGTCACCGGGTTCCATTCAAAATCGCACCACTGGAAAGCCTTCATCCAGAAACAGTCGAAGTGGAAGACGTGCAGCGGCAGATTGCGCTCGGCCATACCATCGATAAAGCTGTTAACGGTCGCTTCGTCGTAGTTGGTGGTGAATGAGGTGGTCAGCCACAGGCCAAACGACCAGGCGGGCGGCAGCGCCGGACGACCCGTAAATTGGGTATAGCGGTTCAGCACGTCTTTCGGGGTCGGGCCGTCGATGACGAAGTATTCCAGATACTCGCTCTCAACGCTGAACTGAACTTTGGAGACTTTCTCGGAGCCAATTTCAAACGACACGCACTGCGGATGATTCACCAGCACACCGTTGCCACGGTTGGTGATATAGAACGGGATGTTCTTGTAAGACTGCTCGGTACTGGTGCCGCCGTCACGGTTCCAGGTCTCCACCGTCTGACCGTTGCGCACCAGCGCGGTAAAACGCTCGCCAAGCCCGTAGACGGTTTCGCCCACGCCGAGATCCAGACGCTCGAACATGTAGTTGCGCCCGCTGTTGGTATCCTGCACATAGCCGTTATTCTTCAACTGGCTACCGGTGATACGTACACCGTTGCGCAGAAAATCCAGTGACCAGAGCTCGCCTTTGGTGACGCGCACGCTCAGGCTGCCGCTCTTGAGTTCGGCAAATTCGGCGTTGTTCTGCATCTCCACGTTGATATCTTGCAAGACATTGAGCGGATAATGTGGGCCGTTATCCAAAGCGCCCTGGAAGTGTTCCATCCGTACACCTATCACTCCTTCCTGCGGCGAGAAAAAGCGCAGGGTAAACAACGGGGTATCCAGTTGCCAGGTTCGTTCGCGGACATCGCGCGGCGCGGCATAGACCACCATCTCATTCCCGTGCTGTTCAACGTCGAACACCTGAACCGGGTGAATCAAATTAAGGCCAGGCTGGATCAGCCAGTTTCCGTCGCTAATTTTCATAGTCTGTTCCTTTAGTTCTGCAATTCTTTATGGGTAAATTCTTGTTCGTTGCGGTGTGCGCCCTGCGCCAGTTGTTCCAGAATGGTTTTCAGGAACGGGCTTTTCAGGGTGTAGTAGCGTTTAGCGATCGCGGCGCTCAGCAGATAACAGATGGCCGGAACGATAGTGAACAGAGCGATGATGATGCTGATCGTGGCGCTGTTTTGCGTTTTCGCCGCCGCGTCGTAACCGCCGCCTGCCAGCATCCAGCCAATCAGCGCCCCGCCGAGGGCAAGACCCAGTTTCAGCACGAACAACGTGCCGGCAAAACTGATCCCCGTCAGGCGTTTGCCGTTACACCATTCGCCGTAGTCGACGGTGTCAGACATCATCACCCACTGGATAGGCGTGACTAACTGGTGCAATACGCCAATCACAAAGATAAAGACGAACATAGCAATCGTGGCGTGCATCGGTACGAAGAACATCGCCACGCTGATTACTGCGAGTAAAGCGTTGGTCCAACAAAAAACGCTCACTTTGCATTTCCAGTCGGTCAACGGTTTTGCCAGCGCCGAGCCAATCAGGTTGCCGACACAATAGGTGGTGAGGAAGGCGACAAACACGCCCGGTTTGCCCAATATCCAGGTGACGTAATACATCATCGCCCCGCCGCGCACGCATACCGCCAGAATATTCAGGATGGTGAGCAGGCCGACTATGCGCCACTGGTCGTTGTGCCAGATATCACGCAGGTCTTCACGCATGGAGGTATGGGTGGCAGGCGCTTCAACGCGCTCTTTGGTGGTAAAGAAGCAGAACGCCAGCATCAGGAACGCCACCACCGAGAGCGCTGCGATACCCCCCTGGAAGCCCAGCGCCTTATTCTCGCCGCCAATCAGTTTCACCAGAGGCATCATCAGTACGGTAGAAAGCATTCCGCCCGCCGTTGCCAGCACAAAGCGCCAGGATTGCAGGGAGATACGCTGCGTTGGGTCATTGGTTATTACACCCCCCAACGCGCAGTAAGGGATGTTGACCACAGTGTACAGAAGGGTGAGCAACGTGTAGGTGATGGCGGCATAAATCATTTTGCCGTTCAGACTGAGATCCGGCGTGCTATAAGCCAGCACACAAACGATACCAAACGGCAACGCGCCAAACAGCACCCAGGGTCGGAATTTGCCCCAGCGAGAGCGGGTACGGTCGGCCAGCAGGCCCATGCAAGGGTCGGAGATGGCATCAAGCGCACGCGCCAGTAAAAACATGGTGCCAACAAAACCAGCGGGAATGCCGAAAATATCGGTATAGAAGAACATCATATATAACATGACGTTATCAAAGATGATGTGGCTCGCGGCATCGCCCATACCATAGCCAATCTTCTCCTTAACGGAGAGAATCTCACTTTTCATTACGCATCCTTAACGCTCACAACGCTCACTGATACCGGTTACAGTTTTTGTAAACCTTCCCTGCGAGCATGAATATTCCGTTATTTAGTTATCAAATTACGATTCTTGTTTTCTGTGATCAGGGTAGCGCCAAAAAGTGTGATGAAATGTAACTAATGGATTTTATGGGGGTTTATATGAAACCGATCATGGCAGAAGGAAAGGGAAGTTAAAAAAGCACGGGAGGGGATGTGGAAACGTCAGGAAGTAGCTATAATGCGCGCGCCTCCATGTAGCAATCGAGGCGCGGAAGATCGTCGTCTCCGGTGAGGCGGCTGGACTTCAAATCCAGTTGGGGCCGCCAGCGGTCCCGGGCAGGTTCGACTCCTGTGATCTTCCGCCAATTAGCCTCTTCTGACCTCAATAAAATGAATCGCCACGCGCCCGTGGACTTCGGTATCCGACCTGAGCCTTTATCTCCACACGTTGCATCAACCACCAGACTTTGTTTACACCGCATTGTTCCCGATATCCAGCAGATCGAGACAGATCTTGCGATAACCATAAACACAGCCCGATTCCAGCCAGAACTGCCTGTATGCCCCGTCAGATTCAGGTCAACATGATGCCGTCGTGAATGTGGCGGCTTTATCCAGGCGTAAAGACTATGGATAGTAATATCAAGACGTGTTGCGACGCTGGAAACAGAATGGCTGCGCTCAATAATCTGTTCTACCACTTTAATTTTAAACGCTTCGGGATAACATTTACCGCTCATGGGCTCCTCTCTTTAAGTCATCTTAAATGACTCAGCGGTGTCTGTTAAACCTGTGGCGATTCCCTCCTCCGTTTTATCCAGACGAAATTATCCTGATAATGCGCTGTAGCGGCTGAATGACTTAATATCACATCAACCTAAACACTGAATAGTTTCTCAATTACCTGATTTTTCATTGTTATCTATTAGATACTGCAAGCATTTTATCTTTATACCCTTTCTCTCCCATACGTCCTGTTTATTCATAACCCCTCCCATTATTATATTTCAGCAGTAAAATATCCGTATACATTCTTATACCATGTGCTCATATTACTCCACATAATCGTGCTATTCACATTTAGAGATCACGTCATCGATCTGCTGACGAAGGAATCTCTATGCGTAAAGCCCGTCTCACTGAGCATCAGAACATCGCCGTAATTAAGTTGGTCGAAGCCGGACGAACGGTTAAAGATATCTGCCAGGAGGCGGATATTTGTGAAGTGACTGACGACATCTATGGACATTAGGTTTGACCACATCCTGTTTCTCACTAATGTGCTCCGGGAAAGAGTTTTCATCAAATGAGCAATTGAAAAAAGTAGCCAGAAGCTGAAGTTGCTTCGACCGATAAGTCTGTCGGTTGCTCAGACTGTCACGATCAGAATTAAGTCAGATCAACTTATTGGCAAGGTATGACTCCCGGCGTTAAGTTACAAAATTTTCTCATGGCATTAGCATTACACCCTCTTAAAGTTTACATGCGTCTCTATAAAATAGTCTTAAATTTGTATATAAGAAGTTGATGAGAGCACAAATGTCACCATTAAGTCATTGAATAACAATACAATAAAAGAAAAAATCTTAAATTAGCTTTTAATAATAAGAATTCATTACAGGTTTACAGGAATTACTTTTATATTTCATCACATCACCCCGATAGTGACAAAGGCAGCAGACAGATGGTATTGAGAACCGTTATTTATCACTCTCATGATTTAGCAAATAGTGCTGTTTTAAGATTTTTTATGATATTGGAGATACTGTATAAAAATCTCAATGCGTGAAATACAAATCCGAAATGATGTATTACGACTGTCGGATCTGTCATGGTTTTTTAAAGCTGTATTTTAGTGCTTTCCAGGAGTTTATGACACTGACAATATTTCGCGACTTTTGACAGTCGTAGTACTTTATATTATCTGGATTGACACATTTATTTACCAATGAAATATTAATAGAAACATCGACAGGAGTCGTTCAGGATGATGAGAAAGCCTTCACAAATTGTCCATTGCATTAGTTGCGATTTATCCTGTCAATTATTTCCTGACAGCGCAGTACGGGTGCAATACTGTCATAATGCGGCATTTTCCATCTGGCCAGATGGTAATGCTTTCCTGAAAAAAGGGTTTATTGAAAAGTTATTGCTTGATAGACACAATCATTTATCCAGCGGTTTTATCTTTGTTGATTTTTCTTTCCCGAATCTTCGACGATTTACCGATTTGCAATGGGCTGACAGTCTGGCAGACAGTGGCATGCATATTGTCCTGATTTCTGACAGAAGTTTAACTCCGCTGGCCAATTACTGGATTTTGAAAAGCAATAAAATACAAGGAATTATTTATTCCGATGACGATGATATTGTGCAACAGCAAAAGATGCACCGCTTGTTTACCGGTCGGCTCGCCAACAGTAAACGTGGACGAACGCTTAACTATACGGAATTTATATTACTGAAGCGCTTTGTATCAGGAATAAGTATTCAGCAGATTGTAAATATTGACAATATTGATATTAAGAAACTTTATGTGCATAAGCTGCGGCTTGAAAATAAGCTAGGGCATAGCATTCACAAAATAATATCAAATATTTTATAGATCCGTTTCCATTTTTATTATTTCCATATTATTGCGATGTGGAAGACGCTTTACGCCATAATGCAGGAGGCAGAATGCCAACTCCCCAAAATTACTCATTCATCGCCATAGCGGTATCAGCAGCGTTAGCCTCTATGGTATTTCCCTCCCAGGCGGCCTGGGTTGACGTTGATAGTCTGCCATCCAGTGGGCTGGTCAGCCAGTTGCCGCCGGAATTACAGGCTATTATTCCCGCTCAGGCCAGTACCGGTTTCACCAAAGTCGGTACTATGCCCAACTACGTTTATCAGTGGAACACCGGCACCATCCCGGTTTATGGCAATGGCCTCACGCTTAATGGGCCGGGTGCGGAGGCGTTTGAACACACTGTCACGGTTATTCAAAACAGCGGGACGGGAAGTCCGGGCGTGATTTTTGGCAACGACCTGACCATTCGGACGCAGTCGGCGAATGCCGCGAATAATGGTAGAGACGTCGATGGCATCCGTACTCACGGCGCAAATACTCCGGATAACCCGGTATTTATTATTACCGGTGACCGTACCAACATCTACGTGGATGGTCAGGATGGTGACGGTATTAACGCCGGATATAACTCACTGGGCCAGGGTTGGACCGGATCGGCCAATATTTACGTCGGCGACGATCTGTATATCAAAACAACAGGTAGCCAGGGACGTGGAATTACAGCTAACGCCATGCGGGATGCGTCACGTGCCAAAAATACGATTGTCGTCGGCAATCGTGCACATATTGTTACTACCGGCGACAGTTCGGAGGGGCTGCGTACCGGACAAAGCGGTTCTTTGATTCGTCTGGGTGACGATGCAACCATCGAAACCTCCGGCGCATCCTCAACGGGGATTTACGCAGCATCCTCCTCCAGAACCGAGCTTGGCAACAACGCTACTATTACGGTGAACGGTGCCAGCGCACACGCGGTATATGCAACTAACGCTACCGTTAATTTGGGAGAGAATGCCACTATTAGCGTTAACAGCGCCAGTAAGGCTGCATCCTATAGTAAGGCTCCTGCCGGTTTATATGTCCTCTCCCGAGGCGCCATTAATCTGGCAGGCGGTGCGGCTATTACTATGGCGGGCGATAACAGTAGCGAAAGTTACGCCATCAGCACGGAGACTGGCGGCATTGTTGACGGTTCTTCAGGAGGACGTTTCGTCATCGACGGTGATATTCGTGCTGCTGGCGCCACCGCTGCCAGCGGTACGCTACCGCAGCAGAACAGTACGATTAAGCTCAATATGACGGACAACTCGCGGTGGGACGGGGCATCATACATCACCAGCGCTACGGCGGGCACAGGCGTTATCTCTGTACAAATGAGCGATGCGACCTGGAATATGACCAGCAGCTCAACGCTCACTGACCTGACGCTGAATAGTGGCGCAACCATTAACTTCAGCCATGAAGATGGCGAACCATGGCAAACGCTCACCATCAATGAAGATTATGTAGGCAACGGCGGTAAGCTGGTCTTTAATACTGTGCTCAACGATGATGATTCCGAAACGGACAGGCTGCAGGTTCTCGGCAATACTTCAGGCAACACATTTGTTGCAGTAAATAATATTGGAGGAGCCGGGGCGCAAACCATTGAAGGTATTGAAATTGTTAACGTTGCTGGCAATTCCAACGGTACTTTCGAAAAAGCAAGCCGTATTGTTGCCGGAGCCTATGACTACAACGTGGTGCAGAAAGGTAAAAACTGGTATCTGACCAGCTACATTGAGCCGGACGAACCGATTATTCCTGATCCAGTAGACCCTGTTATCCCTGACCCTGTCGTTCCCGATCCGGTGGACCCTGATCCAGTAGACCCGGTTATCCCTGACCCTGTTATTCCCGATCCGGTGGCCCCTGATCCAGTAGACCCTGAGCCAGTAGACCCGGTCATCCCTGATCCGACAATTCCTGACATAGGGCAATCTGACACACCGCCGATAACAGAACATCAGTTCCGTCCGGAAATGGGTAGCTACCTTGCCAACAACTATGCGGCAAATACGCTGTTCATGACGCGTCTCCATGACCGTCTGGGTGAAACCCAGTACACCGACATGCTGACGGGTGAGAAGAAGGTCACCAGCCTGTGGATGCGTAACGTCGGAGCCCATACTCGCTTCAACGATGGCAGCGGGCAGCTAAAAACCCGCATCAACAGCTATGTGTTACAACTGGGAGGCGATCTGGCACAGTGGAGCACTGACGGTCTTGACCGTTGGCATATTGGTGCAATGGCAGGTTATGCCAACAGCCAGAACCGCACGCAGTCGTCCGTGAGTGACTATCATTCCCGTGGTCAAGTCACCGGTTACAGCGTCGGCCTTTACGGCACCTGGTATGCTAACAATATCGATCGGTCTGGGGCTTATGTGGATACCTGGATGCTGTACAACTGGTTTGATAACAAGGTCATGGGTCAGGATCAGGCCGCTGAGAAATATAAATCCAAAGGAATTACCGCCTCGGTTGAAGCCGGTTACAGCTTCAGGTTAGGTGAAAGCGCGCATCAAAGCTACTGGTTGCAGCCCAAAGCGCAGGTGGTATGGATGGGCGTGCAGGCTGACGACAATCGCGAAGCCAATGGTACCCTCGTCAAGGATGATACCGCCGGTAATCTGCTAACCCGCATGGGCGTAAAAGCCTATATTAACGGCCACAATGCTATTGATAACGATAAATCTCGAGAGTTCCAGCCATTCGTGGAAGCGAACTGGATCCATAATACGCAGCCTGCCAGCGTGAAGATGGACGATGTCAGCAGCGATATGCGTGGTACGAAGAATATTGGAGAACTGAAAGTGGGTATTGAAGGACAAGTTACCCCGCGCCTGAACGTATGGGGTAACGTGGCGCAACAGGTGGGTGACACAGGTTATAGTGATACCCAAGGAATGCTGGGGATGAAATACAGTTTCTGATTCAGGTAACAACAGAGCCGCTGATCTTCAGCGGCTTTTACCCGGAAACGCTTTCATTTGGCTGATACGTTCCATGAACGGCTCCCAAAACAGCTTAATGTGTACAGAAAAATATCGGGCGTTTCCCGATGGTGAACATAAAGCCACGATGGCCCTGAGTCAGGATGGTGTAACTGATACTTTTCCCTGGATAGACATAAAAATCGGGTAAAACCGTCTCGATAACCGCATCGGACAGTGTTTCGTCACGCGTGACTTTGTTGATATCCGTCGATATAAAATGGGTGCTGTCTTTATTTTCACTCCATACATAGGAAACATCACGGCGGATCACGCCGCTCATTTTATTATCGACGTAATATGTTCCGCTGATGGAAACCACCCCAGTGCGTTTTTTCAGCGAATACATAAAGTCCAGCGTCAGGTTAGCCTGAGTATTGTTATAAAACACAATCACAGGCGCCGTACATTTCTCTGGATCCCGGTTCTTTTCCGTATACAAATGAAAAAGATGCCCAAGCCCTACTCCCAGAAACAGTAGCGTCAGGCAGGCTAACATCAGTGCCTTTTTACCCATGTGTCACCCCGCGGAAAAAAAGCGTCACGCAGCCTGTATCACCGCGCGTTTTATAAGGTTGCTGACAAATCAATGCCGTAACCGCTGGGGTGCGACTGCTGGAAGGGAAATAGACCCATGGGTATTTCTGACAATCCATACCGGTTTTTAGAATCATTGACTTATAGCTTGCAAAGCGGCTACCGCTTTCGATATCTTCATTCCGCGAGAAAAAATGACAGCCCTGAGTTGTTTCAACCAGCGTGTAGCGATCGTAAAAATCCTTATCAGGAACGGTTTGCCAGCTTATAGTGCCAAGCAAAATACCGACAGCAAATGTCCCGGTCATCCAAAGTACAGGTACATAATGTTTAAACCAACGCCCTGACATACGCGGTGGCGTCTCACCCTTTTTTTCTATTGTCTGAGCGAAGTCTTTGCGGATGGTCATGAGGCTCACGCCAGGCTCAATCTGAAAGCCTCTACGCGGAACCGTGATTATCAGCGTATCTTCATTTTCGCCAACGGTACGTAATCCGCGGCGAATAATGGAGATATTCTGATAAAGCGTATTTGCCGACACCACCATGCCGTCTTCTTCCCACACTTTTTGAAAGAATGTTTGTTGTGAGACGACGGAGGGGGCGTTTTCCAGCAGAAGGCGCAAGCAGCGGCTGGCGGGCGTTGTCAGAATAATGTTGAGATCTGGCCTCGATAATGACGCCAGGCGATTCATTTCTGGATTAAATTCAATATTATCGTTAATTATCCATAACATCGCATTGTTACCATGCCAAAACATAACGTAGTTGGAGAGGGTTAATAGACACCACTGAGTATAGTCTGATGCTGTGGCTGCGTAGCAGGACATGGATTGTCCCCTGCACATACCGATCATATAGAAGAGCGAGAGGCATAAGACATTAACAGGTAAGCGTAGACACCGCTTTTCTCATTATAGCAGACTCAGGGGTGAAAGTACGTTTGGTTTTCTTGTTCGTTAAGTCTCCTGTTTTGTATTGAGGTGAGAATATCACCTTTAATCAAGTGGCCAAATTTACTGTGCCACTACGCTTTAATATCTCATAGATAAATCATGAGAAAATATATCCTGACAATCTATATCATATGAAGGACAGGGTTTTATTGAACGTGTTCTCTATAATGGCTTGTAATATCCAAAAAAGCGCATTCGTTATGTAGGGATAGTTTCCAATTTATTAAGAGTTACAGTAGCCATACTTAATAGCAGCACGCTTCCCACTTAATATTTAAGCTGTGCTTTATATTATTTAAATATAAATGAGTTAACTCTTAATTGAGTTATTTCAAACTTATACTAAATAAGTTTAAAACTATCTATCAGAAACAATTTGTAGGGATATAGTCTGTTTTTTCAATAAATAATCCTCTCTGCCATGTAAAATAGAAACATTTATTCATAATATGAATATTGTTGTGATAACAGATTCGCGTGAAAGTAAATCGACTGAAGGTGATGCCGATGAATATTTCTTCAGAAAGAACTCAATAAGGTAATCCAGGATCGGCAACAGATTACTGTCATCAGCTTAAAAACGGAAATCGCCCCGGCGATTAATGACTTTAACACTGATAGTGACTATCAGTGAAAGGCAACAACAAGGAATGAATTATGTCTACACCCGCGAATTTTAACGGTCAACGCCCTGCCATTGATGCTAACGACGCAGTAATGCTGCTGATTGACCACCAAAGTGGCCTGTTTCAGACCGTCGGCGACATGCCGATGCCGGAATTACGCGCGCGCGCCGCGGCGCTGGCTAAAATCGCTACCTTATGCAATATGCCGGTCATTACTACCGCATCCGTACCACAGGGACCAAATGGTCCGCTGATTCCGGAAATCCATGCGAATGCACCCCACGCGCAATATGTCGCGCGTAAAGGGGAAATTAATGCCTGGGATAATGCCGATTTTGTACAAGCGGTAAAAGCGACAGGCCGTAAAACGCTGATCATCGCCGGTACTATTACCAGTGTCTGCATGGCTTTCCCAGCCATCAGCGCCGTCGCGGAAGGGTACAAGGTATTTGCGGTAATTGATGCCTCCGGCACGTACAGTAAAATGGCGCAGGAAATTACGATGGCCCGCGTGGTGCAGGCGGGCGTAGTACCAATGGATACCGCGGCGGTAGCCTCTGAGCTGCAACGTACCTGGAATAGGGAAGATGCCGCAGAATGGGCGGATGTATATACCAAAATATTCCCGGCCTATCAGCTACTGATTGAAAGTTATACCAAAGCGCAGGAAGTAGTAAAAAATAATGAACTGCTGGATTCTCAACGCGCATAAATAACGCCCTGAAGCGGCTAAATAGCCCCATTTAATGGGGCTATTTTACTTGCCATTTTGGTCCTGGGCAGAAAATCCTCACGTACTACGTGTACGCTCCGGTTTTTGCGCGCTGTCCGTGTCCAAACTGGCTGCGCCAATAACGCCTGGTGGGATAGGCTCTTAATCAAATACGCCATTAATAATCGCCGTGACCACCGCGGTACTGAGCGCGATCAGCACCAGATTATCCCCAACGATTTTCCACTCATAGCCCGGATAATAAGGTAATTGTCCCAGCATAGACGCCGGCACCGTTTTTTTAGCGATTCCCGGCGGCAGCGGTTTTCCTCTCGCCAGATTTTTCGCAATCCCCGGAGGTAAAGACTGATAACCCGTCAGCCCTAAATTCACTGCCAGTTGCCTGGCGACAGCGTAGCTAATGTCCGACTCGACGTGATCCGGTTTGCCGCCATTTTTACGGTGTTCCGTTTTTTGCCCGGCATTTCCTTTATGTCCGTTACCGTTATTACCCTGATTAGCCGCGTTATTACCATGTCCGCCGCCATTGCCATTTCCCGGATTCGCCAGCACAGGCGTAGCGCTCAGGGAAAACGTAATCAACGTCGCCAGGACGGCGGTTAAACCACGACGATTATTCATGATATTGCCCTTCTGATGTGGGATACCATGAAAATAGCGCCCCGCCATAAAAAGAACAACTACATCGATTCTTATTTTAAGCGGGGCTCGCCAACGGCAGCTTATCGTATCCAGATAGTCAGTAAAATCAGGATGATTGCTATCAGGACAACCTGATAAAAAATTTTGTCCAACCCTCTTTTTTGCATGGCGTCACCTCGTTAGAAAACGATTTGCCAGAGGGCTAAACACAACACCAACAGGCTAATCAGTAAAAATATCAGCGCGATGATTTTATCGGGTGAGCGATTCATCTGGGCGATCCTCAAACATTATTAAAACCACTGGCCAAAGCGTTTGATATAAAAGCGTTTCATGCCTTGCGCCACCAGACAGTAGCTCAATAGTGTCGCCACCAACCACGGGAAGTAGCTCAGCGGCAGCGGCTCCAGTCCAACCATCGCGCCCAGAGGTGAGAATGGAATATAAATGCCTATCGCCATAATCAAGCCGGTCGTCAATAATACCGGCAACGTCGCCCGACTTTGGATAAACGGTATTTTCTGCGTCCTTAGCATATGCACGACCAGTGTCTGCGAGAGCAGCCCCTCAATAAACCAGCCGGACTGAAAGAGCGCCTGCGCCTCTACGTTATTAGCCGCAAAAACGTACCACATCAGCGCAAAGGTTGTGATATCGAAAATAGAAGACGTTGGGCCAATCCATAGCATAAAACGACCAATATTTTTCGCGTCCCATTTCCGCGGCTTACGCAGGAACTCTTTATCCATTTTGTCCCACGGCAACGACAACTGCGAAATATCGTACATCAAATTCTGGATCAACAGATGAATCGCCAGCATCGGCAGAAACGGAATAAACGCGCTGGCTACCAGTACCGAAAAAACATTGCCGAAATTAGAGCTGGCGGTCATATTCAGATATTTAATGATATTGCCAAAGGTTTCCCGCCCTTTGATAACGCCTTCCTCAAGCACCATGAGATCTTTTTCCAGCAGAATAATATCTGATGACTCTTTAGCAATATCGGCGGCGCTATCGACGGAAATTCCCACATCCGCATCACGAAGCGCGGGCGCGTCGTTGATCCCATCTCCAAGAAAACCAACGGTATGACCATTTTTCTGTAGCGCTTGCAAAATACGCGTTTTTTGTAACGGCGTCAGCCGGGCGAATACTGCGCGTTTCTCCACTTCAGACGCCAGTTCGGCATCCGACATCGCCTCAACCTGGGTTCCGGTCAGGATATCGTGCGTATCAATACCCACTTCCAGACAGATACGCGCCGTCACGACCGGATTATCGCCGGTGAGGACTTTGACCGCCACGCCGTTATCCCGCAACGCGGCAATCGCTTTTCCGGCGCTCTCTTTCGGCGGATCGAGAAAAGTGAGCATCCCTTCGATGGTAAGTTCGGTCTCATCCTCCACACTTAATGTCGGATTGTTCCCGGAACCATCCAGCTTACGTGTCGCTATCAGCAATACCCGGAATCCCTGAGCATTGTAATCTTCGGTTTTCGCCAGCAGCAGCTCGCGGCGTGTTTCCGTCAGCGCCACCACACGATCGCCTTCGCGAAGATGGGTGGCTACCATCATCATCTCTTCAACGGCGCCTTTGCAGATCAGGCATCTGTCTCCATGCTGCGCATCCTCCACCAGGACCGATACCCGGCGACGTACAAAGTCGAATGGCAGTTCATCGCGTTTAATGAAGCGCGCTTTTGTCGATGGTGCGATTCGACCCTCGCCAAAACGCAGTATGGCGCGATCCATCACATTCCGGGCGCCGCTCTGGCTGCTACTATTCAGCCAGGCCAGCATCAATACCCGGCCGCTTTTTACACCGCTCACATCCAGATGATGCTCCAGAAAAATATTGTCCTGGGTTAAGGTGCCGGTTTTATCTGTACACAGCACATCCATCGCGCCGAAGTTTTGAATAGCGTTCAGGCGTTTGACGATCACTTTGCGCCGCGACATCGCAATCGCGCCTTTTGCCAGGTTGGAACTGACAATCATGGGCAACATTTCCGGCGTCAACCCCACCGCAACTGCCAGCGCGAACAGCGAAGCCTCTACCCAGTCTCCCTTACTGAAACCATTGATCAGCAGGACAACCGGCACCATGATCAGCATAAAGCGTATCAACAGCCAGCTCACGCTGTTGACTCCGCGATCGAAAGCCGTCTGGGTACGCGTACCCACAATGGATTTCGCCAGCGAGCCGAACCAGGTACGGCTTCCCGTCGCGACCACGACCGCTTGCGCTCTGCCGCTGGTTACATTGGTTCCCATCAGACAGATATTGCCCAAATCTAGCAGGCTTTTATCTTTATCAGGCAATTGCTCGCTGTCTTTACCTGCCACATCAGCCATAACATCGTATTTTTCTACGGGTAATGATTCACCACTAAGAATTGACTGACTGATAAAGAGATCGCGCGACGCCAGCAGTCGAACGTCGGCGGGCACCAGATCGCCTGCGGCCAGAAAAACCACATCGCCCGGCACCAGTTCTTCAATGGGAATCTCTTCCTGCACCGCGCCTATATTGCCCGGCCCACGACGCAACACCGTGGCGGTGGTGCGAACCATCTTTTTCAGCGCCTGTGCTGCTCTGTTAGTGCGAAACTCCTGCCAGAAACGCAATAACCCGCTCAAACTGACCATCGTCAGAATAATCAGCACGCCAGTGAGATCGGTCTCTTCGCCACGGCGTAACGGGAGCCAGTAATCCGTGATGAAACTGACCCCTGCCAATGCCATCAGAACGTAAATAAACGGGTTATTGAATGCCTGCAGAAGCTGAATCAGCGCCGGAGGAACTTGCTCATGCGCCACTTCATTGCGCCCATACACTTTCAACCGTTCGCTGGCCTCTTCTATCGTGAGGCCCTGACGATGGCTGTTCAGCCGCGCCAGTGTCTCCTCCGGGCTATGAAAAGCTTCCGCTTCGATCGGAAATACTTTTTTATGCTGCTTATCATTTTCTGACGCCGGGCGATTGAGTTTCCGGTTTTCAATGTTCATGTCAGTCATGATGAATCCCCAAAATTAAGGTGTAGTGTTTCCTGCATATCACGCCCAGGGAATAGCGAACTCACGATTTGAAGGTGAATGCCCCGGGAGAATTATCTATGCATAAAAAAGGTTATTGCTTACTCACTATTTTGAGTGGGTTTTATTTTATCGACTCGGGAATATCCATCATTCCCTCCTTATACGTCTGGCGTAATGTTGCAATTGAATAAAAAACTATTATTGACTATCAATGCTCCAGTGAATTGCGGTGATATTATCGTTATCACCTATTCTGGATATAATCAGTTCTCGCGTTTTACGATAATCAGCATGACCCACGAGCTCGGCACGAATTTCTTTATAGCCCTGTTCCTGAGCGGGGACCGAACCTAACCCTTGTAAACAGATCGCGGCCTCTTTTACGATATTCAGTAACCACTGACGAACCGCGCTCTCATCTTCTTTATTACAGGTTACTTTCAGGATATAACGTTTTTCTCCCTCGGCGGATACCGGGAGTTGATTTATACGCTGCGCCGCTTCACGCAATAAAATATTGGCACAAAGAATAATGATCGTCGCCGCCAGCGCATTTTTGAACTGCCCTAAGCCGCATAACACGCCGATGCCCGCCGAACACCATAGCGTTGCCGCAGTGTTCAGTCCGCGCACATTCATCCCTTCGCGCATGATGACGCCCGCCCCCAGAAAGCCAATACCAGAGACAATCTGCGCCGCAATTCTCCCGGGGCTGTCTGGCGATGTCGTCATGGAGCTCAGAATAAAAACGGCGGCGCCTGTCGCCACCAGCGCATTAGTGCGTAATCCCGCCATACGTTGACGCCATTGTCTTTCCGCGCCAATCAGTGCGCCCAACAGCATAGCGGCCAGTAAATTCAAAATATAAGGAAACATTAACATACGTTCCTCCATTTTTTCTGGAAGAATAAGTACGTGCTATATTTAGCACACGACAAATTTCTGCCCTGAGGCAATTAGCGTCGTGTTAACGGCGGAGGAAATAAAGCGTGTTTAAACATGAACATGACGATTACCTCGCGACAATGCGCGTGTTGTAACATTATTGGGATGACAATCGTCACAAGGGGAGATTGCTGCCCACCGGTTCGGCAAGCAGCGCAGGAATAGCGTGCGTTAACTTGCCAGATGATTTACGTAAAAGTGACTGTCCAACATATTACTCCTGCATGAATTTGCGCTTATTATAGTCAGTCAATATGTTCTGTAAAGTGCAAAGGCGGGGATAGTGACGATTTGTTTAAGTTTTTTTGATATTTTCCTATGACAAAAAAATGACAATATTATGTCAATAACAGGCTCGTCTGAAATCATTAAACAATAAATTCCTGCTTAATGCTGGCGATAGCTCTGTTATGATGCCTGCACGTAAAAAAATAAAACAACATGACGAGGAAAAAATGGGTTCCACCAGAAAAGGGATGCTCAACGTCCTGATTGCCGCCGTATTGTGGGGGAGTTCAGGCGTTTGCGCGCAGTACATCATGGAGCAAAGCCGTATGTCGTCACAGTTCCTGACGATGATACGTTTGTTATTCGCCGGGCTGATACTGGTGACCTTCTCCTTTATGCACGGCGATAAGATATTTTCGATTCTTAAAAACCGCAAAGATGCTCTGAGTCTGCTGATTTTCTCCGTGGTGGGCGCGCTCACCGTTCAGCTAACCTTCCTGCTTACGATTGAAAAATCCAATGCCGCCACCGCGACAGTGCTGCAATTTTTATCGCCGACCATTATTGTCGCGTGGTTTGCATTAGCGCGAAGAACACGACCAGGCATTCTGGTCTTAACCGCCATTCTTACATCGCTTATCGGCACCTTTTTACTGGTGACTCACGGCAATCCAACATCGCTGTCGATCTCTTCAGGCGCGCTGTTCTGGGGTATCGCCTCCGCATTTGCCGCCGCCTTTTATACGACCTGGCCTTCCAGGCTAATCGCCCAATACGGCACGCTGCCAGTGGTCGGCTGGAGTATGTCCTTTGGCGGCCTTATTCTGCTGCCCTTCTACGCTAAAGAAGGAACGCACTTTGCGGTGAGCGGCAGCCTGATTCTGGCCTTTTTCTACCTGGTGGTGATCGGTACGTCGCTGACGTTCAGCCTGTATTTGAAAGGCGCGCAACTGATTGGTGGCCCCAAAGCCAGCATTTTAAGCTGCGCGGAACCGTTAAGCAGCGCCCTGCTGTCGCTACTGCTGTTGGGGATTAGTTTTACCTTGCCGGACTGGCTGGGCACGCTGCTCATTCTCTCGTCAGTGATTCTGATCTCCCTCGATTCCCGTCGACGCGCGCGGGCCGCTTAACGCTGTTGATAATCACGATGACCGGGCGGAAGAGGGAAAAGTTTAATGGCGCTTTGCCTTAATCTCTTCGTCAGAAAGCCCGGTAATCATCAGCACAATCTCTCGCTCGATCCCCTGTTCCAGCATCGTATGCGCAATACGCAAGGCTTCCTCCTGCTTACCTTGATGTATACCTTGCTGTATGCCTTGTTGCACGCCTTCACGCTTACCTTTTCTGCGCCCCGATTCACGTATTCTGTCTACGATCGTCATTAATCTCTCCTTGTGTTGGGGAACACGACGCGCCACCTCGCGGATAAACTTGCCAAAACGAGGCGTGCTGCCATGCTGTATTAGCAAATAATTAAACAGCGCTTTTAGCTGACTGTCATTAGCGTTTCCCGTAATCAGAAGTACCGCTAAGCGCTCGACCAATCCCATCAGGTCGCGTTGACGTATATGCTTTTGTACCAGCTCCAGCATCGCGATACGTCGATGCTGCATAATCTCGTTATCCGGCACCACCGTAATGTCTACCAGTGGAAATGCCGTCGCATAAAGCTGACGCGCCAGCGCAGGATCGTCAAACTCATCCAGCCAGCACAGCGAAAAGGGATACGGGCTTTTCGCGCCATGGTAAAACAGCATGGGAATCACCAGCGGTAACGTTTTATGGCCAGCATCCAGATGGCGCTGCATCGCGGCAGTCGCGTAACGCATTAACCGGAACGCCATATGCGCGTCCGGCGTACTCTGATGCCCTATAACGACATAGATATAACCGTCGCCTTCACACGTTTTTAGTGACCAAAGGACATCGGAATAAAACGCGCGTAAATTTTTCTCGATAAAACTGTCCGGCGCCAGTTTCAACGTCGTCAGATCGCAACGTATTCTTAGCGAATGGGGAAGATGAATATTGAGAAAATCCCGCGCGGTATCCGGATGGCGTAAAAACGTTTTGAATACCGCATCATGAGGCGTGGACGTGGGGCTTTTTTTCATGGCGATCCGTCACCTGAGGAATAAGATGACGCCACTGTACTCGCCAAAAATACAGACAGCATTCAGGAAAATTTACCCCTGCGAGGAGGCTCGAAAGGGAATCACTGACGGCTGCAATACGTACATTTTTGCCCAGCCTGCTACGCATTATCGCCCAATAGCGTAACGCTAACCGGGCCTACAAATACACGTCATCTGTAGGCCAGGTAAACGTAGCGCTCTTCGGCGATAAATCTCACACCAGCGCTTTGACTATCTCCATCAACCGAATGACGTCTTCGGGGCGCGTATTGCCGGTTTGCGGATCGATAATCGAGCTGTAAACATGCGGCATGACGCGCGGCACGCCTGCTTCCAGGCAGGTTTGCAGGATAATACCGAAATTATCCAGTGAGATACCGCCGGTCGGCTCGATGAGCGTCATGCCATGGCGGGCGGCGGTTGTCGCCAGCGCATAGAGTTCCGGTAACGACTTTTCGCCGCCCATCGGGAAAAACTTCGCCGCATGTGCGCCCATATCCTGCATCATGCGTACCGCCGCTTCACAGGAAACGCGGGCTGGCGTTCCCTGGCTGCTGCTGACGCCGGTAGAAATCACCACCTCGCCAGGCGTTCCCGTCGGGCTGACCAGGGCGTTGATATGCGTTTGCTCGCCGCCCGTCGCCGCCAGCGCGCCCGCCGCGAAGCCGCTGCCGGTAAAGGTCTGGTTGACATGGGCCGGGTGAGTATGGGCGGCAATCATCGCCGCTTTGTAGTACTGCGCCGGGTCGCCTGCGCCCAGACCCACTGAGATAGACGGCACCTCCGCCATCCAGCGTTTCACCTCCGGCACGCCCTCTTCTACCGTAGCGAACTGCGCGGAAAGTACGCCAATGACCGCATGGCCTTCGGCGGCTTCATAGATAGCCTTCGCGTTGGCGATATCCTTTGCCAGTACGTTAATCGCTACCCGCTGACGATAAAAATTAATCTGCTGCATGTTCTGCAATCTCCCTGAGTCGCGCCACAATCAATGCCATTTCCCCTTCGGCTACCGTGCGTGGATCGAGGCTAAAAACCCCCTGATGAAGCTGATATTTGCGGGCGTAAATCGCTATCTCGCCGCCGCGCAACTGCGCTTCGACGTCCTGCGCGTTCAGCCCCAATTCAGATGCGTTCACCCGCACACGAATACGCCAGATTGCACGCCCGGCCTCATCCTGTTCGATATCGGCATAAAGCCCATGGATGGCGGAAATCGCTTCCGCGACCGGCTGTAACTGTGCTGCGGTCACGGTCGTCTGGCCCTGGTGGTAATTCTCCAGCGCATACACCAGCCCAACCATGTTTTCCTTGCCGATTTTCATTGCTCTGGCAATCCCCTGGTGCTGCGCTTTGCAGGCGGCAATCCACGTTTTCTTGCCAGTAATAAAGCCGGAGGTTGGCGCATTAAAGGCTTTCGCGCCGCTATAGATAACCATATCCGCGCCGCTCGCCACCCAGCCGCGCAAATCCTCTTCCGCCGCGGCATCGACAATCAACGGCAGGTGGTTGGCCTGCGCCACCTGTACAAAATCGTCAATGCTCAACATGCCTTTCTGTACGCAATGGTGTGATTTCACGTACAACAAGGCGGCAGTGTTCCCGGTAATCGCACTCTCCAATTGCCAGCGGGCGGAGAGGTTACTTGACCCGACTTCCACCACACGCCCGCCCCCCAGGCGAATCGCGCTGGTGATGGGCGCGCCGTAATCGACGTTATGCCCGCGCAGCATCACCACTTCATTGGCCATCCCGGCGCTGTCCGGCATCAGGGCGACGCGCGTCCGATCGCCGCGGGTGATGGCGGCAGCGACGGCAATGGCAATACCCGCCGAGGCGCACGAGGTGATATAGCTATCTTCAGCCCCCGTATAGCGCGATACCAGTTCGCCGGTTTTTTCCACCAGCGCGTCAATCTCGACGAAAGCTGAAGCCGCGCGCGCGGTGGCCTGCATGACCTCCGGCGCGACGCTTGAGACGCCCAGAATGGTCATTTTGCCGCAGGCGTTAATGACCTTTTTCAACCCCAGTTGTTGATAGATATTCGGCGTCATGATTTACAGCACTCCCAACAACGAACAGATTATGCTCAGTGCGACAATCGACAGCAAAATGGTGGTGTAGCGCGGCCCTTTTTTTACCAGATAGAAGTAGATGGCGAATACCGCCGCCAGTGGCAGTAAGCCCGGCGCGATAGAGTCGAGGATCTGCTGAACCACCACTTCAGATCCTTTCAAGGCGCTAATTTTTAACGGCGTGGTGATTTTGACGTAGCTGGCGGAAAGCGCGCCCATCATGATCAAACCCAGCACGTTGGCCCCGTAGATCAGTTCTTTGATTCGCCCCCCTTGCAGCAGGCCGATAATCGAATCACGCCCCAGCGTATATCCCTTGTGGACCATACCGTAGCTGATCGCCAGGGTGATCGCCGGGTAGAGAATCAGCGGGATAATACCGCCCATCGCGCTGCCATTTGCCGCGAACGGAATAAAGATCGCTATCAACAGCGGCATCACCGCCGCCCAGATAATCGAGTCGCCCATCCCGGCAAGCGGCCCCATCAGGCCCGTTTTAATGCCGGTGATAGACGAGTCGTTAATCGGCTCGCCGCGCGTTTTTTGTTCTTCCATGGCAATAGAGATGCCCTGAATCACCGCGCCGAAGGTCTGCTCGGAGTTAAAGAAGTTAAGGTGGCGTTTTAGCGCTTCTACCTGCTCCTCTTTTTGTGGGTAAAGTTTTTTGATGATCGGCGTCATCGAGGCGCAGAAAATCAGGCTTTGTAAGCGCTCATAGGAGCTGGAAACCTCGGCGCCCAGCCAGTAGATAAACCAGGCTTTGGTGATATCTGCTTTGGTCAGCGCCCCGCTTTCCCGCGCGCGCTCAACCAGTTCATGTTGCATTACGTCACTGCTCATCATGCTGCTCCTTCATTTTTCGCCAGGCCTTTAATCAGGAAGGCGACACAGGTGCCGAAGATGGCCATCGCCATGATGTCGACCTTGAGGTATAACACCGCGAAGAACCCGCCGATAAACCACGGCAACAGGCTCTTTTTACCGATCACCATAATGGTGATGGCAAAGCCCAGCGCCGGCAGAATGCCGCCCATGATTTCAAAGGAGTGGGTTAACCAGTGCGGCATCAGTTTAAGGAAACTTTCCACCACATCCTGGCCAAAGTAGTTAGCGGCAAAGACCACCGGGAAGCGCAGCACCAGCCCCAGCAATGCCGGGTAAAGAAAGGCGCAACGCATGATGCCCGCCATGTTTGCCGTTTCCGCGTGTTTATCCGCCATATGCACCCAGGCGGCGTTCAGCGTGCGCCTCAGCTGATCGAGAAACACGCCAATCACGCCAAACGGGATTGCCAGCGCGATCGCCAGGTTTGGGTCCATACCGGCCTTCACCGCGATAGGAATGGAGATACAGGCCGCCAGCGCCGGGTCCGACGGCACGTTGCCGCCCGGCGTTGAGGTCACGCCCAAATAAACGAGCTGCATCCCTGCGCCGATGATCATCGCGGTCTGCATATTGCCAAGCAAAAGCCCGACAAATACCGCGATCACCACCGGTTGTAACAGCATCGCGGAGAAGGTGTAGCCGAGGCGTAAACGGGCAAACCAGTAATACAACCCCATCAGGCTTGCAAAGAGTAAGGTATCCATAGTGTTATCCTATACACTTCATCCTTCAGGCTGCCTCTTTGTTGGCTGCCTTCGCTCACCCCAGTCACTTACTTTAGTAAGCTCCAGGGGATTCACTCAGTTGCCGCCTCGATGCATCCAGAATGATTTTGTGTCTATTAAAGGGTTAGAATTTTTTCAGGATATCGTCGAGCGGCTGCGGCTTATCTTCCGGAATGGTCTGGAAAAATACCTGAACGCCACGGTTTTTCAGGTCGTTAAGAATGCCGACGTCTTTTTCATCCAGCGTAATATTCTGAAAAACCGCTTTGCGGTTTGGCCCGCCGCCGAGACCGCCAACCTGAATGCGGGTGACGTCAAAGCCCAGTTGTATGGCGTCCTGCACCGCCGCCAGTGAGGGAAAAAGCACCAGCACGTTACCGTCGCCAAGCTGATTTTCTTTCCATGCAGCGGCAAAACTCTGGTTGCCGAAGCAATCCACTTTGATATTTGGCGGCGCCGCCATCAGGTAGATATTTTTCATAAACGGATCGGCGTCCAGTTCATCACTCACAACGGCTATCCGGTTCGCCTGAGATTGTCCGACCCACTTCGTGACAACCTGCCCATGAATGAGACGGCTGTCGATGCGGCATAAAACGATATTGGCCATGATGTTTTCCTTAGAGTGATTGTTGTAGCTGACGTACATGGGCGACCACATCCAGGCAGCTACTGCGCCCGGCCTCAACTAACTCATCCACGCAGGCGGTTAGCATCCCTTGTTCGCGCCTGTCCAGCGCTTCCAGCAGTAGCGACGCATTCAATCCGGCAATCACCGCCACCGGATAATCGGCGCTTAGCCGCGCCGCGACGTTGGACGTCGTGCCGCCGACAAAATCCGTCAGGATCAGCGAGCCTTCCGGCAGCGTTTTCACCACGGCCTCGACGCGTTGATAAAACTCGCCCAGCGTATCGACAGGCATTAGCGCGATTTCCGTCACGCCTTTAATTTCGCCCGTGACCATACGCAGGCTGTTGCAAAGCGGTTGTCCCCAGCCGCCATGCGTCAGCAGCAGGATGTGGGGCAACGGTTGTGTGGTAGTCAAAATAATGGCCTCCTGGCGCAATTACATGAGAACACCGGCATATATTGCCCGGTGGCACTGCGCTTACCGGACCTACAGGACACTCCCGGTAGGCCGGATAAGGCGTTTACGCCGCTATCCGGCATAACGCATCATCAGAAGAGCAAAGGTTGTGCCAGAATTTGTGTCACGCGAGGAAGAAGAAAGGTCTGGCGAGGCGCGAAGCCCCGCCAGTAAAAGGATTAGCTATAGAGCAGTTCGTAGATATAAAAATATTCCGCATCCGATAAACGGATGGCGTAGGCGTCTTCGATCGGCAGAAAAGCGGATTTGATGACACTAAACGCGCGCGCGTCCAGATTCGGCTGACTTTCCAGCGCCATCTGTAACGGTTTTCGGTTAATCACAATACGCTCTACCATACAGCAGCAGTGGATCAGGAAGCGCAGTGTCACCTGGCGGCTTGGTTTCAGGGAAAGCGAAGACGTCAGATGGTTAAAAACGCCCTCCATCTCTTTCAGAATACGCTGCGGGTTAAGCACAGAAATATGGTTGATGATGCTCTCCATCGTTAGCGCGCTGATAAAGCGCATCGCGCTGCGCTCCATCTCCAGACGGCGTTCAGCGTTGGACAGATCGGGCGTTAACAGGCTCAACACCAGTTCCGGCCCTTGTTCGGAGAAAAGCTCTTCCAGCGAAATAAACGGAATATCTGGCAGCCCCGGCTGGAAAGTGCCGACAATCCCCGCCAGCCGCTCGCTGGCATTCAATGCCTGCTGAACGCGCTCCAGACTACGTACCTCGTTATAATCAAGGATCACCATCCTGGTGTCCTGCGACATCAGTTCGCCAAAGCTCTCCTCCAGCACCTTTTTGATTTTTTCCGCCGTTCCCATGCCGGTAATACAGGAGATGACCAGCACTTTGCCGCCGTTCTCCTGCTGCGGCGTACAAAGCTGGCAGGGGATATTTTTACTCTGCAGGAGCGCCGTCAACTGTGGTAAGTCGCTGGTTTCATAGCTTAAATCCAGCCCGACTTCCAGCAGACTGGTCAGCGTGATGTTCGGCATGAGCAAAACATCTATCTGGAATAACTTACTGATCGTACTGCCGAAATGGATCAATGAACCGATGTCCACCAACAGGATAAGCCGCCGATATTGGCGGGTTTGAATCATTTGGGTCAGCGTTTCCAGCGTGTCATGCACCGACTGTTCAAACGGCATGTCGATGGCGCTGAACAGCTCGCGCTCCAGCACGCGGTTGACATATTGCGCCTGACTGGTGGCGGTGGTCGCGCCGTGGGCGATCAAAATGACCCCGCAGTCGGGGCTGGCATCGATACGCTGACGATAATGGCGGCACTCTTTCAGGAACAGGCATAGCCAGACCACTTCCGTCGCCGGACACTGTATATGCAGCAGTTCGTTGATTTTCCGACACAGCAGCGTGGCGTTGTCATATTCGTCTTTGCAGCGATCCAGGATCAAACTGGAAGAGTAAAGCTGCGGGATCAGGCCGCGCTGCACGTAGCCTATCAGCGCCAGGAAGTGTTTACGCAGTGGGTTAACCAGATTTTCCGGCAGCGAAAAACCCAACACCTGCTCTACGCAGCCAATCAGCAGCGTCACGCGCTCTTCAATCTGGTCGCCATAGCGCGGCGGATGCGCCACGCTGTCGCGGCTGTAGAGACCGTATTCAAAAATCGAGCTGAGTTTATTTTTCAGGATCGCCAGCGTCTCCGCCGGGGGGACGTTACTGTTGCGCAAATTAACATATTCGCGCGTCAGGAAACTGTAAAAGAGGTCGCTCTCTTCAATTTCCGCCCCGGTCGCCAGCGACGTCTTCAATGCGGGCAGCGTGCGCGCGTCTATATTTAGCCGCGCTTTACCGTCAAACAGAGTATCCACCAATAGACGCTGTTCCGGCGTTGGGTTAACCGACATCTCCGCCAGCCGCTTATCCAGCTGTAGCGTGTCGTTATGCTCGGTCATTCCCGATGCCCACGCCTGAGCGCAAAGAAACTGAATATCGCTTTTTAGCTGACCGATATTGCCTTCCAGGGGTTTATTCAGCAACCAGAGCAACAACGGTTTATCAATGCTGACCGTGCGTTCTATTTTGCGGCTTTCCCGCTGTAAGAACCCCACGATCAGTTCGATCTGTTCTTCAACGGAGCGCTGGCGAATGCCCGGCAAATCAATGCATACCTGAATACGCCGCTGGAAAGTACGTAACAGCGCCGACCCGACCGGCTCGGTAGTGGCGCAAATCAGGCGTACCGAAATTGATCGCGGCTGGCTGCTCACGCCAAGCGGACGGTACTCGCCTTTATCCAGAATAGAGAACAGCTTTTCCTGCCCTTCATAAGACAGACGGTGCACCTCGTCCAGCAGCAGATAACCACCGTCCGCCTGCTCCACGAGGCCTGTTTTATGTTCATTCGCGCCGGTAAACGCCCCCTGCCGATGACCAAACAGATGCGAGGAGAGCAGTTCCGGGTTATGGGCGTATTCCGCGCAGTTAAAGTAGACCAGCGGCGGGATAGCGCCGCTCGCCTGTTCACAGGCGAAACGGTGCATCAGTTCCGCAAAAAAGGTTTTACCGACGCCGGACGGCCCGGTAAGCAGAACGTGTAAACCGTGCGGATAGAGCACCGCCGCACGGCCTTTTTCTACCGCATCGCGCAGGCTGCGATCGTAACCAATCAGGCTGGTAAACGGATCGTCGGGCGCGTAATGCTCTTCATGCGGCAGCACATCCGCCACCGACCGCACCTCGCGTTCAGACTCTTCCAGCTGTCGTCCCAGCAACGTTTCCAGCGCCTGGCGATGCAGAAAATAGACCGGGCGGCCACGGCTTTTGATTGCCAGCCCGTCATTCCATAACTGATTGAGATCTTTGCTGACGGAGTTACGCGCCAGCCCAAGATTGAAACCTATCGCCTCCGCCGTAAACGCCGTCTCCTGCGCCAAATCGGCAAGACATAGCCCGCGCGTCAGCCGTTCCAGCTCTCCCAGTACGATCTCAATACGTCTCATTACACTACCGCTTACGAAATAAAAGAGTAGTCAGAACATACACTATTCTGCCACGCAAGAAAGTGAAGGCGCAGCGAGAAACCGCCTTCCCACTTTTGCCTGACTTCAACGCCAACGGATAGCACGCCCCGATGAGTGAACGTCGCACGGTCTACACTTACTCTTGAAAAAGTGCAAACCGATAAGGATACCGTTTATGAAACGAAAAACGCTTCTGCTTATTGCCACACTTGTCGCGCTACCGGGCGTCACGTATGCCGACTCTCCGTTTAGCTCACTCCAGTCGGTGCATGAAAAAAATACGATTTTAAAGGATTTGCGCAAAATGTGTACGCCCAAAGGCGCGCTAACCGATGAAGCCTGGGAGAAAAAAATCATGGCGAGCGAGGGGAACCAGCAGCATATTCGGGAGGCGATGATCGCGATAGAGCGCAACAATCAGCATAACTACTGGCAGGCTCTCGGCAAGGTGGAATGCCCGGAGATGTAGCACAGCTTTTCCGCTTTTTGGTCGCGAAAATGCGGACTGTAACCGGTTTCTGTTCGCCAAAACCACGTATTCTGGAGTGAATTTACGCGATCAAGGAGTACGACAATGCGATACCGTTTTCCCGATAACTTCTGGTGGGGCAGCGCCTGCTCAGCGTTGCAAACCGAAGGGGATAGTCTGAATGGCGGTAAAAGCCAGACCACGTGGGATGTGTGGTTCGAGCGCCAGCCTGATCGTTTTCATCAGGGCATCGGTCCAGCGGAAACCTCAACGTTCTATCGCCACTGGAAGCAAGACATCGCGCTACTGAAACAGTTAAAACATAACAGTTTTCGCACCTCACTAAGCTGGGCGCGGCTCATTCCAGACGGCGTAGGCGAGGTGAATCCACAAGCGGTGAGCTTCTACAATCACGTCATCGACGAGCTACTGGCGCAGGGCATCACGCCGTTTATTACGCTGTTCCATTTTGATATGCCGATGGTCATGCAGGAGAAAGGCGGCTGGGAAAATCGCGACGTCGTAGAGGCGTTTGGTCGGTACGCGCAAACGTGTTTTACCTTGTTTGGCGACCGCGTGAAGCACTGGTTTACCTTTAATGAGCCGATTGTGCCGGTGGAAGGCGGCTATTTGTACGACTTCCACTATCCCAATGTGGTGGATTTTAAACGTGCGGCCACCGTGGCGTACCATACCGTGCTGGCGCACTCGACCGCCGTGCGCGCCTGGCGCGCCGGGCGCTACGACGGTGAAATCGGCGTAGTGCTGAATCTGACGCCGTCCTACCCACGCTCGCAGCATCCCGCCGATGTGCAAGCCGCGCATCATGCGGATCTGTTATTCAACCGCAGTTTTCTTGACCCGGTATTAAAGGGAGAATACCCGGCGGAGCTGGTGGCGCTGCTGAAAACCTATAACCAGCTGCCTGCCTGTCAGCCAGGCGACCGTCAGCTTATTGCCGACGGCAAAATCGATTTACTGGGGATTAACTATTATCAGCCGCGCCGCGTGAAATGCCGTGATACGGCGGTGAATCCGCAAGCGCCGTTTATGCCGGAGTGGTTATTTGACTATTACGACATGCCGGGGCGCAAGATGAACCCTTACCGCGGCTGGGAAATTTACGCGCCAGGAATTTACGACATCATTACCAACCTGCGGGATAATTACGGCAATCCGCGCTGTTTTATCTCCGAAAACGGGATGGGCGTTGAGAACGAGCAGCGTTTTGTGCAAGCGGGACAAATTCACGATGATTACCGGATTGACTTTATCTCTGAGCATCTTAAATGGCTGCATAAAGGCATTAGCGAGGGCTGTCACTGTCTTGGCTACCACATGTGGACCTTTATCGATAACTGGTCATGGCTGAACGGCTATAAAAATCGCTATGGTTTTGTACAACTGGATTTAGCCACCCAAACGCGCACGGTGAAAAAAAGCGGAGAATGGTTTGCCGCCACCGCAGAGCATAACGGTTTTGATTAAGCATTTATTATTGCCAGATAACGACTAACGTCGTATCCGGCCTACAAATGGCAGCAATATCAACTCATTGGCGTAATACGGACTTTCGCCGCCACGACTAACGCCGTCAACAGCATCAGACCGCCGGAAAGCGCCAGCGGCGAAAGCAGCCCGAAATTGTCGAGCGCATAACCGCCCACTGCCGCGCCACAGGTATTTGCCAGTTGAATCACCGCGACCTGGATGGAACCGGCTTTTTCCGCCTGATCGGCAAGGGAACGAGTGATCCACGTTGACCATCCCACCGGCACCAGCGCAAACGCCAGTCCCCAGATAATCGCTATTGCCGCCGCCACGGTTTTGTCGCTTCCCCACACAATGAGCGTCAGCGCGCTCAGCGCCAGTAGCAGCGGCGCACCGGCCAGCGCCAGTTTTACCGAACGTTTCAGGACATAAGATGAGAAAGAAGTGCCAACGAAGCTGGCAATACCAAAACTGAGCAACACCAGCGTCAGACCATCAACGTCAAAGCCCGCCAGATTCATATAGACCGGGCGAATATAGGTAAAGAAAGCGAACTGCCCGGCAAAAGACATAAAGATGGCGATCATCCCGGCCATCACGCCAGGGCGTTGCAACAGGCTAAACATATTCTGTTTCTGGTGAGAAGGTTCGCCCGGCAGCGACGGCAGTGATTTCACCACCCAGATGACGCACAGTACGCCCATCACCGCAGCGGCGTTAAAGACATTACGCCAGCCAATAATACCGCCCAAAAAACTGCCCAGCGGCGCGGCGATCACTAACGCGATGGAAACCGCGCCAAAAATCACCGACAGCGCTTTCGGCACGGTACGCGCGGGAACCAGTCGCATGGTCAGCGACGCCGACATCGCCCAGAATCCGCCCAGCGCCAACCCAAGACAGGCGCGGCCCAGCAACAGCAGCGTAAAGCTGTTGGCAAAGGAGACCATCAGACAAGAAGCCGTCAGCAAAACAGCGAACAGAATAACGATATAACGCCTGTCGGTCGCCTGAATAATCTGGGTAATGAACAGGCTGGAAAACATCGCGACAAACGCCGTAACGGTGACCGACTGACCGGCGACGCCCTCGGAGATCCCCAGATCCTGCGCCATCGGCGTCAACAGACTAACGGGCAAAAACTCAACGGTAATCAGGCAGGCGACACAAAACGCCACGGCAAAAACGGCTGACCAGTTAGGCCTGGCAACCCCATCAGCGCGGAATTTTTCTGCGATATTTTCATTCATTGTGGTTACCTGCGTCGTTTTAGTGCGGAAAATCCACGCAGTGTAACATTACAAAATGTGATCTGATTAACATTTTAGCAACTGACATTGTTGCGCTGCATTTTGCGAGGCTGGTCGAGCGTTGAGAATTATCTTCTCTCGCTGCGTGTAAAACCAAAAGGTAAGACATAGTGTATCACCTGGCGCTATACTTTAGATTACAGGATGTCAACCTGATGCGAATCTTCAAAACCAGGTGGTTTAACAGAGAAGCGAAGTCCCACACGATAAAAGATGACGAGTTAAGCGAGGCCATCAACGCCGTACTGCAAGGAAAAGCAGATAATCTTGGCGGCGGAGTTTATAAAAAACGTCTCAATCAAAACCGCGATCGCGCAATCGTGTTGGCAAAGGGAGGCGAACATTGGTTTTACACCTTCCTGTATGCCAAACAGGATATGGCCAACATTAGCTATCGCGAACTCGCGGGTTTCCGTGAGTTAGCAAAACACTATGCTTGCCTGACCGAAGATCAGATAACGGCACTCATTAATAACAAAGAACTGGTAGAGGTGCGCCATGTCAGCAAAAACTAAATTCAAAAGCCCCGCCTTTGAAGCGATTCATAGCGCGGCATCTGGATTATTTAGCGTGGATGCCATTCCCCAGGAGACAATGCGCAGTTTTGACACGACCTGCTTAAGCAGCATCAAAGACCTGCAGCCACTTGAAATAAAAGCGTTACGAGAAGAACTCAACGTTAGCCAGCCGGTTTTCGCTCGGTACCTGAATACCAGCGTATCAACGGTTCAAAAGTGGGAAAGCGGCGCCAAGCGTCCCAGCGGGATGTCACTGAAACTACTTAATGTTGTCCAAAAACACGGGCTAAAGGTGCTGGTATGAGGGTTTTACCGATGGTCTGTTAAGGCTATTCATACGATAATGAGTGCAGGAAGCCTCTACAACTTCCTGCGCCGTTTGACGGGAATTGCACTATACTGACTCACCAAAGCCATCAGCAAATGCAGATTTTAATTCATCCATAAAAGCCAGTTCATCCTGTCCATCACAAATTAAATCAATCATTGTGTTTCCCTTTACGCCAGCCCCCAAAATACTCATCATTCCTTTAATGGGAATTTCTTTGTCATTATTAACTAGCGTTAATGAAGACTGGTATTTTTTGACAATTTTCGCAAGTGTAGCGGCTGGCCGCGCATGAAGCCCCGTACTGTTCATAACGCGTACTTTTTGTCTAATCATATATTTTCCTTAAGAGACTTTGCGGAATGCTGAGTGATTTTTATTCATCATCTTAATTTTAGAATAAACATCATCCTCAACTGCCTGTTTTGCGTTCGCCATGACACGCGCCAGATTAGCCTCGTTGTTATTATTTACCCAAGCCTTACCAACAGTAGTAATAAAGGCTTTGCGCAAATCACTCGCAATATTCACTTTGGCTACTTTGTAATTAACAAAGCTACGAAGAATATCCGCGTCAATACCAGAACCTCCATGAATAACCAAAGGTACCGGACTGACAGACGCGATGCGTTGTAATAGCGGGATATCAATGCGTGGGATATCTTCAAGACCATGTACATTACCAATTGACACTGCCAGCATGTCGCACCCTGTCTCCTCAACAAAGCGCTGAACCTTCTCAGGTTCAGTTTTGCAGTCAGCCTCGCTGACATGATCATCTTCCTTACCCAGAATAGCGCCTAATTCCGCTTCGACGGGAACACCAAATGATTTACAGAAATCGACGGCTTCTCGGGTAAATGCAATATTTTCTTCGAACGGTAGCGCCGCGCCATCAATCATTACTGAGGTAAATCCGGCCCGGACAGCCTGCTTAACATCTTCCAGAGTTTTCCCATGATCCAGATGCAGGCTGACAGGAATATCCATTTTGTCGGCATGTCGCTTAACTATTTCATAAATGTAATCGTAACCTGAAAGCTGTGCATTAGTAGGAGCAATTTGAATAAAATTGGGCAATCCGGAACGTTCTATTGCATTAAGAATGGAAATTGTTGTCTCCAGGTTCGTTGTATTAAATGCCCCCGCAAGGACATGTTTTTCCTGAATACAATTGAGCAGGATCCTACCATTGACTAAAGGCATATTAACTCCAGATATTTATGTGAGCAGTGTAAGTAAATTATCGAACTATTGAGTTATCACAGTTATTCACCAATAAGCGCCCCTTCTTGCCGCAGTTTAAATTGATAAAATGACAGCCATTGCTGCTGATATATTTTCAACTTTGCAGAACGAACCGCGTCAGGAAAATATCGCTCAGCCACAGGAACAGTCGGGGGGACAACATTCGGACAGGCTATCAACAATGCTCCAAGGGAGACGGTTTCATCAAAAGCAATGGCCTCAATTGGACACTGGAGGATGTCAGCCTTCAACTGGAGCCAGTATGGGTTTTTCACCGCAGGGCCAATGACTTTTACTGTCCTGCCCGCCGGGATATTAAAGCACCCGTGACAGTGTGCAAACTCCATCGCCAGGCCGATAAAGACACTCTCAAGCAGAGACTCCGGAGGAAGTGAATCCGTCAGACCAAAAAGCAGGCCACGGGTGTGCCGATTTTTATTTGGCGAACCCGAGCCCCGCAAATGAGGAATAAATACCGGCACATGCTCGACAGACCAGGAAGGTTTGAGGTATTGCTCCATGGCTTTTTCCAGGCCTGTGCTTATTTCCTTATCAGTTAAACGAAAGGTTTTTTTCACCCATTCAAGCGCATAACCGCCGACAGGCAGAGAAGCGAAAAGCGTGAAAAATTCACCATCGGAGTAACAACCATTTGCCAGCTTATTCCTGCGAGCCTGCACATCAAGCGTTGGCTGTGTATTCAGCAGTAAAATACCCTCTGTCGTGCCGGTAGAATTCAGCACATCGCCCGGTTGCATCTGTAATGCGCGGGCACCGACCATATGATCGTGTCCAGCGAGTGTGACTTTTACCTCATGAGAGAAGCCCAATTCCTCTCTAAGCGTTGCCGTCATCCATCCGGCCACTTCACCTGGCTTTATCAACGGAGCCAGTACACCGAACGGTATGCCGAGAATCCCGGCAGCATTACGAGACCAGGTACGGCGAGCAATGTCCAGACACAACGTTCTACTGGCCAGGGATATTTCCGTCTTTTTCGCACCTGTCATTCGCCACAACAACACTTCTGGTGCATGTAACCAGCAGATATCTTTTCTTTCATGCAAGGAGTAGTTATCAAGTAACCATCTCATTTTAAATGCTGAGTAATTACTGTGAGGTGGCAATCCCGTTATAGAATACAGTTCTTCAGCCTCTGCCTTGCTTAATGACGAGAGATAAGATTCACCACGTCGATCATACCAGGCCAGCATCGGGGTAAGAATGACGCCCTCCTTATCCACAAAGACGCCAGACTCACCGAAACTCGCAATACTGATATTTTTTACCGGAAACGGTACTGAAGCCACCAGTTCAGCCATTACCAGTCGCAGTGCCTGCCACAGCGCTTCGATATCGAAATCTACCTCGCCTTTGTCCGACGATATTGTTGGCGTCGGAAACTTGCGGACTTCCAGAACTGACACGTCATGACAGGAATAACAGCTGACTTTGCAGTTAGTTGTGCCAATGTCAATGACAAGCGCTGCGTGGTAATCAGGCATAGACCGTTCCTTTTGTCAGGCGAAAAACACCATAAATAATCAGCGCAAGCACAGGAATCAGCCCGATAGCAATAATATTTCCGTTGAATATTTCAAGCAGCCAGAAACGGAAGGGGTTACCGCCATCAAGGAAGCTTGATACCTGACCACTTGACCCCTCAGCCATTTTGAAATTGACATCCTTAGCCATACTGGTAATAAATGGCGCAATTTTGGTCGCAATCCACAAGTCGGCGACAATAACAGGAATTGCGGTTATCACAGCCCGGAAAATATTGCCACGACATGCCAGTACAATCATGGAAGCCATGACTGCCAGGTTCGCAAGGTCTCCGAGTGGCAGGACTTTATTGCCAGGAAGAAGGAATGCAATAAAGACAGAGATGGGTGTCAGAATCAGTGCTGTAGATATAATGGCTGGGTTACCTACTGCTACCGCGATATCCAGTCCGATAAAGAGATCATCACGGCCAGGATATTTGGCATTCAAATATTTCTTAATGGCTTCAGACAGAGGTAATAAACCTTCCATCAAAATTCGTACCATACGCGGAAGAATGAACATGACACCGCCAATGCTGATCCCCAGCAATAGGATATGTTTAAAGTCATACCCGGCAATGATGCCCAACAAGACCCCCAGAATAGTACCCACCATCATAGGCTCACCGAAGATTCCCATTTTTTTCTGAACGTTTTCCGGATCAATATGAATACGGTTAACGCCAGGGATTTTGTCGATAATTTTGTCGAACAGCAATCCAATCGGAAAGAAGACGACAGATGACAGGGTCGGAAGTGAAATACCTTCCAGACCGAAGTACTTTGCCACTAATGGCGCAGACCAGTCCGCCAGTTTGAGAACCACGATCGCGGCAATAGCGGCTGCGGACAGACCCAAAACAAAACTCCCTGTGCTGTAGTAAACCAGCGTTCCAGCCAGGGCAAAGTGCCAGTAGTTCCACATGTCGACATCAACAGTACGTGTCTTATTCAGAGCCAGCATGGCGACATTAATCAGCATCGTCAGCGGAATGACAAAGGGTGCGATTGGTGAGCCCCAGGTAATTGCGGCCAATGGTGGCCAGCCTAAATCGACAACAGGAAGACTAATACCAGTTCGCTCAACCATTGCCTGTGCAGCCGGGCCTACGTTGCTGGTAAGTATGTCAAAGATGGCATAAATTCCGACAAACCCTATTCCGACAATTAACGATGAGCGAAGTGCTTTAGCGGGTTTTACTTTGAAGAACAATGCCAGGAAAAAAAGGACCAGCGGCAATAAAACCGTTGGGCCAAATCCCAGGACATATTGCACAACGGTATAGAGAGTATGTGCTATATCATTCATATCCGACCTCTTATTCAGATGTGACCAGACCTCGCGTTAGCGCCTGGGTAATTTATCTGTTTTTTATTTATGAAATCAGGCTTGGCCTTTAAGGATTGAAACTATTTTTTCAAGAACTTTATCTTCACCTACTCCGGTAATGATTGGCAGGCCACTAACAACCGGAATATCCAGTTCATAAGGAACTTTCGTTGTTGATACAACCAAAGCTGCACCATCGGTATTGTTTGGCAATGAGGCTACATTAGTTTGGGAATAATTAACATCAAGCCCATTGTCTTTACAATATTCCATTACTTTTTCTGCCACAGCCGTGGAAGTAGCAACACCCGTTGCGCAAACAAATAGTATCATTTTACTCATACTTCACCTCTTTCAGATATGCGTGTGTAAATTGACTGATAAATTTCATCATCATTCATGACCAGTAACTGCTGCATAAAATCCTCATCCTGGATCACATCCATAATCCAACCCAGTACGTTGAGCTGCTTATTGCTTTCACCTAAAGCAAGCATAAACACCACCCTGACAGGTACGGGATCTGGTTCCCCGCCCATATCTTCGAAATTGACGGGTTCTGCCAGTATTCCAACGCTAATGGCGTTTTGGCGAACATACCTGTGATCAGTATGTGGAATAGCGACACCTACAGGCTCAACCGGTAGACCCGTTGGAAAATTCTGTTCTCGCGTAATGACGTGATCGGCAAAATCAGATACAACCATACCATCGTTAATTAACGGACTGGCAAGAGCCTTGATTATGTCATTCTGACTCACCTCTTTAGGGAGGTGGCGAACATAATGACGGCGAAAATGAATATCCTGCATAGATTCCTCTTTGCTAGTCAGGCATCCAGGCGCTGTAAAATAGTGCCAAGATAATATTTATTACCTTTTAACCAGACGTTACCAAAATCAATGGCCAATCCTCTAGAGAAAAATACCAACTGTTCCAAATGCAAAACAGGTGCGTCTTCACCAATATCAAGATAATGGCCTCGCTCATTACCAATTAATTTAGCTGCGTAACGGCTTTCAGAAAAACTTATTTTCTTATCAGATAATCTTTCTATTGCTGAAAATAAATTCTCCCTGGTAAAATCTACATCAATAATACCGGGGCAGAGATCAATGTTGATACGATTTTCAATCAACATGACTTTTTCATCGCCAATACAACGAAGGCGTTTAAGAAATAAAACATCTTGTCCCGGTTTGATACTCAGTTTCTCTGCTACAAAGCGGTTAGCGGGCTCCAGTCGGGAGGTTATAACACTGGTTGTGAAGTTTATCTTCTGGCTGGCTAAGGCTTCAGCAAAGGAGAGCAAACCTTCACCCAGTGGGTAAGCAACATTTTCCTTCTTTACGAAAGTTCCTTTACCCTGCACTTGCACAAGAACACCTTCCCGGACAAGTTGGTCAACCGCTTTTTTAACGGTACCGCGACTCACCTCCAGCATATCCATGATTTGAAACTCTGAAGGTATCCGGTCATCCTCAACCAATTCTCCGCTATAAATACTTTCCCTTATCCACTCCACAACCTGTTGATACAGTGGGATGTGTGAACTTTTACTCAATGTTTTCATGGTGCGCGCCTAAACATTTAGAGTTGTCTATAGACAATCATGTACAACTTCGAGTTTATGATAAGAAATTTTGAGACAGGAGGTATGGCAAGGAGTCACAGTTTTAGTGTTCAAAACAAGATCACATTTCCGTGATATATGTCACGGAAATGATGAGCTATAAGTCTCTGACGTTTTGGCGTCGTTAGCGGTTATTCGGTGCGTTACTTCTGTGGTTCACCCTTAGCAAATACGATGGCGGCTACGCTTTATTTGGCTAACGATGAATCGCGCCATCTGGCCGTTAATCGTGGCTCTCCGCCCTTGCCAGCCTCATTCATCTCGTCTTTTGTTAACGAGATAGTGAAGAGTATCAATGCAGCCAGTGGACACCCTCTTCCGGCTGAAAAAAGGCGTTATAGCGCAGTTGAAACGCGTTGATCTCCTGCATATCGGGTTCCATTTCGCGCAAAAAGCCCAGCGCCAGCCGTACCTGTGTGTCGGTGATCGGCGCGGCTAAACGCGCTTTTTGCAGCAAGCGATGCCACCGCTGCAAATTCTGATCGCCGCCATCGACAATCACCATTTGCCAGATAAGTAACACCTGAGCGGCATTTTGCAAATGCGACTCATCAGGGCGATGCAGATACTGTAAAAATTCACCGCCCGCCGTTTTACCCATCTGATCAATCATCGATTCTATCGGCACTACATCAATATTCAGACGTTCGCTCAGGCGGCGAATCGCCCGGCGGGTATCCGATGTCAGCACCCGAAAACCCACAATAAACACCACCACAAACGTGGCCAGAATCAACCAAATCATGCGCACATCCATCACCAAACAGGATGCCCATCATAACGGTAAATTTATAACTGTCGACGTTCTGGCCTGTCAGGATGTGATTTATTAACGCCTGTCTTCATTCACGCCAGACGCCGGATGTCCTGTCTGACGAACGCAAGGCATAAAAAAGCCCGGCGTTAAGCCGGGCAAAACGTTACCAAATGCACACATTTAAGCGATATTAACTTGCTGAATTTTTTTCTCACGGCGGATTTTGCGCTCTTCCATCACGGCGACCATCGCCATCAGGCAGATACAGCCGATCGCGGCGGCGTCCAGCGCGGCGAAGGTGCCCGCCCAGCCGGTCAGACCAAAAACGGGGGTGCCGTCGGCAATCATGCCCAGACCCAGCTTGGCAAAGCTATCGCCGATAAGATAAGCGAAGGTTCCTTTGATACCGTCCGCAGCGCCGATGGCTTTTTTCGGTACGAAACCGACTGCCGCCACGCCAATTAATAGCTGCGGCCCAAACACCAGGAAACCGAGCGCGAACAGCGAGGCCAGATAGACATACTGGTTGCTGGCGTGCTGGTAGACGCCGAGGGTGGCGATGATTAACGCCAGCGCCACACAGGCTACCAGCGCACGACGACCGTTCGCCAGGTCAGAGAGCCAGCCCCACAGCAACGTGCCGACCAGCGCGCCCACTTCAAACAAGGTAAAGCCCTGAATCGCCACCTCTTTAGAAAGTTTCAGTTCCTGGAAGGCGTAGACGGTTGACCACTGGTCGATACCAATACGTACCACATACAGGAAGATATTGGAGAAGCACAGCAGCCAGATCACTTTGTTTTTCAACACATATTCAACAAAGATCTGCCACTTGGTCATTTCGTTTTCTTCAGTCTCTTTATCCTCTTCGCTGATCTCTTCGCCGAACAGTTCTTCAGCTTTACCCAGACCGTAAGACTCCGGGGAGTCGCTGCCAAAACGCAGACCGATAAAGCCAACAATCAGCGCGATAATCGACGGGAAGATAAACATGCCGATGACGTGACCGTCGAACAGGTAGTTGGCGCCGAACAGCGCCACGCCTGCCGCGCCCGCGCCGCCGAGGTTGTGGGAGATATTCCAGAAGCCGAGAAAGGTGCCGCGTTTACGACGCGGAGTCCATTTGGTGATGGTCGAGTAGCTGCACGATCCGCCGGTACTCTGGAAGAAACCGCTCAGGGCATAGAAAGCGATCATCAGAAACAGACTGGTTGACCCCGCGCCCATGCTGGCGCTGAAGCCGAGCATACAGATAGCGGAGAGGATCAACATAAACGGTAGAAACTGCTTGGTATTTTTACCGTCAGCGTAGTAGGAAACCAGCGTTTTCCCCACGCCATAGGTGATCGAGAAGCCCAGGCCAATCATCCCCAGCTCGGTCATGCTCAACCCGTAGGTAGAGATCATGTCGTTCTGCGCGATGTTAAAGTTTTTGCGGATCAGGTACATGGTCAGGTAGCCGATAAAAACCACCAGATAGGACTGCATGAACGGCTTGAACCACATTTTACGCCGCACATCGAGCGGCAGATCCAGGGTCGGCTTACGCACCTGGTTTAAGAAGGCCAGCATGGATTACTCCTGAGCTAATTTTTATACCTGCGAATGGCAGGCATTGTAAAAATCCACAGGAAAAGTGGCCTGCGACAGCGTCCAGGCAAAACCGGGAAAATTTCTTAGTTTTGCCCCATTCAGCGCAAAAAGGTGAGGTGCATCACGCTTCGCTGGTCTCGCGCGGGGCCTGAGCGTTCAGAAATGGCAACAGCAATAGCGCGGAGATCCCCGCCGCGATGGCGATGACCGCAAAAAAACCGGTCCAGTGCCAGATCTCCAGCACTTTCGCTAACGGCCAGCCGGAAAGCGACGCGCCGAGATAGGCGAACAGGCCGACAAAGCCGGTGGCCGCGCCCGCCGCCTCTTTATGCGAGCACTCCGCCGCCGCCATGCCAATGAGCATCTGCGGGCCGAAGACAAAGAAACCGGTGGTGAAGAAACAGGCCGCCTGCATCACGTAGCTGGCGAACGGCATCAGCCACAGCGAACCCACAGAGAGCAGAATCCCGGCAGCGAAGATTAAATTCATCGGTCCGCGGTTGCCGTTGAAGAGTTTGTCCGAGCCCCAGCCCGCCACCAGCGCGCCGATAAATCCACCCAGCTCAAACATCGATACTGCCGTGTTGGCCGTGACCAAATCCACGCCCAGCGTCTCGGACATATACAGGTTGCCCCAGTCGTTGATCGCCGCGCGCACCACGTACACTAAGACATAACATAGCGAAAGCAGCCAGATATAGGGATTCAACAGCACATATTTAGCGAGGATTTCTTTGCGACTTAGCCCCGCGCCCTCTTGCTGTTGGGCGACCTCCAGCGCATCGTGCCGCCAGTCGCCTACCGGCGGTAAACCAATCGCCTGCGGACGGTCGCGCAGCCGCCAGCAGAGGACCATGCCCACCCCGATGGCAAGCAACCCGGCCACCATCATTCCGACGCGCCAGCCATAATGCAGGGCGACAGCGGCCATAACGAGAGGGATCAGCGCCCCGCCGACATTGTGCGCGGTGTTCCATAACGCCCACCAGCCGCCGCGCTCGGTACGCGAGTACCAGGCGGTCAGCAAACGGGCGCAAACCGGCGATCCAAACCCCTGGAAAAAGGCGTTCAGCGCCCATAGCAGAGCAAAGGCCCACAGCGAGGTCGAGAAGCCGAACAGAATATTCACTACGCCGGTCGCAATCAGCCCGATGCCCATAAAATAGCGAGCGTTAGAGCGATCGCTAACGATGCCGGAGACAAATTTCGACACCCCGTAGGTGATGTAAAACAGCGTCGCCAGCAGGCCGATATCGCTGCGGGACAGAATGCCGCTAGCAAGGATTTCCGGCGCGGCGGCGTTAAAGCTTTTACGGGTGAAATAGAACAGCGCGTAACCCAACCAAATGGTGATCAGGATGTGCCGCCGCCAGTAGCGATAGCGGGCGTCAACCTCGTGCTTATCGGTGATGAGCGGCGCGTTGGCCGGGGCTTTTAAAAACGAAAGCATTATCCTTCCTTAAACGTAACGCTGGGGCAACGAGACGCTCACCCGCGTACCGTGGGTACAAGAGATGGTTAGCGTCCCGCCGAGCGCCGACACGCGTTCGCGCATTCCGGTCAGGCCGAAGCCCTGCTGGTGAGAGCCCGGCGGCAGGCCGCTGCCGTCATCCTCAATCACCAGCATCAGCCGCTCATCCTGCTGCCAGCCCTGGAGCGTCACCGCGCTGGCATTGGCATGTTTTACGATGTTATTCAGCCCTTCCTGACAGACGCGAAACAGCGTCACGCGCTGACTTTCACTCAGCGCCGTTTCGTCAATTCGCCAGTCGAGGTGACTGACAATACCGCGGCTTTCCAGCTCCATTTCGCGCAGCAACGAACGGATGGCCTGCGCCAGCGTTAAGTCGTCTAGCTGACGCGGGCGCAAGCGCCCCAGCAGGCGACGCACGGCGTCATACACACCCAGCGAAAGCTGCTCGATAAGTTGCCCGCTCTGCTTCACGCCGCCGTTATCCGCCGCCAGTCGTTGCACAATGCCCGCCTGGGTACGAATCGCGGTGATGGTCTGTCCGATGTCATCGTGCAGCTCACGCGCAACATCGCGCCGCACGCTCTCTTCGGTCTCCAGAAGACGCTCCGCCAGCCGATGGTTGCGCGCCAGCTCCTTTTGCAACGACTGGTTCAGCTCGCGCAGACGCTGAATGCCCGCGCCAAGCAGTAGCCCGGTCAGGCTTTGCGCCAACAGCGAAAGTAATAAATCGACGGGATGATCGTGCCAGGTCTGACTGGCAATCAGCGCGATAGCATTCATCAGTGTGGCAATGAGCGCGCCCTGCCAGCCATAATGCCAGGCGAGCGCGATAATCGGCAACGCCAGGCAGAACGGCGTAAAGCGCGAAAGTTCAGCAGGTAAACCCAGTTGCAGCCACAGACTGACGATAAACAGCAGCAGATACCAGATCAGATGCCGCCCGCGCCAGTTTACCGGCTGCGATACCAGCGATGGTCCCAGCGGCAGCCAGGTAGTGCTGGTGAGATAGTGCCAGAAAACCAGGCAGATGGGGGCCAGCGTCAGACCACCCGTGAGGGTCAGCAGTAGCGCGTTCCATGCCGCTTCCCCCTGCCCCAGCCAGGGCAGGGATTGCAGTAGCGCCGCGGCGGTGAGGGCCGCGCCCTGAAGCAATAACGTGCGCCAGTCGCGCTGATGGCGGTAACGCGAAGTCAGCGCCACGGGCAGTAGCGTCAACACACCACCGATCATCAAAAGCGGCAGATGGGCCAGCGCAACTTCCTGCGCCAACCAGTACACCAGCAGCCACTCCGCGCCCAGCAATACTGGCCAGTATCCGCGCGGGCATTGCAGCATAAGTCCCAGGCGCAGGCCGAAGGGAAAGAGCAGCGCCGCCAGCTCCGGGCGCTCTACCAGATGCAGGCTGATGCTCCACAGGCAGAACCACGCGGCGGAGAAAATAAAAAAGCAGGCAGCAACGGTGATTAAACGGGAAAAAAAGGTGTTCATTACCAACCGTCAAACATGCGATGCGCCAGTTCAACGTCATTGCTGACGCCTAATTTTTCCAGCAGATTCGCGCGATGGACATGCACCGTTTTTGGCGACAGCCCCAGCTCGGCGGCAATCTCTTTTACCGCCATACCCTGGGCGAGTTTTTCCGCCACCTGACGCTCGCGTTTGGTTAGCGGATCTTGCCGACCCGCCGCCAGTTTCACGGCAATATCGGGGGTCAAATAGCAGCCGCCCGTCGCCACCGTATGCACCGCGGCGATCAGTTCATCCGGACTACAGCGTTTAGAGAGGAAACCGCGCGCGCCGGCGTTCAACGCCTGTTCCACCAGCGCCGGGCTATCGTGAACCGAGAGCATGATCGTCGCCATCCCTTTTGGCAGTTGGCTTAGCAGCTCCAGTCCGGAAATATCCGGCATCGAGATATCGCAGATACACACCTGTACGCCGCGCCCCGGTAAGCCTGCCAACGCTTCGCGCCCGGAACCAAACTCGGCGACCACCTGCAAATCAGGTTCCAGCCCCAGTAGCTGTGCAAAGCCGGAGCGGACGATAAGGTGGTCGTCGATAAGGGCAACGGTGATCATGGGTTCTGTCCTGATGGATAAAAAAAACGCGCTTACCTTAACGATAAGCGCGCGGCTGTTCAAGCCTTGAGCGGTCAGACAATGCCTGTCGTGACGGTGAACGTCCGGGTTTGCTGCGGTTCCAGTTGAAGCAAGGTTCCATTTCGCTGCGCCGCGAGAAAACCTTCAGGCCGACAGGTCGCGGGCAGGGCAAAGGCGGCAACCTGCTGATCGCCGTTATAAAGAATCCAGCGGGTCACGTAATTGAGCTCCGCGCTGGCGAAACGTGTCACGAACGTGGTGCCATCCGGGGCGATCATACTGAATTCCGGGGTATCCGTGTATCTGTCCAGTTCATCGGCGAAGAAGACGATTTCCGGGTCATAAAAGCCAGGCTCGTTGAGCGTTTCCAGCGAGGCTTCACCCTGCAAAAGCCGTTGATTAAACGCCAGCCACTGCGCCGTGGGTTTGACATGCGCCGGCACCGACTCGCGTAGCTTCAGCGCGGTATCCGGGATATTCTGGCGGAACGTGGCGTTCGGCACATAGGCATAGTTCATGTGGCACATGTACTGTAGCGGCATGGTGACTGAAGCCAGGTTAGTCACTGTCATCTGAATATCAAACAGCGCGCTTGCTTTACGCATTACCACCGCAGGTTGCGCCTGATAATGATGACCGAACCCCATCACATACTCGTAGCGCCCGGTCACGCGCAGACTGTCGCCCTCTAACTCCAGCCAGGCGTCGTCCATGGCAGCGCAGGGCATTTCGCCGTGCAGCGGATGTGTATCTTCCGGCGACGGGCAGCCATTCGCCAATAGTCCGGAATGGAAAGCAAAGCAACCATACGTTGCCACCACTTCCGCAGCCGGCTTCGGCTGGCGGAACATGTTGCGCATAGTCAGATCATGACCGTCAAACTGCGCGTCCCAAATCATCTGCCCCATCCAGGGCAGAATCACCAGATGACCGCGGCTGTTTTGTATTTTCAGTCCTTCCACGCCGCTGGCGTAACGAAACGCCGTAACCGTAAAATCATCATTTTCCAGCAAGATACGCGGCTGCTCGCTAAAAAGCTCCCGCCATAATGTAATACGTGTTGTCATGGTTGATCTCCTCAGGACGCGGCGACTTCAGCCAGGTTGCCGCGCACTTTGCTTTCGCGCCAGAAGTAAACGCCAACGTAAACAAAGCACAGCATGGAAACCAGGAATGAGAGCTGTAGCGAGTGGAACATGTCCGCCACGTAGCCCTGAATCGCGGGAACCACCGCCGCGCCGACAATCGCCATCACGATCACCGCCCCCGCCATTTCGGTATGCTCGTTATCGACGGTATCGAGCGTTCCGGCATAAATGGTCGCCCAGCAGGGGCCAAACAGAACACTGACCAGCACCGCCACGTATACCGCGCTAAAGCTGGGCGCCAGCGCTACATAGGCCAGGAACAGCGCGCCGATAACGGAGTAAAGGATCAGGACTTTTTCCGGGTTAAAGCGTGTCATCAGAATGTTGGCGATAAACTTGCCGATAAAAAAGCAGGCGAAGCTGTAGACCATAAAGGTTGAGGCATCGCGCTCATTGATATCGCCTAACTCCAGCGCCAGACGGATAGTGAACGACCAGACCGCCACCTGCATTCCCACATACAGGAACTGCGCCACAATACCGCGACGGAAACGGGCGTTGCTGGCGAGATAGCGTAACGTATCCAGCGCCGAGGGGCGTTTATGACTCGCGGTTTGCGCGACTTTACAGGTCGGGAAACGCGTCAGCAGGAACAGTACCATCACCACTACCAGAACCATAATCATGTACTTATAGGGTTCCAGAGTGTTTTCCAGCATCAGCACCTTGAAGTTGTGGACTTGCTCGGCATTCATGCCCGCCATCTGTTTTTCCAGGCTTTCCCCTTCGGAAAAGACCAGATACTTACCCAATAAAATGCCTGCCGCCGCGCCGATCGGATAAAAGGTCTGGCTGATATTCAGCCGCAGCGTGGCGTAGGCTTTCGGCCCGATCATCGAACTGTAGGTGTTCGCCGCCGTTTCCAGGAAACTCAGGCCAATCGCAATGGCGAAAATCGCCGCGAGGAACATGGTGTAGGTCGCCATGTGCGACGCCGGGAAAAAGAGCGTACAGCCGACAATGTATAGCGTCAGGCCGATAAGTATCGCCACTTTATAACTGGTTTTTTTAATGACCAGCGAGGCCGGAATAGCAATTAAAAAATAACCGCCATAAAAGGCGCTTTGTACTAATGCCGAAGCAAAGTTGCTCAGCGAAAATACACTTTTAAATTGCGTAATCAGAATATCATTTAACGCGGCTGCGCATCCCCATAATGGGAATAAACAGGATAACAAAATAAACTGGAACAGAGGTGTCTTATTCAGATACCCGTCGGGCATCTGAACGATGTTTTTATCGTTCATAGTGCTACCTTTAACAGTGCAGGGTGATTGTTATTCGTTCAACGAAAGATACTCATTAAATTGCTCAATACTTGGATAAGAGGATTGGGTGCCTTTCCCGGTGACGCTGAAAGCGGCAAAGAGGACGGCTTTTTTCATGGCGGCTTCCACATCCCCGCTCTGGACGTAGTAATGCGCGAAACAGCCGATAAAGGCATCGCCCGCGCCGCTGGTATCAACAGCGTTCACTCTAAACGCCGGAACATGGACTTCCTGGTCACGCGTCATCCACAGCGCGCCTTTCTCGCCCATGGTGACAATAATATTGTTCAGCCCTTTATCTACCAGCGAACGTGCCGCTGCGCGAATATGGTCATAGGTATCCACTGGCATACCGGTTAATATTTCCAGCTCGGTTTCATTGGGTACAAAGAAATCGCATTTACAGGCATAAGACATATCTAATTCCCGTAATGCTGGCGCAGGGTTTAATAACACTTCAATCCCGTGTTTCTTGCCAAATTCTATTGCGTGATAAACCGTTTCAAGCTGAACTTCCAGTTGCAGAACAATAAGCTGGCATTTTTTTAAATCTTCCGCCGCGCGATCGATATCTTCCGGCGAGAGAAACTTGTTAGCGCCTTTGATGATCAGAATGCTGTTGCTGGAGTTGGTGTTGACGAAAATCGGCGCTACGCCGCTGCTGGTACACGGTACTTTTTCTACATACGTCGTATTGATCCCCCAGGATTCGAGATTACGAATGGTGTTGTCGGCAAAAATATCGTCGCCCACTTTGGTCAACATCAATACTTTTGAATTGAGCTTAGCGGCCGCCACGGCCTGGTTCGCCCCTTTTCCGCCGCAGCCGATTTTAAACGCCGGCGCTTCCAGAGTTTCCCCTTCTTTAGGCATCTGGTTGGTGTAGGTGATAAGGTCCACCATGTTAGAGCCAATAACCGCGATATCCATTTTACTCCCTCTCAGAAATCGTCACACGACAATGATATTAAAATAACATTATCATGTTACTTCCGTATCATTTGTGACTATGATCGCGATTAGAGGATCATTTTGCCATTTACTGCGTGAACAATCCCTGGCGGAACAAATCATTTTTAGGGTTACAATTTACTGAAAATTAACTATTTATTGTTATAAAACGCGAATAAACCCACTTTTATTTCCTGACGGCCAGACGTATAGTAGTGCCACACTGTAATGTTCTCAGAAACACATAAATGTTACTGATGGAACATAACAACATGATTTGCGGAGAGGGTGAATGGAGACCAAGCAAAAAGAACGTATCCGACGCTTGATGGAGTTACTGAAAAAGACCGATCGAATCCATCTGAAAGACGCCGCGCGGATGCTGGAAGTTTCGGTGATGACCATTCGCCGCGATCTCAGCCAGGATGATGACCCTTTACCGCTGACGCTGCTCGGCGGCTATATCGTCATGGTAAATAAGCCTGCATCTTCAACCAATATGCCGCTGCCGGCGAAAAAAACGCATCATCGGGACGACCTTCCCGTTGCGATCCTGGCCGCCGGCCTGGTGCGTGAAAACGATCTGGTTTTTTTTGATAACGGTCCGGAAATGCCATTAGTCATCAGCATGATACCGGATGATATTACCTTTACCGGGATTTGCTACTCGCATCGGGTATTTATCGCGCTGAATGAAAAGCCTAATGCCACGGCGATTTTGTGCGGCGGCACCTATCGGGCCAAGAGCGATGCCTTTTATGATGCCAATAATCCTTCGGCGCTGGATTCGCTCAATCCGCGCAAAGTGTTTATTTCCGCCAGCGGCGTACATGAACATTTTGGCGTGAGCTGGTTTAACCCGGATGATCTTGCCGCCAAACGTAAAGCGATGGAGCGCGGTCTGCGCAAAATTTTGCTGGCGCGTCACGCCCTGTTTGATGAGGTCGCGCCTGCCAGCATTGGTCCGCTTTCTGCCTTTGATGTCCTGATTAGCGATCGCCCATTACCGACAGATTATGCCGTTCACTGTCGGAATGGTTCCGTCAAAGTCATCACGCCTGATTCGGAAAGTGAATAACTTACTCAAAAAAGACGGCAATTTTATTGAACATGGTGGGATCGGACTGGTTTCGTACCACCTTCGCCACATCTTCCAGTTTATCGATCTGACTGATCATCTGTTCAAGCCGCTGATCGTCATTGACCAGAAGCCAGATGCGGCTCTGATCGCTACCCTGAATCGGTAAACAGAGAATACCCTCAACGTTGAAAGCGCGTCGGGCGAACAGCCCGCAGACGTGGGTCATCACGCCAGGATGGTTGCGAACGGTCAGCTCCAGAATAACGTTATCATGTGATTGTTTCTGCATGGCTTATTCCCCCACCATCTCTGTATTTGCCGCGCCCGGCGGCACCATCGGATACACTTTTTCTTCTGCATCAATGCGCACATGGATCAACGCCGGTCCAGGACGACGAATGATAGCCTGCAACGCCGCCTGCGGATCGGCTTCGTTATTCAAATCACAGGTATCCAGACCAAACCCGGCGGCAATCTGCATAAAGTTGATGCTCCCCGGATAGGTTGCCGCAAAAACGCCCTGTTTATAGAACAGACTCTGTTGCTGATGTACCAGTCCCAGCGCGTCGTTATTCATCAGGATAATTTTCACATCCAACTGGTTTTCGCTGGCGGTAGCCATCTCCTGAATATTCATCATCAAACTACCGTCGCCGGAAAAACACAGCACCTTGTTGCCCGGATTCGCCAGCGCCGCGCCAATCGCCGCGGGCAGACCAAACCCCATGGTGCCCAGCCCGCCGGAAGTCAGCCACTGACGCGGACGGTTGAGCGGATAAGCCTGCGCGGTCCACATCTGATGCTGACCTACGTCAGTGGTAATAATCGCGTTGTCGTCCACACAGGCGGCGACCGCGTTAATCAGCCCATAGTGACTAAGCGGGTTATTTTCCTGGGGAATACTGCAAGGGAATTCTTGCTGCAAGTCCGCCACCAACTGATGCCATGCTTCCCGCGGCTGTGCCTCGATATGGGGAATTAACTGTGCCAGTACATCATCGACATCCGCCTGAATAGCCACATGCGGCTGCTTAATTTTGCCTAACTCGGCGCGATCGATATCCACATGGATGATTTTGGCGTTCGGACAAAACTGCTCCGTTTTGCCAATCGCCCGGTCATCAAAACGCGCGCCCAGGACAATCAGTAAATCGGCCTCTTGCAGAATAAAATTGGTACTGCGCGCGCCGTGCATTCCCAGCATTCCTAACGACAGCGGATGCGCCTTAGGCAGCATTCCCAGCGCCATTAAGGTCATTGTCGTCGGCAGTTGCGCTTTTTCCGCCAGTTCGCGCACGCGTGTCGGCGCATTGATCACGCCGCCGCCCAGATACAGCACCGGACGCTTCGCCGCGTTAATCATTGCGGCGGCCTCGCGGATACTCTCCGCGCTAAACTCCGGCGGGGGTGATTTTTCCGCCGGCGACGGCAACGCATCCAGCTCAATTGTCGCCGTCTGCACATCTTTAGGAACGTCTATCCACACCGGGCCGGGACGCCCCGACTGCGCCAGACGAAAAGCATCGCTCATCACCTGAGGCAACTCATTGATATTTCTGACCAGATAGTTGTGCTTGGTGATGGGGATAGAGATACCGTAGGTATCCACTTCCTGAAACGCGTCAGTACCGATCATGGACGCCGGAACCTGCCCGGTAATGCAGATTAACGGAATGGAATCCAGGCGCGCATCGGCAATAGCCGTGACCAGATTGGTCGCGCCCGGTCCGCTACAGGCCATACAAACAGCAGGTTTACCCTCCGTTCGCGCCATCCCCTGCGCAATAAACCCCGCGCCTTGTTCATGGCGCGCCAGAATATGACGGATTTGCGTGCTTTGGCTTAACGCGTCGTAAACGGGGAGGATCGAACCGCCGGGAATGCCGGTGACGATACGAATCCCCTGGCGCTCCAGAAAATGAACAATAAATTCCGCGCCCGTAAAGCGCTGAGGTGTAGATGTTGTGCCCGAACTTGCCATGCTCCATTCCTTTTATTCTGAGCCGACGTTCCGGGAAGGTGTCTTAAACAAAAAACCCCGCCCGGTTTGCGCCGGCGGGGTTTTGGAATCGTGTGTGTTCCGGACCCTACGGCGCATTGCCGACGACCACCACCACACGCACGACGACCACTGCGCGAGATGGCGCAGTTGTTAGTAGGGTCGCGTTCAGCATGGAAGGGTTCATTAGGGGCCTTGTCTGTTTGTTATTAACACGTTTTATACAAGCACAGCGCTTTCAGCATGACAACGGAAAAATTTTCATCTGCACAAAAATGCGTCAGCGATCACATTTTTCTACGAATTTACACGTTTTGAGTATAGGCGTAATAAGCGTAGCGCCCTCCGGTAATCGCCGGGATTGATGATTACGCGTTTCACAATGCCGGAAAACAAAAAACCTCGCCGAAGCGAGGTTCTTACAGCGTAATGCGGGTGGTAGCCGCGAAGCACACTGTGTTATGTCAACAGCAGAAGTATACGCGTTCTGTGCAGAACGCGCAATTTCGGCGCGAATTTTGATGAATTTGAGTATGGATCAGAAGCTTCGTTCTGTCTATAAATTACTGTTAATTTATACAGTGCTTAACTATAATGTCTTTGACACAATGTGTTATGCGGGGGCCGCATCGTAAACCGGCGCAACGAAGTCCTGGCTGAAACGGGTGGTGCCGTCAGCGCCTTAACCCCCTCGTGAGCACACTGTGTTATGTCAACACGCACACTATTCCTCGCAAAAGGGATCGCGTGCGCAACAGCTGACAACAGGCAGCGGAAAGGTACGTCGGCTGGCAGTGCTCCTTAACCACAGGAGACGCGTATGAGCGTAGTGGATATCACCATTCTTATCCTGAAACTCATTGTTGCAGCACTGCAACTGCTTGATGCTGTTCTGAAATACCTTAAGTAATTCAGATTCAAGCCGCACCGAAGGGGAGCGGGCAACCGCTCCCCTTTCACCTTATCCGCTGGTCTTTCGCTTCCCGGGTATGTTACGTTTTTATGACACCCTCAACGACGCCTGACGCTATGACCCTTTCCGTTTTCTGCATTTTGCTGTTCGCCGCGCTGCTACATGCCAGCTGGAACGCCATTGTCAAAGCGGGAAACGATAAGCTCTACGCCGCGATCGGCGTCAGCGGTTCCGCGGCGGTCATGGCATTGATCCTTTTGCCCTTCTCGCCGCAGCCAGCTCACGCCAGTATCCCTTTTTTAGCGGCCTCTACCGCGCTCCAGGTGGTGTATACCGTCCTGGTGGCGAAAACCTATCAGGTCTCGGACATGAGCCAGACCTATCCTCTTATGCGCGGCACCGCGCCGCTGCTGGTGGCGCTCATTAGCGTTCTGTTTCTTGGCGACAGCCTGTCGTCGATGGCCTGGGTCGGCATCGCAGTGATCTGCATGGCGATACTTGGGATGGCCTGTAATGGCCGCGCCAGCTCTCAACGTGGTGTCGTGCTGGCATTAACTAACGCCTGTTTTATTGCCGGATATACGCTGGTGGACGGGGCCGGCGTAAGGCTCTCCGAAACGGCGCTGGGCTATACGCTATGGTCATTTTTTCTCAACGGCGCCTGCCTGTTAACCTGGGCGATGATTGCGCGGCGGCGGGAAGCGTCGCGTTATCTGGCGCAACAGTGGAAAAAAGGCATTTTTGGCGGGATTGGCACTATGGGATCTTATGGGCTGGCGCTATGGGCCATGACCCAGGCGCCGCTGGCGGTGGTCGCCGCGCTGCGTGAGACGTCGATTTTATTCGGCGCGCTGATAGCCTGGCTGTTGCTTAAAGAGAAAGTGGCCGGGCTACGTCTGGTGGCGGCAGGCGGGATTGCCCTCGGGGCGATTTTACTCCGTCTGTCATGATTGCCCAATAACAGCCACAGACGTAACACATTCTCGGCAACATTTGTTGCCGCTTTTGTTTACATATCCTGCCGTTCCTTCGTCTGCCATTGCTGGTTGCTGTCTGGCCTTCTTTTTCTGGTGTGATAGATTCCTCTCGCATTTATGGGAATGCGCAGCAAGTTATTCTTATTTTTTCTTTTTTTGAAAAGTAATCAGCGAAATGAAAAGGCAGAGAAACGTCAATTTGTTGTTGATGTTGGTGTTACTGGTGGCCGTAGGGCAGATGGCGCAAACCATTTATATTCCCGCCATCGCCGATATGGCACAAGCGCTAAACGTCCGGGAAGGCGCCGTCCAGAGCGTAATGGCTGCTTACCTCCTGACCTACGGCGTCTCGCAACTGTTTTACGGCCCGCTTTCCGACCGGGTTGGGCGCCGCCCGGTAATCCTCGTCGGCATGTCTATTTTTATGGTAGCGACTCTGATCGCCATGACCACGCATAGTTTGACGGTGTTGATTGCCGCCAGCGCCATGCAAGGGATGGGAACCGGCGTTGGCGGAGTAATGGCGAGAACGCTCCCGCGCGATCTGTATGAAGGAACGCAACTTCGTCACGCCAATAGTCTGTTAAATATGGGGATTCTGGTCAGCCCGCTGTTAGCGCCGCTGATTGGCGGTCTGCTGGATACCCTGTGGAACTGGCGCGCGTGTTACGCTTTCCTGCTGGTGCTTTGCGCTGGCGTCACCTTCAGCATGGCGCGCTGGATGCCGGAAACCCGCCCCGCCGGCGCGCCGCGCACACGGCTGATCGCCAGCTATAAAACGCTGTTTGGTAACGGCGCATTTAACTGTTACCTGCTGATGCTAATCGGCGGGCTGGCTGGCATTGCGGTCTTTGAAGCCTGTTCCGGCGTGCTGATGGGGGCAGTATTAGGTCTCAGCAGTATGGTGGTAAGCATTCTGTTTATTCTGCCGATTCCGGCGGCGTTCTTCGGCGCCTGGTTTGCCGGACGCCCGAATAAACGCTTCTCAACCCTGATGTGGCAGTCAGTTATCTGCTGTCTGCTGGCAGGCCTTATGATGTGGATTCCCGGCTGGTTTGGCGTGATGAACGTCTGGACGCTACTCATCCCCGCTGCGCTGTTTTTCTTCGGCGCCGGGATGTTATTTCCACTGGCCACCAGCGGCGCGATGGAGCCGTTTCCGTTCCTCGCAGGCACCGCTGGCGCGCTGGTCGGCGGGCTGCAAAATATTGGTTCCGGCGTACTGGCGTGGCTTTCGGCAATGTTGCCGCAAAACGGTCAGGGCAGTCTGGGACTGTTGATGACCCTTATGGGATTGCTGATCCTGGCGTGCTGGCTGCCGCTGGCGTCACGGATATCGCATCAGGGACAGACGGTTTAACGTTCCCCTCGCCCGGCTTTTTGCCGGGCGTTTCACATTCCGGCGCGATCATCGCATTGAGCAGGGGCTCCTGCGCCGGACGCCACGCTCCTTCTTCGCCGTCATAAAACTGAGTATCCGCGTTTATCGCATACGGGATATGCGCTTTTTTCAGCTCGCAGGCCATAAAACGGGCAAACGCGAACTGTGAAGCGACCGGCGTCATTTTTATCGACTCTCCCGGCGCCCATCCTCCCACCCAGCTTGCATGGCCGGTCTTATGCTGCCAGCGAACCGCAGCGTTAATCCGTGCCCGAATCGCCGCTTTTTCCGCCGCCGTGCCTGACGTCCACGGATATTTACCGCCGCTTTTCAGGGGTCCCCACGGGAAGATGTGCCACTCCGCCAGTACATAGTTCTGGCTTTGCGCCGGCAGTTTAAGCGCCGACAAATCCTCCGGCGCGGCGCGCATGCGGGGGGCAACGAAAATCATCCGCTGTGGGTCAATGGCGTGAATCAGGCTGATGGTTTTGTCATATACGCGATTCAGCGACGCCATATTATGATTAAGTTTGTCGGCAGGCTCATAAATGAGATCGAACCCCAGAAGCGGGGATGTCTGACCAAAATAGCGCGCGACCACGCTCCACCAGTTGATCAGCTCCTTTTCATGGCTGGCGCTGGGATCGGTTTTATACGCATCCGCCTGATAGGCAATAATGGGTATGACGCCATAGTATTCGCAGGCCTCTACCAGCTTACGCAAATGGATGAGGCGCGCTTCCGTCGGCGCGCCTGCCACACGGATACGGACATGCGTTAACCCTTTTGCCTTAAAATCCCGCACGACCAGCGGATCAAACTCGCGGATACCCCGTTCCGTTCGCGCCCAGTCAACATCCATCCCAACGCCAAGCTGCTGCGCATAGCGCGCCGCCGTCAAAGGCATCGGTTTCGCATAGACGACCGCGCTGGTCAGCATGAGAGAGGCAATAAGCGGTTTAAACACGACGCCCCCTAAAATTTTTACCACGGTGATAGCACGTATTTAGCATATTCACTCCCGGCAGGTGTAGCGACAAAGCGTAATAAATCTTCACACCTGTTCCTGCAACCAGCGAATAAATGCCTCGATTTTCGGCCACTGCCTGCCAGGCAGAGTGGTGACATAATAATGCTGATGACATTTCAGCCTCATGTCACCAAAAGGCGCAATCAGTTCTCCGCTGTCGAGACGCTTTTGCACCAGCCGTTTACGCCCCATCGCCACGCCAATGTGGTTCATCGCGGCAATCACCGCTAAATCAGAACGATCGAAGCCAATGCCGGATGAATCCGGCAAATTTACTGCAAAATGCTGCGCCCAACTGTGCCACTCATCGGTGCCCGAATCGTTACTCCACGCCTGTCTGTCGTGTAAGAGCGTACAGTGCCGCAGGTTATTCAGGTTGTCCTGCAAGGCGAAACGATGGGCGTAATCCGGGCTGCAAACGGGCAAAATCGCCTCATCCATTAAAAAATGGTGCGTGAGCTGCGCCGACGGCGCATCGTCAAAATAGATAGCCAGGTCAATGCCGGCACGCTGTAGGTTAACGTTATCGTTGCCGGTCAGCATAGTGAGAGAAATTGACGGATAGCGACGGGTAAAGTCCCCCAGCGCGGGCACCAGCCAGCACTGGGCGATAGAGGGACGGGAATACACGGTCAACGTGCCGGACAGTTCCTGATTTTTGATATCGAGGATTTCCTGATTCAACGTATCCAGCGACGATTTCAACGCCCAGAATACCCGTTTGCCTTCATGGGTAAGCTCCACTTTACGGTGAGAGCGGACAAATAGCTGGATTCCCAACTCGGCTTCCAGTTGATTGATACGATGGCTTACCGCACTTGGGCTTAACGACAGCTCATCTGCCGCCAGAGCAAAGGACTGGTGTCTGGCCGCGACTTCAAAAGTATAGAGTTTGGATAACTGCCAACCGTTGAGTAAGCGGTTTCGGGTATCGCGAAGGGGTTCCATGGCAACCTCAGTCATCTTTTAATTTCCCGAAGTGTAAAAAAACACGCTGAAAAAATCCGCACATAGATGAAGCAAAATGAACCATATCGCAAAATAAAGGCAATATTAGATGGAAATCACATAGTTGATTCAATTTACATCATGTGAATGGCAAATTATATCGTTTGTCAGGAGGTGCTGTTTTTCTGTCCAATAAGAACAGATTAATCACAGGGTAGGTGAGATATGCACGCTCAAATCTGGGTAGTGAGCACGCTGCTGATCAGCATCGTGTTAATCGTATTGACCATCGTGAAGTTTAAATTCCACCCCTTCCTGGCGTTACTGCTCGCCAGTTTCTTTGTCGGCGCGATGATGGGCATGGGGCCGCTGGAGATGGTCACGGCGATAGAAAACGGAATAGGCGGTACGCTCGGTTTTCTGGCCGCCGTTATCGGTCTTGGCACCATCCTCGGCAAAATGATGGAGGTTTCCGGCGCGGCGGAACGCATCGGGCTTACGCTCCAGCGCTGCCGCTGGCTCTCTGCTGACGTGATCATGGTACTGGTGGGGCTGATTTGCGGTATCACGTTGTTCGTGGAAGTGGGCGTCGTGTTGCTCATCCCACTGGCGTTTTCTATCGCTAAAAAGACCCATACCTCGCTGCTGAAGCTGGCCATTCCGCTGTGTACCGCGCTGATGGCCGTCCATTGCGTGGTACCGCCGCATCCGGCTGCGCTGTTTGTCGCAAATAAACTGGGGGCGGATATCGGCTCGGTGATTGTCTACGGTCTACTGGTCGGGCTGATGGCATCATTGGTCGGCGGTCCGCTGTTCTTAAAGTTTCTGGGTAATCGTCTGCCGTTCAAGCCCGTACCGACAGAGTTTGCGGATCTTGAAGTGCGCGCCGAAAACACCCTGCCGTCGCTGGGCGCAACGCTGTTTACCGTTCTGCTGCCGATTGGCCTGATGCTGGTGAAAACCGTCGCTGAACTGAATATGGCGAAAGACGGCACGTTGTATACGCTGCTGGAGTTTATCGGTAATCCGATCACCGCAATGTTTATCGCTGTCTTTGTGGCGTATTACATACTCGGTCTGCGCCAGCATATGGGTATGGGCACACTACTTACCCACACCGAAAACGGCTTTGGCGCCATTGCGAACATCCTGCTGATTATCGGCGCGGGCGGCGCGTTCAACGCCATTCTCAAAAGTAGCGGGCTGGCGGACACGCTGGCGGTGATCCTCTCAAATATGCATATGCACCCGATTCTGCTGGCATGGCTGGTAGCGCTGATTCTGCACGCGGCGGTCGGATCTGCGACGGTGGCGATGATGGGCGCCACCGCGATTGTTGCGCCCATGCTGCCGCTCTATCCTGACGTCAGCCCGGAGATCATTGCGATTGCCATTGGTTCCGGCGCCATTGGCTGCACGATCGTGACCGATTCCCTGTTCTGGCTAGTCAAGCAGTATTGCGGCGCTACGCTGAATGAAACGTTTAAATACTATACGACGGCCACGTTTATCGCATCTGTCGTTGCACTGGCTGGCACATTCCTGCTTTCCTTTATCATCTGATCGTAAAGAGACGTACTATGGAAAACATACAAAAGCTCATCGCCCGGTATCCTTTGGTCGAGGATCTGGTCGCCCTCAAAGAAACCACCTGGTTTAACCCGGGCGCCACCTCTCTTGCACAAGGTCTACCGTATGTCGGCCTGACGGAGCAGGACGTAAACGCCGCCCATGACCGTCTGGCGCGCTTTGCGCCGTATCTGGCGAAAGCGTTTCCGCAAACCGCTGCCGCTGGCGGCATGATCGAATCTGACGTGGTCGCTATTCCGGCCATGCAAAAGCGGCTGGAAAAAGAGTATGGGCAAACGATCGACGGTGAAGTGCTGTTAAAAAAAGACAGTCACCTGGCAATCTCTGGTTCCATTAAAGCGCGCGGCGGCATCTACGAGGTGCTAACGCACGCGGAAAAACTGGCGCTGGAGGCGGGTCTGTTAACCACCGACGATGACTATAGCGTGTTGCTTTCGCCGGAATTTAAACAATTCTTCAGCCAGTACAGTATCGCCGTCGGTTCAACCGGCAATCTGGGGCTATCGATCGGTATCATGAGCGCCTGCATCGGTTTTAAAGTGACGGTACATATGTCTGCCGACGCCCGCGCCTGGAAAAAAGCGAAGCTGCGTAGCCACGGCGTGACGGTCGTAGAATACGAAGATGATTACGGCGTGGCGGTTGAGCAGGGCCGTAAAGCAGCGCAATCCGATCCAAACTGTTTCTTTATCGACGATGAAAACTCTCGCACGCTATTTCTGGGCTATGCGGTAGCGGGTCAGCGTCTGAAAGCGCAATTCGCTCAACAGGGACGCGTCGTTGACGCCAGTCACCCACTGTTTGTTTATCTGCCGTGCGGCGTTGGCGGCGGCCCTGGCGGCGTCGCCTTTGGCCTGAAACTGGCGTTTGGCGACAACGTCCACTGTTTCTTTGCCGAACCGACCCATTCACCCTGCATGTTACTCGGCGTTTATACCGGTCTGCACGATGCCATCTCAGTACAAGATATCGGTATTGATAACCTGACGGCGGCTGACGGCCTGGCGGTAGGTCGCGCTTCGGGCTTTGTTGGGCGGGCAATGGAGCGTCTGCTTGACGGCCTTTATACCTTAGACGATCAAACAATGTATGACATGCTGGGCTGGCTGGCGCAGGAGGAAGGAATTCGACTGGAGCCATCAGCTCTGGCGGGGATGGCCGGACCACAGCGCATTTGCGCCGCCGCCGCGTATCAGCAAAGGCATGGATTCAGTCAGACGCAGCTCGGCAACGCGACGCATCTGGTATGGGCAACCGGGGGCGGCATGGTGCCGGAAGATGAAATGGAACAATACCTGGCAAAAGGACGCTAATACTCACTCAGTGCCGGAAAGACGGCAGCGCCATCCGGCACGCCATCGCCTGATGGCGCTACGCTTATCAGGCCTGTGACGTTAACGCAGCATCGCCATCAACTCCTCCGGCGAGCGATGCTGCTTCAGTAAATCCCGCATCACCCGCATATGCGGCGAGGAGTAGTTAAAAAAGGTCTGGTAGCCCTCGCAAAGCTGATTTTTCCCCTGGCTATCCCGATGCTCAGGGCATCCGCCGCCGCAAAATCGTAATAAAGAGCACTTCTGACATTCAGCGCTTAGCGGCACCTTGTCCGGCGCTTCAGCGCCATTCCTGCCGCCGCACCACTGCTGTAGCGTCTCATCAAAAAGGCGAACCGAGATACGCTGAATATCTTCACGTACCCAAATATCAAATACGCTATTTAAAAACCGCCCCCAGTCTGCTGAACACAATGAATCCTCGGTCAACATTCCGTTCCGGTCATGTTCCAACAATGGGATAAAATGGACATTGCGAATGCCGAGCCGTTGTAAGTTACGGTACAGTTGCTGAGGGCGCTGGCTATTCTGGCGATTTACGACGACCTGAATCTGGTCATCACTCACGACAATGTCCTGACGTCCTGTCATATAAAATTCCCGATAAATGCAATAAGTTGGCGAATATGGGTAACAGCAAACAGGATTGCGAGCGACAACACCGCGAGGGAGATCAAAAATTTGTCACGCACGACATGAGTTTCGGAAAAATCGCTATGCGCGACATCCATCAAATTACGACTCAGGGTATAACGCCAAAGAATCACCGCCACTATCGCCAGAACGCTGATCGACACCCAGAACAAGAACCCCGCCTGATGCCAGTGGTGCCTGACGGCTAACGCCATTAACGCCCCGTATCCCAGCAGCGTGCGAAACCAGGCCAGCGACGTACGCTCCGGTTGCAGTCCCGGATCGTTCTGCCGACGGGCTTTACGACTATCCGGCATACAGTACCAGCCCCATTACAATCACCGCGACAATCATCAAAATAACGCTGATGATCAACAGGCTATGGGTATAAGGCAAATCCTCTTTCAGACGCATCGCTTTTTCATTACGTAACCAGCGTAGATAGCCATAAATCGCCAGGCCGCCCGCAAACAGACACAACAGTAGCGCCAGCAGTTCACGGATCACCGGCGTGGCAAAATCCGGGGCGAGCTGATCAAGACCGACGCCTGCCGCCAGAAATCCCAGCGAGGTGCGAATCCACGCCAGAAAGGTGCGCTCATTTGCCAGTGAGAAGCGATAATCCGGCGCTTCTCCGAGGCGGGAAATCTTCATGACGACTCCTTTTACGTTCTTATGTATTCCCGTTCGTTTTCAGAATACCACTCACGTTGTTGCTGATATGCTTCACATTATCCCGCAGCAAGGGAATCTTATTGCAAAATAACTGTAGTTCACTGGTGATGCGTTTTGGCGCAACCACGCTCATTCCCGCTATTTTTCATTTCAGTTGCGACCTTTTTCAACGCCACCGCCAGGAAAGGCATTATTGCCGAATTAAAAGCTGAAAAACCACCCGTCGCGACGAAAAAAAAGGCGATGAAGATTGATAACTAACTGAAAAAAATTGGAATTATGCTCGTTGCCATTACGCTGATTAGCGCGTTCATTGAGGAAGAAGATAAGAAGAAGAGCAGAAGTGTGGCCGGTGCGGCGCGCGTTATCCAGCCTGGATTTAACACAGTGCATAGGCCGGATAAGCAACGCGCCATCAGGCGCTAACCCATTCCCCAAAAAATCACCGCCAGCAGTTGTGGCGTGATAATACGCAGGAACATCACTAACGGATAGACGGTCGCGTAAGAGAGCGCCGCCGCGCCGCTGGTGGCATGAAGATTGTTGGCAAATGCCAGCGCTGGCGGATCGGTCATCGAACCGGCCAGCATCCCGCATAGCGTCAGATAGTTCATTTTGGCAAAAATCCGCGCCAGCAAACCGACGGTAATCAACGGAATTGCGGTGATGAAAATACCGTAGCCAATCCAGCTTAATCCTTCGCCCTGTGTCAGCGTATCGACAAAATCGCCGCCGGATTTCAGCCCAACGACCGCCAGAAACAAAACGATGCCTAATTCACGCAGCGCGAGGTTGGCGCTCGGCGGCATAAACCAGTACAGCTTACCGATGCTGCCGATACGCCCCAAAATTAGCGCCATGATCAGCGGCCCGCCAGCCAGCCCCAGTTTTAACGCGACCGGGAATCCTGGCACAAACAACGGGATTGACCCAAGCAGAACCCCTAATCCGATGCCGATAAACACCGGCAGCATCTGCACCTGCTGGAGTTTTTGCTGCGCGTTGCCGACCACATTGGCTACCGCATCAATCGAGGCAGGACGCCCCACCAGATTGAGAATGTCGCCAAACTGCAGGCTAGCGTCGCTGCTGGCGACCAGCTCAACGCCCGCGCGGTTAAGGCGGGAGATAACCACGTCATAACGCTCTTTAAAGTGCAAATCGCGGATACGTTTGCCGAGCACTTTTTCGTTGGTGACGACCACACGCTCGACGCGTAAATCCGTGCCGCGCGTCGACAACGAGGTGTCCACTTCCTTGCCGATCACCAGTTGCGCGTTATGCAGGTCGGTAGATTGGCCGACGAGGTGCAGCAGGTCGCCTGCCTGGATAATCGTCCCCGGCGACGGCACCATCAGCGTGTCGTCGCGTTTCAGGCGTGAGCAAATGATTTTATCGCTGTTCAGGATCGGCACATCCTGAATAGCCATATTATTGAGGTTCGGATTCTCGACACGGATATTCATTGTTTGAATTAATGAATGACCGTTAGCGAGAGAGGATTCATGCTTCTGCGCCTCCGCCTCAACGTTAACGCGAAAAATCAGCCGCATCAGCCACATGGTGAGCAAAATACCGCAGATGCCAAACGGATACGCCATCGCATAGCTCATCCCCATCTGATCTACCAGATCCACTGGCGTTCCCAGATCGCGCAGGATTTGCTGACCCGCCCCTAACGCAGGCGTATTGGTGACTGCGCCGGAGAAAATTCCCAGCACCACCGGCAGCGGAATAGCGAAAATTTTATGCAGAATCGCGGTGACCAACCCGCCCATAATCACAATCAGAACAGCAAACAGATTGAGACGCAGCCCGGAAACGCGCAGCGAGGCGAAAAACCCCGGCCCCACCTGTATGCCGATGGTATAAACAAAAAGGATCAGGCCGAATTCCTGGATAAAGTGCAGCATATCGCCGCTCAGCGTCACCCCAGCCTGATCGACGAAGTGGCCGACGATAATACCGCCGAACAGAACGCCGCCAATACCAAAGCCGACACCGCGCACTTTAATGTTGCCGATCCATAAACCGACAACCGCCACCAACGCCAGAACGCTGACCGTCAATGCGATATCACTCATCTTTTCTTCCCTGTGAGTAACATTTCAATTTATAGGGATTATGACTGAACCGTTAAGGCATATATACAGCATGGCGCACATTCTCATGTTACAAAACCGCCCAGACGTCCTGACTTCGGCAGCGTCTTACCCTTTTTCGTGGCACAAAAAAGCCCCGCCATCTCTGGCGGGGCAAGGCAAGGAGCTCATTAGCTATTTAATGCGGAGCGTTCGTTAATGGCGATACGCTGCGGCGCAATGGTTTCCGGCTCGTTGCGGGTTAAATCAATATGCAGCAGGCCGTTGGTAAACGTCGCGCCGGAAACTTCCATATTCTCAGCCAGCGTAAAGCTCAGGCTAAAAGGCTGCATGACCAGGCCCTGATGTAACCATTTGGGCTCGTTTTCCGGCTGTTCCGGCGTACCTTTCACCGTCAGGCGCGTGCCTTCCAGTTGAATATCCAGATCTTCCTGACGGAAACCGGCTAACGCTAAGGTAATGCGATAATGGTTATCGTCGCTTTTTTCGATGTTATAGGGCGGGAAGCTCTGGCTTTCGCCGCTGTTTTGCAGCGCATTGGCCAGCTTGTCAAAACCGATCCATTGACGCAGCAGTGGGGATAAATCGTAGTTACGCATAATCATTTCTCCTTCTAAGAAGCGAGTTTTACCTTCACACTTTACGTGCGAATATGCTCCCTGACGGCGAGCATGGGATGACAGGCCGCGCAACGCGACCCGACGGAATCAGTTAATTTCGATACGGCGCGGTTTGTTCGCTTCCGGAATCACGCGCTCCAGTTCGATATACAGCAGCCCGTTGACCAGGTTTGCGCCGCGAACGTGAATGTTCTCCGCTAACTGGAACTTACGCTCAAAGTTACGCTCGGCAATGCCCTGATACAGGTAAGTACGTTCTTTCTGCTCGTCCGCATGAGCGCCTTTTACCACCAGTAAATTATCCTGGGCGGTAATCTCCAGTTCGCTTTCCGCGAAACCGGCAACGGCAATGGCGATGCGGTAGTGGTTTTCGTCTACCAGCTCAACGTTATACGGAGGGTAGCCGCCATTACTTTGGCTTTGGTTATTTTCAAGCAGGTTAAACAGACGGTCAAAACCAATGGCAGAACGGTACAGCGGGGATAAATCAAAGTTACGCATAATCATAAACTCCTGAAATCAGCGAGAATGTCAGACCTTCCATCATGGACAGGCCAGGATTGCCAGAACACCCATCAGGCGTGCCCTTCTATTCACTACGTCTTATAAATGGGTCTGAATACGTACTTTTCAAGTATTTTAATCCGACTTTTTTTTGCAGTTTATTGGCTATTGCATAGACTGGTTGGGACAGCACTGATTGTTAAAGTGCGATTACCGCCACAGTGCCACGTACTGGTGATGTTATTTTTAGCAACGGATCGCTATAACTCATCATGCAAATAACGACAACCAACAGATGAATGAGTGATGATAAAAAACGTGTGGTTAACGCTGATAATATGGAATGGGATGCTTTTATTAGGCGGTTGTTCAAGCGTCATGTCGCACACCGGCGGTAAAGAGGGTACTTATCCTGGCACGCGCGCCAGCGCTACGATGATCGGTAACGATGAGACAAACTGGGGCACAAAATCGTTGGCCATCCTGGATATGCCGTTTACCGCCGTGATGGATACGATCCTTCTGCCGTGGGACATCTTCCGCAAAGACAGTTCGGTAAGATCGCGCGTAGAGAAAAGCGAGGAGGAGACGAAAATGACCAATGCCGTCATCCCCCCGGCGAAGATGCCTCCTCCCTGATTTATCGCCCGGTTTCCGTCACCCATAGCTGACGGAACCCTTTCACCTCTTCCATCCATGCGACGTGTCGCCCATCCGGTGAAAAAACGACGGCATCCGCAGACGGCGGGTTGTCGTGCCTGGCGGTTAAGAAGTCGATCCTCCCACTTTGTGCGTCGCAGCAGGCAATCCGGTTTTCCAGCACCAGTCCCAGCCATTTACCCGACGGATGCCAGTTAAACGCTGACTGTACGCCGGTCGCATGATGCGTTAACTGCCGGGGCTCGCCTCCCTGAGGCGATATCAGCCACAGTTGCGCTACGCCGTTATCGTCCCGCATCAAAAAGGCGATCGCCGTCGCCTGCGGATTACTGCGGACCCAGTGGCGTGGTTCGTTAGTGAGTCCAGGATAAACACGCTGGTGAGTAAAGGTAAGACGCCGCTGAACTACGCCCAACGGCGGCGATGGCATTGTTGATTCGGTTCCCGTCAGCGGCGTGTCGCCTGCCTGTTTCCAGCCGTTTTCATGACACGGTAAATCGACAATAAACAGCTCCGGGACTTTTTGGCCCGTCAGCGACAGCGTATCGCCAATAAAGGCGATCTGGCTGTTGCCCACCCAGCCCTCTTCATAGGCGCGGTTAATGTCATCGCTGCCAGGTCTCGGCGCAGGCGTCGTGCGGCTAACCAGTACGCACCAGTAGCTACCGCTGTATTCGCGCGGATGCTGAACCGGCACCGTAACCGGCCCATACGGCACGGCCACGCCGACATTACGCAGATCCAGCGCCGGATCTCGCTCATGCAGAACGTGGTCATTATAGGTAAAACTCACCAGCTCGCCGTTCGGGCTAAACACATGGACGTGGCTGCCGCCGCGCAGCGCGCCGGGAGTATACGGCGCAGTAATATCCATCGCATCGAGGTTAGTCACGCCCCCCGGCGTTGCAATAACGCCCCGGCGGTGGTGAAAATCGTAATGCCACGTCTCATCAGGGTTTTCAGGGCCATGAATAAACACATAGTGATTGTCGGCAGGATGCACCGTCACCACACCGACATGCGCGCCCTGCACGGCGCGATAAATCACCTCCACGTCGCCGGTATGCACATTGACACGCTCAATAGTCTTGCCCGTAAATGACGCGCCTGAAGGCCGCACATCAAAGACCAGCCACTGGCTGTCAGGTGTCCAGGTATTGGTGTTGGTAAGCTGGTGATGGCGCGGCGTAAAGGTGATTTGTTTCATGGGATGTCCTGATAAGAGACGATGCTCGTCATCATACTGCACACGGGCTTCACTTTCAGGCTTTAGCGTATCGTTGGGATAGCCAGGCCCGATGGCGCCACGCCACCGGGCCGTCAGGGTCTTATTTCTCCTGCGCCAGCCGGATACTGCGCTCTATCACCGCCCGCCGGGCGTCACCCGCCGGCAGCAGCTTCAGCATCATCTCCCAGGCCGCCACCGCCTCGCCAAAGCGCTGCTGCTCAAAGGCG
>NZ_JAGESA010000005.1:0-263848 GCF_017572835.1 Salmonella sp. 32120201201600049SM | reverse complement strand
TTTGCCTGGCGGCAGTAGCGCGGTGGTCCCACCTGACCCCATGCCGAACTCAGAAGTGAAACGCCGTAGCGCCGATGGTAGTGTGGGGTCTCCCCATGCGAGAGTAGGGAACTGCCAGGCATCAAATAAAACGAAGGGCCCTGTCGGAAGACAGGGCCTTTTGTTTTATCTGTGGTCTGTCGGTGAGCACTCGTTGCGCAGCAACGGCCCGTAGGGTGGCGGGCAGGACGCCCGCCATAAACTGCCAGGCATCAATTTCGTGAAGAAGCCCATCCAGACGGACGGGCTTTTTTGCGTGTGTGGTAACATTTAAAAATGCAGGCCTGATAAGCGCAGCGCCATCAGGCAACCTGCACCGCCGGATGGCGGCTCCGCCTTATCCGGCCTGCATGCAATTATCAGGCAGCGCCACTACTCACGGATAAATTAAATTCAACAATGGATACGGTTTCCCAAGATCGTCGACCTCCGAACGTCCCGTCACCTTAAATCCCATTTTCTTATAAAATACAACAGCTTGTGTATTCTGCTCGTTAACATTGGTTGTCAACCCCGGCGCCAGTGTTAACGCATGTTCAACTAATCTCTTACCGATACCCTGACCACGCACGTCCGGATCGACAAACAGCGCATCCATATGTTCGCCGGTAAGCAGCATAAATCCTACCGGCTCATCCTGATCGGTCACGGCAACCCATAGTGGCGCTTCTGGCAGAAAATCGCTCACCAGTTCTTCCAGTTCGGCCCGATAAGCGTTTGACAGAAAATCGTGCGTGGCATCGACAGAGCGACGCCAGATCGCAATCAGTTTTTCCCCTTCCTCATGCCTTGAACGGCGAATGTTAATCATCATCTTCACTCCTTTTTTGCTTACTTCTATTCTAATGCAAATGCTGTCGTGAAACTTTCTCACCTTGAACTTGCAGACTCGACATTCGCCTGATTTCTGAGTATCTTCAGCTATCTGGATGTCTAAACGTTTAAACGTATGTCGTGAGGTTATCAGGTTATGCCGATTCGCGTGCTGGACGAGCTACCCGCCGTCAATTTTTTACGTGAGGAGAATGTCTTCGTCATGACGACTTCTCGCGCATCAGGTCAGGAAATTCGCCCGCTAAAGGTACTTATCCTTAACCTGATGCCGAAGAAGATTGAAACGGAAAATCAGTTTCTGCGTTTGCTATCGAACTCGCCATTGCAGGTCGATATTCAACTGCTGCGGATAGATGCCCGCGAGTCGAGGAACACGCCAGCCGAGCATCTGAACAACTTTTACTGTAACTTCGACGATATCTGCGATCAGAACTTTGATGGGCTTATCGTGACCGGAGCGCCGCTGGGTCTGGTGGAGTTTAATGACGTGGCTTACTGGCCGCAGATTAGGCAGGTGCTGGAATGGGCGAAAGATCACGTTACTTCGACGCTATTTGTCTGTTGGGCCGTTCAGGCCGCACTCAATATTCTTTATGGTATCCCTAAGCAGACCCGTACAGATAAACTTTCCGGCGTCTATGAACATCACATCCTTCATCCTCATGCTCTGTTGACGCGTGGTTTTGATGATTCGTTTCTTGCGCCACACTCACGCTATGCCGATTTCCCGGCGGCGCTAATACGGGATTATACGGATCTTGAAATTCTGGCCGAAACAGAAGAGGGGGATGCGTACCTGTTTGCCAGCAAAGATAAACGTATTGCGTTTGTCACCGGTCATCCTGAATATGACGCCCATACGTTAGCGGGTGAATATTTTCGTGACGTTGAGGCCGGGTTAAATCCGGAGGTTCCGTACAACTATTTCCCAAAAAACGATCCGCAAAACATACCGCGCGCAACCTGGCGCAGCCACGGTAATTTACTGTTTACTAACTGGCTCAACTATTATGTCTACCAGATTACGCCATATGATCTGCGTCACATGAATCCAACCCTGGATTAATCTTCTGCTCCTGACGATCCTAAAGCGTTTCAGCATGTTGAATCAGGCACCTTCGGGTGCCTTTTTTATTTCCGAAACGCACCTCATCATGTAATTAAATTTAATTTATATTGTTATCAATAGGTTAATGTATAATTAAATTAAAAATGGAAATTGTTTTTGATTTTGAAATTTAATTGAGTAGTCTTAGTTGTGTTGAACGAAAAGCGCACAGTGATCCTTCGTTCGCATTGGGGATGTATCTGGATCAACAACGAGGAGCTGCATGATGAATCCACAGGCAACCACAACTGATGAATTAACCTTTACCAGGCCGCAAGGCGAGCTGGAAAAGCAAGTCCTGACCGCTGAGGCAGTCGAGTTTTTGACGGAGTTAGTTACCCGTTTTACGCCAAAACGCAATAAACTCCTGGCTGCACGTATCCAGCAACAGCAGGATATTGATAACGGTAAGTTGCCTGATTTTATTTCGGAAACCACTTCCATTAGAGAAAGTAATTGGCAGATTCGTGGTATTCCGGCGGATTTACAGGATCGCCGAGTAGAAATTACCGGGCCGGTTGAACGTAAAATGGTGATTAATGCCCTGAACGCAAACGTGAAAGTGTTTATGGCGGATTTTGAAGACTCGCTGGCGCCGGACTGGAATAAAGTTATTGATGGTCAAATCAACCTGCGTGATGCGGTGAACGGCACCATTAGCTATACCAACGAAGCCGGAAAAATCTATCAGCTCAAGCCCGATCCGGCCGTATTGATTTGTCGTGTACGTGGTCTACATCTGCCAGAAAAACATGTTACCTGGCGGGGGGAAGCCATTCCCGGCAGCCTGTTTGATTTTGCTCTGTACTTTTTCCACAACTATAAAGCGCTGCTCGCTAAAGGTAGCGGCCCGTATTTTTACCTGCCGAAAACGCAAGCCTGGCAGGAAGCAGCCTGGTGGAGTGAAGTTTTCAGCTACGCCGAAGACCGCTTTAACCTGCCGCGCGGTACGATCAAAGCGACCCTGTTGATTGAAACGCTGCCGGCTGTTTTCCAGATGGATGAGATTCTTCATGCGCTGCGTGATCATATCGTCGGTCTCAACTGTGGTCGCTGGGATTATATTTTCAGCTATATCAAAACGTTGAAAAATCACCCGGATCGCGTCCTGCCGGACAGGCAGGTGGTAACGATGGACAAACCGTTTCTGAGCGCCTACTCGCGCCTGCTGATCAAAACCTGCCACAAGCGCGGCGCGTTCGCGATGGGCGGTATGGCGGCGTTTATCCCGAGCAAAGATGTTGAACGCAACAATCAGGTCCTTGCCAAAGTGAAAGCGGATAAAGCGCTGGAAGCGAACAACGGCCACGACGGCACGTGGATTGCGCATCCTGGGTTGGCGGATACCGCAATGGCCGTCTTTAACGAGGTACTGGGCGAGCACAAAAATCAGCTGTTCATTACCCGTGATGAAGATGCGCCGATTACCGCCGAGCAGTTACTGGAGCCATGTGAAGGCGAACGCACAGAAGCGGGAATGCGCGCCAATATTCGCGTGGCAGTGCAGTACATTGAAGCGTGGATCTCCGGCAATGGCTGTGTACCGATTTATGGTCTGATGGAGGATGCCGCGACGGCGGAAATCTCACGAACCTCTATCTGGCAGTGGATTCACCATGAGAAAACGCTGAGCAATGGAAAACCCGTAACGAAAGCGCTTTTCCGCGAAATGTTGGCGGAAGAGATGCGGGTAATCCAGGACGAACTGGGCGAGCACCGCTACAGCAGCGGGCGCTTCGACGATGCCGCACGTCTGATGGAGCAAATCACCACCTCAGATGACTTAATCGACTTCCTCACCCTGCCGGGCTATCGCTTACTGGCTTAATTCACCACATAACAATATGGAGCATCTGCACATGAAAACCCGTACTCAACAAATCGAAGAATTACAGAAAGAGTGGACACAACCGCGCTGGGAAGGCATCACCCGCCCGTACAGCGCGGAGGAGGTGGTGAAATTACGCGGCTCGGTTAACCCGGAATGCACGCTGGCGCAGCTCGGCGCCGCGAAAATGTGGCGGCTGTTGCACGGTGAAGCGAAAAAAGGCTATATCAACAGCCTTGGCGCGCTGACTGGCGGTCAGGCGTTGCAGCAGGCGAAAGCCGGTATTGAGGCGATTTATCTTTCAGGCTGGCAGGTGGCGGCAGATGCCAACCTGGCATCCAGCATGTATCCGGATCAATCGTTGTACCCGGCAAACTCTGTTCCGGCGGTAGTGGATCGGATCAACAACACTTTCCGTCGTGCAGATCAGATCCAGTGGGCATCCGGTATTGAACCCAACGATCCGCGCTATGTGGATTACTTCCTGCCGATCGTTGCTGATGCGGAAGCCGGTTTTGGCGGCGTTCTGAATGCCTTCGAACTGATGAAATCGATGATTGAAGCCGGTGCAGCGGCCGTTCACTTCGAAGATCAGCTGGCGTCGGTGAAGAAATGCGGCCATATGGGCGGCAAGGTGCTGGTCCCCACGCAGGAGGCGATTCAGAAACTGATTGCTGCGCGTCTGGCCGCTGATGTGATGGGCGTCCCGACGCTGGTGATTGCGCGTACCGATGCGGATGCGGCAGATCTGATCACCTCCGACTGCGATCCCTATGACAGCGGTTTTATTACCGGCGAACGCACCAGCGAAGGTTTTTACCGCACCCATGCGGGCATTGAGCAGGCGATCAGCCGCGGTCTGGCGTATGCCCCGTATGCCGATCTGGTGTGGTGCGAAACCTCTACGCCGGATCTCGAACTGGCGCGTCGTTTTGCCGATGCTATCCACGCGAAGTATCCGGGCAAACTGCTGGCCTATAACTGTTCACCATCCTTCAACTGGCAGAAGAATCTGGACGACAAGACCATTGCCAGCTTCCAGCAGCAGTTGTCGGACATGGGTTACAAATACCAGTTTATTACCCTGGCGGGCATCCACAGCATGTGGTTCAACATGTTCGACCTGGCACATGCATACGCTCAGGGCGAGGGCATGAAACACTATGTTGAGAAGGTTCAACAACCCGAGTTCGCCGCGGCGAAAGATGGCTACACCTTTGTTTCCCACCAGCAGGAAGTGGGTACTGGTTACTTCGACAAAGTCACCACCATTATTCAGGGCGGCGCGTCATCCGTTACCGCATTAACGGGTTCCACCGAAGAATCGCAGTTTTGATTGATGCCCGGTGGCGCTGCGCTTACCGGGCCTACAGATAGCGTAGGCCGGATAAGCGAACGCGCCATCCGGCATGACGTGGTGCCGGATGAGGGAAAAAAATGCCGCGTGGCCTGGAATTACTGATTGCTCAAACCATCCTGCAAGGCTTTGACGCGCAGTATGGTCGATTTCTGGAAGTGACTTCCGGCGCGCAGCAGCGTTTTGAACAGGCCGACTGGCACGCCGTTCAACAGGCGATGAAAAGCCGTATCCACCTCTATGATCATCATGTGGGCTTGGTGGTGGAGCAACTGCGCTGTATTACCGATGGCAAAAGTACCGACGCGGATTTCCTTTTACGCGTTAAAGAGCATTACACCCGGCTGTTACCGGATTACCCGCGCTTCGAGATTGCGGAGAGCTTTTTCAACTCCGTTTATTGTCGGTTATTTGACCACCGCTCGTTAACACCCGAGCGGTTGTTTATTTTCAGTTCGCAACCGGAGCGCCGCTTTCGTACTATCCCGCGCCCGCTGGCCAAAGACTTCTTTCCCGATCACGGTTGGGAGACTCTGTTGATGCGCATACTCAGTGACTTACCGCTGCGTTTGCCCTGGCAGAATAAAAGCCGGGATATCCGCTATATTATCGCGCACCTGACTGAAACACTGGGCGAGGACGCGCTACCTCGCTGCCATGTCCAGGTGGCGAATGAGTTGTTTTACCGTAATAAAGCGGCCTGGCTGGTAGGTAAATTAACCACACCTGACGGTACGCTGCCGTTTTTACTGCCGATTCATCGCACTGATGAGGGTGAACTGTTTGTCGATACCTGCCTGACCACCACGGCAGAAGCGAGCATTGTGTTTGGTTTTGCCCGCTCTTATTTTATGGTGTATGCGCCGCTGCCTGCCGCGCTGGTTGAGTGGTTGCGTGAAATCCTGCCGGGTAAAACCACTGCCGAACTGTATATGGCGATTGGCTGCCAGAAACATGCGAAAACCGAAAGCTACCGCGAATATTTGTGTTATCTGGCTGAAAGTGATGAGAAATTCATTGAGGCGCCTGGTATCCGCGGCATGGTGATGCTGGTGTTTACCCTGCCAGGTTTCGACCGGGTATTTAAAATCATTAAAGACAAATTTGCCCCGCAGAAAGAGATGTCTGCCGCCCATGTGCGTGCCTGTTATCAACTGGTAAAAGAGCATGATCGCGTCGGTCGTATGGCGGATACCCAGGAGTTTGAGAATTTCGTACTGGATAAACGGCAAATCGATCCGGCGCTGATGGCGCTGTTACGACAAGAAGCGCCAGAGAAGATTACCGATCTTGGGGAACATATCGTCATTCGCCATCTCTATATTGAACGTCGCATGGTGCCGCTGAATATCTGGCTGGAACAGGTAGAAGGCCAGCAGTTGCGCGATGCGATAGAAGAATATGGTAATGCGATTCGCCAGCTTGCCGCCGCTAATATTTTCCCCGGCGATATGTTGTTTAAAAACTTTGGCGTTACCCGTCATGGTCGCGTGGTGTTCTACGACTACGATGAAATTTGCTACATGACGGAAGTGAATTTCCGCGATATTCCGCCAGCGCGTTATCCGGAAGACGAACTGGCCAGCGAACCCTGGTATAGCGTCTCGCCAGGTGATGTTTTCCCGGAGGAGTTTCGCCACTGGCTGTGTGCCGATCCGCGTATCGGGCCATTGTTTGAAGAGATGCATGCCGACCTGTTTCGCGCCGATTACTGGCGCGCGCTACAGACGCGTATTAAAGAAGGGCATGTAGAAGATGTGTATGCCTATCGTCGTCGCCAGCGCTTTAGCGTGCGTTACGGCGCGATCTCAAGTACGGCGAACTCTTCGTAAACCAGTTCCATCTCCGGCGACCAATTACCCTCGCGCTCAAAAAAGGCCCGGTGTGCCGCTTGCCAGTACGCCAGGCTAAGATCGCCTTCGCCTTCCAGTGCGGCGAGATCGGCGCTCATCTCGTTAAAACGGATCAGCCTGAGCGCCAGCGTGCGTATGACGCACACGGCGTCGCCTGTGCCGTTGAGCACAATGTGATATGACCCAGGCGTGACAGGGGGCTGCTCTTTCTGATAGCTAACCAGCGAGCTACAGGTGCCACGCTTTTTACCGGCGATCGCTAGCGCCGCCAGCTCGTCGGCCAGCGCCGGCGAATCACCGAAAGACCAACAGAAGGCCTGTGGGTACTTCTCCTGCCAGTATAATTTCAGGCTGCTCATTTCAGCGAGTTCCACCATAGGCCAGCGTCACCTCTTTCGCCGCTTTAATCACCATGGCGCCAAGTTCGGTGACGCGATCGTCAGTAATGCGTGAGCAGGGGCCGGAAATAGAGAGGGCCGCAAACGGTTCGCGGTGTTCGTCATAAATACACGAGGCCACGCAGCGCAGACCGAGCGCATGTTCTTCATCGTCAAACGAATAGCCGCGCTTGCGCGTCTGGGCCAAATCGTCTTTCAGATGCAGCGGCGACACCAGCGTCGCATGGGTATAAGCGTGCAACCCCTTGCGATGCAGCAGACTGGTAACCTGTTCCTCACTGAGCTGTGATAAAAACGCCTTGCCCGCGCCAGAGGCGTGCATGGGCAGCTTGCCGCCAATAGGGGCGGACATGCGCATCAATTGTGTGCACTGCACCTGGTCGATAATAATAGCCTGATGGTCGCTCTGGTCGAGTACGGCAAGGTTTACCGTTTCGCCGGAGTCCTCCATCAGCTTGCGCAAAATCGGATGGACAATCGCCAGCAGATTACGGCTCTGTAAGAAGCTGCTACCGACGATAAACGCGTGTGCGCCTACGGCCCAGTGGCCCAGCTCACCAACCTGGCGGACAAAACCCTGTTGCTGCATGGTGGTGAGTAGACGGTGAGTCGTGGAATTAGGCAAACCCGCCTGTTGCGCCAGTTCGGTCAGCGCCACGCTGCCGTTAGACTCGGCAATCCACTCCAGCAGCTTCAGACCGCGAGTTAAAGACTGAACCTGCCCGGTTACGGGTGCAGTGGTAGCGGCAGGTTTTCTCCCGCGTTTCGCGGGAACAGGGGCAACCATGGCAGACTCCTTTTTCTGTATCGTGGAAATCATTTTCGTTTTATTCAATTATAATGCAAGAGTTCCTGAACTGATCGGATGAGTGACATCACAGGATGCCCGATAGCGCTGCGCTTATCAGGCCTACGCTTTGGGAGCCGCCAAAGTAATTTGTAGACTGATAAGGCGCTTGCGCCGCCATCCGGCAAAGCGACAGAAGTGGGTGGCAAGCTGAACATGTCTCATGTTGCCCGTTGTTCTCTTTTCCGCCAGCACGCTTTGTGCCAGTATGGCTCGTTACGTGGAGCGTTGTCGGGAGCGAGTGTGAGCAGCAAAGTTGAACAACTGCGTGCGCAGTTAAATGAACGTATTCTGGTGCTGGACGGCGGTATGGGCACCATGATCCAGAGCTATCGTCTACATGAAGAAGATTTCCGCGGAGAGCGCTTTGCCGACTGGCCCTGCGACCTGAAAGGCAACAATGACCTGCTGGTCCTCAGCAAGCCGGAGGTGATCGCCGCTATCCACAACGCCTACTTTGAGGCGGGCGCGGATATCATCGAAACCAACACCTTTAACTCGACAACCATTGCGATGGCGGATTACCGGATGGAATCCCTGTCGGCGGAAATTAACTATGCGGCGGCCAAACTGGCGCGCGCCTGCGCCGATGAATGGACGGCGCGAACACCAGAAAAACCACGCTTTGTTGCGGGCGTGCTTGGTCCAACTAACCGCACGGCCTCCATTTCGCCGGACGTCAACGACCCGGCGTTTCGTAATATCACCTTCGATCAGCTGGTGGCGGCCTACCGTGAATCCACCAAAGCGCTGGTGGAAGGCGGGGCGGACCTGATCCTGATTGAAACCGTCTTCGACACCCTCAACGCCAAAGCGGCGGTGTTTGCGGTGAAAGAAGAGTTTGAAGCGCTGGGCGTTGATCTGCCGATCATGATTTCCGGCACCATCACCGACGCCTCTGGCCGTACGCTTTCCGGCCAGACGACCGAAGCCTTTTATAACTCGCTGCGCCACGCCGAGGCGCTCACTTTTGGCCTTAACTGCGCGCTGGGGCCAGATGAACTGCGCCAGTACGTTCAGGAACTGTCGAGAGTTGCCGAATGCTATGTTACCGCGCACCCGAACGCTGGCCTGCCGAACGCTTTCGGCGAGTATGACCTCGACGCCGACACCATGGCGAAACAGATTCGCGAATGGGCGGAAGCGGGCTTCCTGAATATCGTTGGCGGCTGCTGCGGCACCACGCCGGAGCATATTGCGGCGATGAGCCGCGCCGTTGCCGGTTTGCCGCCGCGCCAGCTGCCGGATATCCCGGTCGCCTGCCGCCTTTCCGGCCTGGAGCCGCTGAACATCGGCGACGATAGCCTGTTTGTGAACGTCGGCGAACGTACTAACGTCACCGGCTCGGCCAAATTTAAACGCTTGATCAAAGAAGAGAAATACAGCGAAGCGCTGGATGTCGCCCGTCAGCAGGTCGAAAGCGGCGCGCAGATTATTGATATCAATATGGATGAGGGGATGCTCGACGCCGAAGCGGCGATGGTGCGTTTCCTCAGCCTGATTGCCGGTGAGCCGGACATTGCCCGTGTACCAATCATGATTGACTCCTCCAAATGGGAGGTTATCGAAAAAGGGCTGAAGTGCATTCAGGGTAAAGGCATCGTCAACTCTATTTCGATGAAAGAGGGCGTGGAAGCCTTTATTCATCATGCGAAGCTTCTGCGTCGCTACGGCGCGGCAGTGGTGGTGATGGCTTTTGATGAGCAGGGGCAGGCCGATACCCGCGCGCGTAAAATCGAAATTTGCCGCCGAGCCTACAAAATTCTCACCGAAGAGGTGGGCTTCCCGCCGGAAGACATCATCTTCGACCCGAATATCTTCGCCGTGGCGACCGGTATTGAAGAGCACAACAACTATGCGCAGGACTTTATCGGCGCTTGCGAAGATATTAAACGCGAGCTGCCGCATGCGCTGATCTCCGGCGGCGTCTCTAACGTGTCCTTCTCGTTCCGCGGCAACGACCCGGTACGTGAGGCTATCCACGCGGTATTCCTCTACTACGCCATCCGCAACGGCATGGACATGGGTATCGTCAACGCCGGACAGCTGGCTATCTACGACGACCTGCCCGCCGAACTGCGCGATGCGGTTGAAGATGTCATTCTTAACCGTCGCGATGACGGCACCGAGCGTTTGCTGGATTTGGCGGAGAAATACCGCGGCAGCAAAACCGACGAAGCTGCCAACGCCCAGCAGGCGGAATGGCGTAGCTGGGACGTGAAAAAGCGTCTCGAATACTCGCTGGTGAAAGGCATTACCGAATTTATCGAACAGGATACCGAAGAAGCCCGTCAGCAGGCCGCCCGCCCGATTGAGGTGATTGAAGGGCCGTTGATGGACGGCATGAACGTGGTCGGCGACCTGTTCGGCGAAGGGAAAATGTTCCTGCCGCAGGTGGTGAAATCCGCTCGCGTGATGAAACAAGCGGTGGCCTACCTGGAGCCGTTTATTGAAGCCAGCAAAGAAAAAGGCTCCAGCAACGGCAAGATGGTGATCGCCACCGTGAAGGGCGATGTGCACGATATTGGTAAAAATATCGTTGGCGTGGTGCTGCAATGTAACAACTACGAAATCGTCGATCTTGGCGTGATGGTGCCAGCGGAGAAAATCCTCAGAACGGCGCGTGAAGTGAATGCCGATCTGATCGGTCTTTCCGGGCTTATCACCCCGTCGCTGGACGAAATGGTCAACGTGGCGAAAGAGATGGAGCGTCAGGGCTTTACTATCCCGCTACTGATCGGCGGCGCAACCACTTCGAAAGCGCATACGGCGGTAAAAATCGAGCAGAACTACAGCGGTCCGACGGTCTACGTGCAGAATGCTTCGCGTACCGTGGGCGTGGTGGCGGCGCTACTCTCCGACAACCAGCGCGATGACTTTGTCGCCCGTACCCGCAAAGAGTACGAAACCGTGCGTATTCAGCACGCCCGCAAAAAACCGCGTACGCCGCCGGTCACGCTGGAAGCGGCGCGCGATAATGATCTGGCATTCGATTGGGAACGCTACACCCCGCCGGTAGCCCACCGTCTGGGCGTGCAGGAGGTGGAAGCCAGCATCGAAACTCTGCGCAACTACATCGACTGGACGCCGTTCTTTATGACCTGGTCGCTGGCCGGGAAGTATCCGCGCATCCTCGAAGATGAAGTGGTGGGCGAAGAGGCGAAGCGCCTGTTTAAAGACGCCAATGATATGCTGGATAAACTGAGCGCCGAGAAACTGTTGAATCCGCGTGGCGTGGTGGGCCTGTTCCCGGCGAACCGCATCGGCGATGACATCGAAATCTATCGCGACGAAACCCGTACTCATGTTCTGACGGTCAGCCACCACCTGCGCCAGCAGACCGAGAAAGTCGGTTTTGCCAACTACTGTCTGGCGGATTTTGTCGCGCCGAAACTGAGCGGCAAAGCGGATTACATCGGTGCTTTCGCGGTGACCGGCGGTCTGGAGGAGGATGCGCTGGCGGACGCCTTCGAAGCGCAACACGACGACTATAACAAGATCATGGTGAAAGCGATTGCCGACCGTCTGGCGGAAGCGTTTGCCGAGTATCTGCATGAGCGTGTACGTAAGGTTTACTGGGGATATGCGCCGAACGAGAGCCTGAGTAACGACGAATTAATCCGCGAAAACTACCAGGGGATTCGCCCGGCGCCGGGTTATCCTGCCTGCCCGGAACATACCGAAAAAGGCACTATCTGGCAGCTACTGGATGTCGAAAAACACACCGGGATGAAGCTCACCGAATCTTTCGCCATGTGGCCTGGCGCGTCGGTCTCCGGCTGGTACTTCAGCCATCCTGAGAGCAAATACTTCGCGGTAGCGCAGATCCAACGCGATCAGGTGACAGATTATGCTTTCCGTAAAGGAATGAGCGTTGAGGACGTTGAGCGGTGGCTGGCGCCGAACCTGGGTTACGATGCGGACTGATTCATAAAATCGTCACTTTTCCTTACAACATACAAGGCACTCATTGGGTGCCTTGTCTCTTTCTTACAATTAAACCCTTATACTGAAGGAAGGCTCTACGCTGAATTTGTCGGATGGCGGCGTAAACGCCTTATCCAGCATACCGTATTACGTATGGTAAGCCCGGTGGCGTGCAACGCCAGCAGGCCTTAACGCTGTGCGCCATCAGGCAATTTATCGCAAGTGAGCTTCAGGAAAACGTATAACGATAAGGAGAACCTGACGCCGTGTTAACTTTGCTCCATCTACTTTCTGCCGTTGCGCTGTTGGTATGGGGAACACATATCGTTCGTACTGGCGTAATGCGCGTGTTTGGCGCGCGTCTACGTACTGTCCTCAGCCGCAGCGTGGAAAAGAAACCGCTCGCCTTTTGTGCGGGTATCGGTGTTACCGCGCTGGTACAAAGCAGTAACGCCACCACTTTATTGGTAACGTCGTTTGTCGCCCAGGATCTTGTCGCCCTGACGCCAGCTCTGGTGATTGTGCTGGGCGCCGATGTGGGTACTGCGCTAATGGCGCGTATTCTCACCTTTGACTTGTCGTGGCTATCGCCGCTGCTGATTTTTATTGGCGTGATTTTCTTTTTGGGACGTAAGCAGTCCCGCGCCGGGCAGCTGGGTCGCGTCGGTATCGGGCTTGGCCTGATTCTACTGGCGCTGGAGCTGATTGTGCAGGCAGTGACGCCGATCACTCAGGCTAATGGCGTGCAGGTCATTTTCGCGTCGCTGACGGGCGACATTATGCTGGATGCGCTGATTGGCGCGATGTTCGCTATTATCAGTTATTCCAGCCTGGCGGCGGTGTTGCTGACGGCGACCCTGACGGCGGCGGGGATTATATCGTTCCCGGTGGCGTTGTGCCTGGTTATCGGCGCTAATCTGGGATCGGGGCTGCTGGCGATGCTCAATAACAGCGCCGCCAATGCTGCCGCGCGTCGCGTAGCGCTCGGCAGCCTATTGTTCAAATTGATCGGCAGCCTGGTCATCCTGCCGTTTGTCCATCCGCTGGCGAATCTGATGGATGAGCTATCGCTACCGAAGTCAGAACTGGTGATCTATTTCCACGTTTTCTATAACCTGGTGCGCTGCCTGGCTATGGTGCCATTTGCCGAGCTGATGGCGCGTTTTTGTAAACGAATTATTCGTGATGAGCCTGAACTGGATACCCATCTGAAGCCGAAACATCTGGATGTCAGCGCGCTGGATACGCCAACGCTGGCGCTGGCTAATGCTGCCCGCGAGGTGTTGCGCATTGGCGATGCGATGGAACAGATGATGGAAGGGCTAAAAAAGGTCATGCACGGCGAGCCGCGTGAAGAGAAAGCGCTGCGCAAGCTGGCGGATGACGTTAACGTGCTCTACACCGCGATTAAGCTTTATCTGGCGCGAATGCCAAAAGACGAGCTGGCGGCGGAGGAGTCCCGCCGGTGGGCGGAGATTATTGAGATGGCCCTGAACCTCGAACAGGCGTCGGATATTATCGAGCGAATGGGCAGTGAGATTGCCGACAAGTCGCTGGCGGCGCGTCGGGCATTTTCAGAAGAAGGATTGAAAGAGCTGGATGCGCTTTACGATCAACTGCTCAGTAATCTGCAACTGGCGATGTCGGTCTTTTTCTCCGGCGATGTCACCAGCGCCCGTCGGTTGCGCCGCAGTAAACATCGCTTCCGTATACTTAATCGCCGATACTCACATGCGCATGTCGACCGCCTGCACCAGCAGAACGTGCAAAGCATTGAAACCAGCTCGCTTCATTTAGGGCTGCTGGGCGATATGAAGCGTCTTAACTCACTGTTCTGTTCGGTCGCCTATAGCGTACTGGAACAGCCGGATCAGGACGAGGAACGCGGCGAGTATTAAGTGAAATGCCGGATGGCGGGGCCTACGGAGAACATGCGCGTAGGCCCGCCATTCGGCATTCAATGTGGCTTGGGATTAAAAGCGATGACCCGCTTCCAGCGCCACGGCCTCTTCGCCCGCTTTAAACACCCAGGTGGTATTCGGGCCGCCGAGAACCGCCTGGCCGTTGCTCACCTGAATCCAGTTACCTTCCGGCAAACCAATCACTGTCAGTTCCGGCGCGACCACCAGCAGTTCGCGAATACGCTGCTCGCGGGTCTCGCCCTTATGACCTTCCGGCAAGGCGTTAGTGAAGTGAGGATTAATTTGCAGCGGGAACAGATCCAGCGCGTCGAAACCGTTTGGATCGACGATCGGCATATCGTTGGTCGTGCGGATAGTCGGGCAGGCAAGGTTGGCGCCCGCGCTCCAGCCGATATACAGCGCGCCGCGTTTTACCCTGTCCGCCATCGGCGCCAGCAGCCCGCGTTCACGCGATTCTTTCAGTAGCTGGAAGGTATTTCCGCCGCCGACAATAATGATTTCCGCTTTCTCAATCGCCGCAAGCGGATCGGCGACACGATGAATCCCTGTGACGTTTATCCCTAATGGCGCAAGTACCTCTGCGGTTTTATCCGTGTACTCGTCCCATGTTTGCGTGACGCCGGCAAACGGAATAAACACGGCTGAGCGTCGACCGTTCAATTGATTCGCTATCAGCGGCAGAGCGTGTTCCAGCCAGGCTTTACCCGGCAGCGTCGAGTTACTTAATAAAAGCAGTTCCATTACTTCTCCACCTCATCAGGAAATGTCAAAACGTAATAATGCTACCATTATCCATTTAATGTCTTACTGATATGGCTCATGATGTTATGCGTGTCACAGGCAAAGCGCGGTCGCTAAAAGTGACGACAGGCCAGATCTGCCATCTGGTATCGCCTGAAAAATTACAGGTATAATCCGCAAAATTATTTAACACGTTTAGAGACGAAAATGGCAAAACTGACCTTACAAGAGCAACTGCTACAAGCGGGATTAGTGACCAGCAAAAAAATGGCCAAAGTCCAGCGCACGGCTAAAAAATCACGCGTTCAGGCTCGTGAGGCCAGAGAGGCGGTGGAAGAAAATAAAAAGGCGCAACTTGAGCGTGATAAACAACTCAGTGAACAGCAAAAACAAGCGGTTTTAGCGAAAGAGTTTAAAGCTCAGGTTAAGCAACTTATTGAAATGAATAGAATCAATGTATCTAAAGGCGATATTGGTTTTAACTTCACCGATAATAACGTCATCAAAAAAATAGACGTGGATAAGCTCACTCAGACGCAACTGATTAATGGGCGTCTCGCGATTGCGCGTTTGGTTATCAATAACAGCGGTGAATGTGAATATGCGATTATTCCCGCGAGCGTCGCCGATAAAATCGCACAACGAGATGCGGACAGTATTGTCGTAAACAGTGCGCTGAGTCAGGAAGAGCAGGACGAAGATGATCCGTATGCCGATTTTAAAGTTCCCGACGATTTGATGTGGTAAGTCACATTCCCGACGTTTATGTAGAAAAATTTCTCAGAGAGTAAATATGCTGACCGACACATCTACCCGGCTTAATAAATATATCAGTGAAAGCGGCATCTGTTCGCGTCGCGAGGCGGACCGTTTTATCGAACAGGGCAATGTCTTTATCAACGGCAAACGCGCCGCCATTGGCGATCAGGTAGTCGCCGGGGATGTTGTTAAAGTAAATGGTCGGTTGATTGAGCCGCGAGAAGCGGATGATTTAGTGCTGATTGCGCTGAATAAACCGGTTGGCATTGTCAGTACCACTGAAGACGGCGAACGCGACAATATTGTCGATTTTGTGAACCACAGCAAACGTATCTTCCCGATTGGTCGTCTGGATAAAGACTCGCAGGGGCTGATATTTCTGACTAACCACGGCGATCTGGTCAATAAGATTCTGCGTGCCGGTAACGATCACGAAAAAGAGTATCTGGTGACGGTGGATAAACCGATTACCGACGAGTTTATACGCGGTATGGGCGCTGGCGTGCCGATTCTGGGTACCGTCACCAAAAAATGTAAGGTGAAAAAAGAGGCGCCGTTTGTCTTTCGCATTACCTTGGTGCAGGGATTAAACCGTCAGATCCGTCGTATGTGTGAATACTTTGGTTATGAAGTGACGAAACTGGAGCGTACGCGCATTATGAACGTCAGCCTGAGCGGGATTCCTCTGGGCGAGTGGCGCGATCTGACGGACGATGAGCTGATCGATCTGTTTAAGTTGATTGAGCGTTCCTCTTCCGAAGCCAAACCAAAGGCCAAAGCGAAGCCGAAGACCACGGGTATTAAGCGACCGGTCGTTGCGATCGAAAAAAGCAATGAGAAAGCTCGCCCGGCATCAAGCGGTAAGCGCTTTACCTCGCCGGGACGAAAGAAGAAAGGACGTTAACGTCTGCCGCGCGTCGGCGTATTCGCCGACCAGGAGAATGACGCTTCCGTATCGGGTTTATACGCTTGCTTTTTCTTCAACTGGCGGGCTTTTTTTGCTTCAGCCTCACGCAGCGCCATCAGCTTATCGATGTACTCTTTTTTTACGCTGTTGGTCTCAGAATTGGTCAGCGGACGACCGTGCGCAATACGGGCGCGGTCCAGCAACGTTTTCAGTTCGCGCTGTTCGCGCTCGGTCATCTCTTTTTGGGTAATGCGGGGGAGTGCCATACGGGTGCCCTCAGTTAGCCGATGCATTTAGTCTACGGCAATACGCAACGGGCGGATAGCGTGTAAGCCGGGTAAGCTTGCGCCACCCGGCAATATTTTAATTTACCTTTGCCGTTTCGCCCGATTTTTCAACAATCGGTTTCCCGGACCAGTAACCAGCCAGTAGTGACCCTGAAAGGTTGTGCCACACTGAGAACAGCGCGCCAGGCAGCGCTGCGAGCGGGCCAAAGTAGATTTTACCCAATGCAGCAGCAAGACCAGAGTTCTGCATCCCGACTTCGATCGCCAGCGTTCGACAGGTTGACTCATCAAAACCGAACAGACGTCCACCCCAGTAGCCGCCAAGCAGGCCAAGGGTGTTATGCAGGATCACCGCGATGATCACCATAAAGCCGACGGAGGCGATATGTGAAGCTGAACCCGCGACCACCGCGCTGATGATTGCCAAAATGCACACCATCGAGAATGCTGGCAGATAAGGTTTTACCACTTTCACTACGCGCGGAAACAGATGGTGAATCACCAGCCCCAGCGTGATTGGAATGACCACAATCTGTAGAATGCTCAGCAGCATACCCATCACGTCGACTTGAATATGGGCATCGACGTACAGGCGCGTGAGTAGTGGTGTGGCGACCACGCCGACCAGCGTGGAGACCGATGAAATGGTGACTGAGAGCGCGACGTCTCCCTTCGCCAGATAGATCATTACGTTAGAGGCGGTGCCGCTGGCTACGCTGCCGACCAGTACCATCCCGGCGGACAGATCTGGCGGCATCTTAAACAGCAACGCCAGCAGCCATGCCGCAAGCGGCATTACCAGATAGTGCAGGAATATCCCTGCGGCGACAGGGGCTGGTCGGGAGAGCACGCGTTTAAAGTCGTCAACGTTAAGATGGACCCCCATACCGAACATAATCAACATCAGTAGTGTCGCGACCCACGGCCCAACAGGAGTAAAGGTGGATGGTGTGTAATACGCAATGAGAGAGAGCAGCAGCGCCCATAACGGGAACAGCCGGGTAATGACGGCGAGCATGTTGTTTTCCTTGCAAGTATGTTGTGTTTGTTATCAACGGGTCAGGATCGAGCCAGACCATAGTTATTGTTTATCGCGTGAAGGAAGATTATTCAAACAAATTACGCTCATGATCCAGTGTGGGCACATGGCAGGCTGGATGACGCGCCTGCGTCGCCATCCGGCAACGTATCGCCCGATGGCGCTTACGCTACCGTATTAGAAATATATAGAGGTTCTGGTGGCGTAAAGAAAAGCGCCGGCATTGAAGAGAAGGAAACTTTAACGCAGTGATAACTTATATTGTTTCACTTTGCTTTGGATTGTGTTTTTTAAACTAAAATAAGGCACCCAGGGCAATGCTGTGTTCCAGGGGCGAGGGGAACCATGAAAACAGACTATGCTTACTCCGTCAGGTAATTTTCCATTACCTGTCCCATCGTATAGTTCAGGGTTAAAACCAATCATTTTTGGTGTTGCTATATTAGCTTTGTAACTAATAATTCTTCCGGGTAAGATGTTTTGCCATCTTTCAGCATCTTGACATATTCTGCCGATAAATCCTTGATCGCCATGATAGGGCGGGGTTCTTATGGCATTGATTTCCTTTTCAGGATTTTTCATAAATTCATCCCACACATTTTTTTTTGCGGGTGCAGGAATAAACATAATACCTGTTGCTGGCGCAACTGAAGCACCATGCTGAGAAAAGTCATTAAGTAATGTTATTTTTTTCATAGTTGTCAGAGGAGTAATATCTCCCACAACAACGCTATCTATATCAATATAGAGAATATCCTCATTACCAAGAACAGGATGCAGTGGATTGAAAAGTTCTAGTTTTGCCCACCATCCTGGCCAATCATACAAAAGAGGCGCTGTATTTACCCCTTTTATCTTTAGCGCATCTGTTAAACAAACAGAATCATAACCTTTGAGCTGCTTATGTAACCATTGAGCATGTTTTGTGGTGAAGTCTTTGCTTTGTCTGAGCACAGAAACAATAATCATTATATTCCCCGGTGAATATTAGGTGTTTTTAGCCATGTTCCACTATATTTAATGTGCTTTATATTGCAACAAAATTAGTGTTCATATGGTTATTGAAGTTTAATTACATTCAAGATGTGAATGTAATCAATTTGTTTATAATGTTATTAATATATGTAATGTAAGTTGATAAATGTTTTAATGATTGTTTTGTCTTTTATATTTCCATGGGGAGATATAAAATAAGAGTTGGGATGGGAGTGATCTTATTTCCCCTTTTTACTGCTCCCAGCTCTATATCAATTCCAAATTTGGAATTTAGCTTGCGATTAATCCATAATCCAGTTTTTTCTGTTTTTTTGAACCATAGATATACATCTCATTTGCCAGACGCCACCAAAATAAAAAGTTACGACGGCGATTATTATTGGCCTGCATAAGTAATCGACATAATGAAAATTCATTCCTGCGAATAATCTCATGCCGCCAGTATTCCCGTAATCAACTTCCTTTTTTAGATATGGAAAATAATAAGCAATGTAAGAGTTTGATTTTTTCTTCCTCCAATGAAGAAAGCTAGCTTGTTAAATAAATGTTATTATCGTAGGGGGTTCACGTATCAATTGGTAAAAAGACTATAAGATGGTTTTTTATAATACTTCATTTGCTATGCAAACTGAACATTTGATGCTAACAAATAAATACTAACGGGTATTACTTAATTCAACACCGCCGGGCTTTATACCCGGCGAGAGATTCAACAATCGTATTGCCAGCTACTGACTAAGGCATAAAGGTGGCTGGGGGAGTAGCGCCAGCTATCGTTTAGTCCGAGAAATTCAGCGCAAAACTCGCTGCAAAACAGTTTATCTTTGCGCTCCCGGTTATACAGCGCGATACCGAGCGCGCCCTGCCAGTCATAGCGTTTGCCGTTATGTTTGCGGAAAAAGGCCTCCACTTCCGGCAACGTGGCCTTTAACGGTAGCTTATCCCACTTATCGTCCGGTAACGGTATTATCTTTCCCCGCACGCCGCGATCGCGAAACGATGCAGAGTAGCAGAGGTATTCATTACCGCCGTGCGCCACCGCCAGTTCACAGTGAGAGTAGATACCGCGCGTGACCTTGCGCGTGAGCCAGTCGGCAAACCTGGCGATGCCGCGATACTCCGATCGCCCCTTATAGCAAGCGAGCCAGACGGTGGTTTGACTCATGGCTGCCAGCCTGATGAATAGTCGTAGTCGAGCACAGCCTCTATATCCCCCAGCGCTTCTACCGCCGCAATATGCCGCTGCGCGTTGGCAAACAGGCGCATGTCGTGATCCATAGTGACGGTTTCAAACTGCGCGGCGATGTCGTTGGTCAGTTCAATCAAACCGTTATTTTTGGTCTGCCACATTAACCCTGCCGGAATCTGCTGTGCCTGACCCATTCTGGTGAGTGACATTTGCTGAATACGGCTACTGGCGTCACTGTGGAAGTGATAATCATCAATAACGATATAGTCAGCCGTGACTTCATCACGCCGTACTTTTATTGCCTGTTTAACCCGTGATTTAGCGTTATCAAGCACGATGGCAAAACTGGCTGCGTCATAAACCCACGTATTGCCGTTTAATCGATAACATTCCCCTGGTGGTAAATTGGTGATAAATGCTCTGTCTTTAACATTAACCCATACATATTGCCCCAGGTTGAAATGTTCCAGCCATTGTTGCTCTGTTAATTCGATAAGGCTTGTTCTCTCTGGATAACAGAATAATTCAGTATCCATCCAGTCTAGCACTTGTAAAGATGCAGGATCGTAATAAGCATATTTTGACATTATCTTCACCAATAAATTCTGACGATACCAGGAGAACCACTTGACCCCTTATTAAGGACCCAATCCCCCAGATACTCCCGGTTACTGGCACTGGAACTACCACCAGCACCACCGGCACCAAACCCGCTTGCATTAGAGGGTAATGAGCCTGCCACTATCTCTAAGTGATCTAATGTGACCGTTCCTGGTACCCCTCCTATGCCCAGGACGGAATTACTTCCTCTCAGCCCAAGGGTCACGTATTCATACATACGTGCTCCTCCATTCCCACTTGGAGGTAAAAAGCTTATTGTATTTCCTCCTGTGCCCCCGGCCGCCCCTCCCGCACCACCAGGCGCGTTCAGATTGCCAAAGGAGGATTGTCCTCCAGCGTTCCCGCTAAACCCTTTTCTTTGTGAACGACTCCCTTTTGCACCGCCACTACCGCCAGCACCAACCATTACAGGTATCTGACTTTTGGGAACAACATCAACGTAACCAGCCACACACTTGGCAGCAATACCCCCAGTGGAACACTCCTCATTTGCTAATGAACCTCCACCACCACCACCACCGCCACCAACAACTTCAACAAAAACTCGATTAACCCCATCAGGCACAATAAACGTGCCATTAACGGTAAAAAACTGATAATGGGAATGATTAGCCGGAGCCGCTGCGCTCGCCTTGTCATACGCCGCCTTTACCGCACTGGGCGTCGCCGCCTCCGTCGTACTGGTGCTGCCGGTGGCGTTATTAAGCTTCACGATCCCTTTTTGCGTCAGCGTACCGTCCGGGGCGCCGGTGATCTGCCCCCAAGCGTGTGTATGCCTAGCCGGAGCCGCCGCACTCGCCTTATCCATCGCCGCCTTGACCGCACTGGGCGTTGCCGCTTCGGTGGTGCTGGTGCTATCGGTGGCGTTATTAAGCTTCACAATCCCTTTTTGCGCCAGCGTGCCGTCCGGGACACCGGTAACCTGGTTCCAGACGTGAGTATGGTTCGCCGGAGCTGCCGCATTCGCCTTATCCATCGCCGCCTTTACCGCGCTCGGCGTTGCCGCTTCCGTTGTGCTGGTGCTGTCCGTCGCACTGTTAAGCTTAACAATCCCCTTTTGCGTCAGCGTACCGTCCGGAACGCCGGTAATCTGGTTCCAGGTATGCGTGTGATTACGCGCTTCCGCCATCGCCGCTTTTACCGCCTTTGGCGTAGCCGCTTTGGTCTCGTCATCGCTGTCGGTGGCGTTACTGAGCTGCGTAAACCCTTTCTGCGTTAATGTCGCATCCGGGTGATTTGTCGAATGTTCATGCTCGTCCAGCCGGACATCCACATAGTCGCGCGTCGCCAGCACAATGCTCGGATCGACCGTCAGCGTCACCGCCGTGGTGTTGGAGACCTCCATAATCAGGCGGATACAGACCTGCTTGCCGCAGCCGCCGGGCAACAGCGGTTTGTAAGATTCCGGGAATTTGCCGATGGCGATTAGCTCGCCCTCGTCGTCGAACACGCCCACTTCACGCACATACCAGCCGCCAACGTCCTCCGGCAGCACCAGTTCGGCAATCAGCCAGTTGGGATTATTCGGTGCAACGGTCAGCGTATTCATCTCGCCGCGCCAGACTTCGTGGCGTAAATTGGTCTGGCTGGCGGTGGGCTCATAATATTGTCCGCCGCCGTCGCCAACCGCCATCTTTTGCAGATGTAGCTGTTTTTTGTCCGCAAGGGCGCTGGCGATTTTCGCCATTCCCCTGTCGGTCAGGAGGGTATAAAACTCATTATCCATAATTACTCCGGGTAAATAGATGTAATTTCAAGGCTCCATTGCCCTGTACCGAAATAGAACGGTTTAGTTTGTTGAACTTCCAGAACCTGGAAGGGTAAGACGGTCGTTATTTCTCCACCGTAAAGCGCGCTGCCGATAACAGGAATAGCGCTTTGGTTAATTATCCAGACAATTAACGCTTCCAGCTTTGAGCGCACGTTCTTATACTCATGAATAAGATCGACCAGATTATTAAACAGATTTTCATCCATGCCCTGATTGATTAGCTTAATTTCAACCTTGAAGAAATAAGCTTTACCGCCATACTCAAACCATTCGGAAATCGTGCCGGGTAAGGATAATATTTCCAGTACACGGCGAACGGCCCAGGGAGTTCCTTTATATTTATGCAGTTCAATCGCCTGTTTAATTAACTCTCGTTTCTCCTGTTCATTGGCGGCAAATAGCCAGCCCTCCAGCCCCTGAACATGAAACTGTCCGGCCAACGAGGGCAGTGCCGAGGCATCAACGATATCCACCAGATAGACCAGCAACGCCGTCAGGTCGATTTGCGCAAAGCGTTCGGCGGCAATATTTGCCAGAACCGAGAAACGTTCGTCGCTGGCCAGCGGCGGCGGCAGAAGCAGTTTATCCATCGCTGACTCCGGCAATCGTCACGTCAATAGCCGTACATTCCGCCCATTCGTGCGCCTGCAATACCTTTTTCGCGGGCATATCCAGCGCGACGTCGTAAACGCCATCCACTTGTAGCACTTTAATTATCTGGTTTGGCACAATGTCCTGGCCCAGCCGGGTCTGGCGCGAGCGCGTCCATGTATTAATCGCTTCACGCGCGGCGGCAAGCGTCGTCTCCTGATCGGCGGTGGTAAACAGCGTCAACCGGGCGCGGATCTGATAAGCCACGCGCGGAGAACATTTAGCGCTCACCTTATCGGTTAGCGGGCGCTTTTTCTCTTTGCTCACCTCCCGTTCGATCTGGGCAAGAAGCTCTGGCCCCGGCAGACCGTTCAGGGTCAGCGGATAGAGTTCCACGCAGCCTTCCGCCAGCCCTTCATCCGGCCCCAGCACTGCCACGTCGATAATCGACTGGCTGACCGAGAGCGTATGGAAGCGATAGGCGCCATAGCTGCCCGCGTTGCTGAAACTTTCCGGCGCTAGCTGGATGCGTTTACGTAGCGCGTCGTCGTTCTCTTCGCCGCAGCCGCCACTTGAGGCCGTCAGATTGGTGACGCTGATATCGTAATTGCCCACCCGATCCACCAGCGCGCTGATTTGCGCAGGTTGCCAGTTATTGCCGGATTCACCGGTTGCTACACAGGTTGCAGTTACCGCAACGCTCAGGCTGCCCGCAGGCAACAGAACATCTTCGTCGGTGGCGAACATCACGCTATCCGACGCGCTGGCGCGGGTACCCTGTGGAATCACCAGGTTACTTTTAGCCGCTTGAGTAACAGAAAACTGCAGCGTGGTTTTTGCCGCCTGAGCGGGCAGACGGTGAACGCCAACCAGCTCGCCTAAATAATCCAGCATCGGCGCATGGGAATACGCGACCAGGTTTTGCTTCGCTGCCTCCTGGATGGCGATGCGGACAAGGTTTTCACGATAAGCAAACAGGTCAATGAGCAGCCGCTCAGCCTGCGCCGGATAGAGTTTTTTACCGCTGGCTTCTTCATATTGCGCAATCATCTCGCTGGTGATTTGCGCGGGATCGCGGTCAATAAAGTCGGGTTCGGCTATCGCCATAACACCTCCGTTGAGTTGATTACGCCGTCTGCGGCGCGCCATTGCACGCGTAACGTCAGGTGTTCGCCGTCAATCGTCGGCGTCACCTTCAGCAACCGGCAGCGGGGTTCCCACATGCGAATCGCTTCCACCGACTCCCGAACAACGTGCGGAATGGCCCGCTCGATCGGGTAATCGATATAGCGCCACAGATTGCTGCCAAAAAGCGGCCTGTGGGGATCGCTGCCGCGCGGCGTGCGCAGAATGATGTGTATTGCCTGATGAATATCATCCAGCCCGCAGACGTATTCTTCAGGACGTTGCAAGGCAGGTTGCCAGTGCAGGGTCGAGGGGCGTGTTTTCGTGTTCATGAGGCTATTTTCGCCTTCCGGCGGGGGGAGAGATATTAAAGCGCTTTAAGGAAATAATTGATGGCGGGGTCAGAATGTGTTTTGCCCGGTGGCGCTTCTGCGCTTACCGGGCCTGTGTTGATGCACATTTTGTTAAATGGCGAAGATTGCGTTTTACGTAAAGTTAAAATGAAATTGCTGTAATTTCACCTTTGCCTACAGAAGCGTAGTACCAGAATTCATCATTGATTTCTGCGTGCTTCATTTTTTCAACTGGAATCGTTTTCTGCCGTCCATTAACCGAGAGTGTGATCGAACCCGTTAGCTGCTCCCGGCTGATAATAGCGAAATCCCCGCGGGTGTTGCTATAAGCCGTCGTTTCATTGGAAAGGCTGTGCTTCGCTCCATTAGCGATTACAGAATAATCAAAATTGACTTTCTTTTTGAAAATAGCTTGTACATGATAATACTCGCCGTAAACAGCAGGATCATGGAATAAACCAAAATGACCACCGCTATTTTGCAACTTGACGAAATAATAGTCAGGGATGATAAACTTCTGTTTACCTGCCGCTATTTCTTTAGTAATGATTTTTTGTCTTACGATTTCCTGTCCGGCCGTTTTTTTATAACCGTTAAGCATCAATGAATAGGACCAAAGGAATACGATACCACAGAGAACAGTCACGGCAGTTACGCCGACGACTCCAGCCTTAACGCCGCTTTTCAACAGGGCGTAAGCGATGAAGGAGATAGCTAAAAGGAAAAACATAAACGTACCGTTCATAACCCGATCGGGGTAGGACGGCGACGCGAACATGATTAAGGAAGTGCCAATACCTATACATACGACTAACGCAGCGCAGATAAGGGACGTTTTATCAATTTTGGCGCGAATCTGCTTATTGAATATGACCAGTAAGACCAGCAATAACAAAACAACATAAGCTATCCAGATCAGCGCCAGATGGTTATGAACGCGTTCTGTTAAGTGAATGAAAATACGTTCAAAAATCGGCCTTCCATACCAGAATTCTTTTCCGCTGGCGCGGATGAAATTGCCCGGAGAAAGTATCAATACGCATGAGCCTGCGATTGCACAGAGACTATAAACTATCTTATTGCGCGAAACAGATTTGTTTTGCCATAACTCGTATGCAATGGCCAGAACAGAAATAAGCGAGACGAAAGGTGAGACGCTTTCATTGGAACAGCCTGCCATAAAGCTTAGTAATGCAACCCACGGGCTGATCGCTTTACTGTTTTTTATTGTTATGGTGTAAAAGAAGAACAGCCATGCAACAACGAACAGATTCGTCCACAAATAATTCGCAGCACCAACGATCCAGAAAGTGGTTTGACCCAAATTCGGGTTCGAAATCCAGTAAGTGAAGAATATTAGTGGGAATAATAAGTAGTCGGATTTATTCCAGCGTAATGTGCCTGAGGGTGTCTTCACAATGAAATAACAAAATACCAGTGTCGAAACGGCAGCGCTGATGGAATACACGAGTTGAGAACGTGTATACAGGATGAGTGCGCTGGTGTAATCAGCTATAATCCTGCCACTCCAGGTCATATAATGATGAAAATGTGATTCCGGCGAAATTCCTAAAAGGTAATAGCGGTAATCATCAGAGTGAATGGGGGTATACCATTCAATAAGAAAAATGGCCAAAAAAGCCAGTAGTATCATCGCCGTTTTCGGTAATATCTTGAGCATAGTAATCATTATTCCATCATTGTTTTTTTGTTTTTCACGATATAGCGGGGTCTTTGCTTCACCTCCGTGTAAACGCGTCCGATATATTCACCCATGATGCCTATGCCGATAAGCTGGATGCCGCCTAAGAAGAGAATCGCGGTCATAAGCGAAGGATAACCAGGAACAGGGTTTCCCCACATCAATTTATCAATGATCATCCACATGGCATATATCAGGGAGAGGGCAGAAACGCTCACTCCTATATACGTCCAGATACGCAAAGGGAAAGTAGAAAAACTTGTAATCCCCTCCAGCGCCAGGTTCCAGAGTTTCCAGCCATTAAATTTTGAGCTACCTGCGACACGTTCAGCACGGGCATATTCGACAACATCTGTTTGACCTCCAACCCATGAAAGTATACCTTTCATGAAAAGGTTACGTTCTGGTAATAGCTTGATATTTTCTACAATCTCGCGCGACATCAATCGAAAATCACCGACATTCTCTTCAATCTTTGGCGTACTGATTTTGTTATGCAGCCTGTAGAACCACTCAGCGCTTTTACGCTTCAGGTGGCCATCCGTTGAACGATCGATACGCTTAGCCAGCACCATTTCTGCACCAGCCTGCCATTTATTGATCAAATGTGGGATTACTTCGATGGGATCTTGTAAATCAACATCGATAGGGATCACCACATCTCCGGTCGCGTAATCCAATCCGGCAAAAAGTGCAGGTTCTTTACCAAAATTGCGGGTAAATGAGATCGGAACAACAAGAGGATCGGCAACAGCTAATGCGCTGATGATTGATTCAGTCGCATCGTGACTCCCATCATTAACGAAGATAATCTCAACGTTATAAGGTTTAAGTGAACTGTATTCTCTGACCGTTTTATAGAAAATAGGGATCGCGTCCTCTTCATTAAAGACGGGAACCACTAATGAAATTTTCATTTCTCATTCCTGAAAACAATGAATCTGGAATATAAAAATCCGCAAATAAGGCTAATTGCGGAAAATACAATGAGCGTAAAAATGGGAGGCATAGCACACTTGTCGCCTGTCCATCCCACGACAGCGCTCAGCACGCCCATAAAACCGACGTACAGCAAATAACGTCCGGTTGATACGCTGGCTCCAAAGGTAAACCGGGCGTTAGCGAAAAAACTAAAACTGACAGCGACAGCAAAGCCCGCTACGTTTGCCAAAGCCTGACTTGTTTGAAATCCATAGACGCAAAGGGCAAAGATAGCCCAATGCAAAGCAGTATTAAGTACGCCTATCGAAACGTACTTTATAAATAATTTTATCATTATAGCAATCAAGAAGTTGTAATTCAGCGAAGTCTACCAGACAAAACTGAGAGGATCATTCCTGAACAGCAGATTTTATGTAAACAGGGCGAAGTTAAAGTAAAAAATAACGCTAGTTTTCCAATATACATATATGCAATATTTGCAGCGCAAAGTGATTACATTTTCATCGGAAATAGCGCGCGAAAAGGGACTAATCACGTTGCGCTGAAAATAAATATCCTCCAGCAATTTGCCCGGTGGCGCTTCTGCGCTTACCGGGCCGGTGTTTATGCACCTTTTGCAGGCTGGATAAGGCGAAGCCACCATCCAGCAGCAATTTGCAGGTTAGTGAGAGTGGTGGTTAGAGTTGCCGCCGTTGTCCATCAGCGTGCCGCTGGCGTTAACGTTGCCGAGGACATTCACGTTGCCCGTGATAACCGCGCTGTTTCCGACGCCGCCGCTGCCTGCCATACCGCCAAGCCAGGTGAGTTTTTTCATCACGGTAACGTCGCCGGTAAAGGTGCTGAGCGGCGCATCGACGGTGACATTCAGCGCTTTAATGCCCGTATGGGGCGCTTCCACGTTGACATCTACCGCCTTGACGCCCACGGAGGTGGCCGCCACGTCTACGGTTTCTGATATCACCGTGACGTGCTGCGCCCTGACCTCTACTTGCGGTGAAGTAAGCTGCGTACGTTCCTTCACTTCAATGACGATTTTTTCTATGCCGCCGTTGACGGTGAGCTGGTGTAACGCACGGTCATATTCAAAGGCCGCGCCGTCGGAAAACTGCACGTAGCGCTTGTCGCGCGAGGCCAGCGGCGCGGTATCCACGCTGGAGTAGACCGCGCCCAGCACCACGCCATCCTCGCCGTTGTCGTCGAGCAGCACTTCGACCTGTTCGCCAATATCCGGCAACCAGTAATCTTTGTTGTCCTGCGTATTGCGTTGCAGCACCGCAAGCCAGTTACTGCGCAGGTTATCGCACTCCGGTAGAGTGACTCTGACGCGCACGACCGCCTCATCAATATCGCTGATAATGCCCGTCTGGCGGGTAACGCCTTTCATATTGTCTCCTTACTGGCTGGTTGCCGGTCCGCGTGAAATGTCGATTTCGGTAGTGTAGCCGCCGCTGCGCGTGAGTTTGTGCATGGATTTATCAATCAGCCACTGCCCGGAAAGTACGCCAAAATCGCTCAGTTCTATCTTGTTGCCCGCCGTCAACTGCGGGCAGCCCATCATGCTGAGCGTGCCGGTTTGCTGGTATTCGTTGTGGCTGTCCAGCGCGGCATTGGCTTTAGCCTGCGCCGCGCCGGTATCCGGAGCGCGACTGTTAATCTTCAGGATATCGGCGCTGGTCGCCGCACCGCGCGCCGGGGCTTTTTCCTGGCTGTCATGGGTGTAGATAACCAGTTCTTTTTGCTTGCTATTTTGATGTTGCACGGTGGCGTTTTTGTAGATCCGGTTGATGGTATCTTTGAACGTGTAGTGCGAAATATCCGTCCGCCTGAGCGTCTTCACCGGCGCCAGACAGCGTAGCGTCGGCAGATGCGAAAAGATCAGCTCCGTCGCCGTCACTTTCACGGTATAGCCATATTCACTCGCCAGCCGTTTGAGAAACGCCACATCGGTTTCGGCATATTGCGTGACCCGATCAATCGTCAGCGGCGCAATCTTGCCCACCAGCGTTAAACCGTGTTTTTGCGCGATGCGACTGGCGATGGCGTAAAGCGTCGTCTCCTCAAAGCCCTGGCTGTTTTTGGTGCGTAGCGCTTTGCTGACCGAGGTGGCGATACCGTCGATATTGACCGTCGAAGGCGGCGCGCTGATATCAATTTTATCAATGACATAGATTCCGCAATCGAGCAGATCTTCGCCCTGGTAGCCCAGGCGCAGCGCCAGCGTGTCGCCTTTTCCCGGATACCATTCGTTTACCCAGCGCCCGGCGCTATCTTCCAGCGCAATGGCAATGACATCCGACTCGTTTTTAATGCTGTCGCTGTAACTGATGCTGGTGACGTAAGGCGCGATGTCGTAAGTGATCTCTTTATGTCCGTACCAAAGGGTAAAAATGGGCGTCAGGGTGGCGAACACCCCGCCGGATACCGTTATCTCAGCCATGGCGGTAGCTCCGGGGTCGTTTGCGTGACGCTGATAACCGGGATGATCAGCCGCGCGCCTGACGGTAAAACCGGCATAATAGCGACGTGCGGATTGGCCGCGATGATGCGTTCGTAGGCCAGCGCATCGCCGTAATAGCGCCAGGCGAGATTATCCCAGCGTTCGCCGTCGGTGGTGACATGTTCAAGGTAGCGCATTACAGACTCCTCGTAATATCGGCAGCGGCAAGCTGGCTCACGTCAGGAGCGCTTGTTTGCAGCGTGCCGCGCGCCTGATTGACCAGCGTCGCGGCGCTGTCGTAAGTCGCTTCCGCGACGCTGCTGGTGATAGCGTCAAACAGCGATTCGGCGTGTTCAATAAGCGTGCCGGCATCGCCCGCGCATTCGCGGATCCCCGGCAGGCTGTCGATCAGTTCCTGCATTTTCGCCGCCAGCGCTTTCGGCAGCCCGGCCAGCGTTTGCAAATCCAGCGGCTGCTGGAACAGCGCGTCTATCGCGCTAATGGTTTTTTTCAGCGAATCGACAATATCGCCGCATTTTTCTTTCAGCGCTTTGGCTTCCTTCACCAGCTCTTTCGCCTGGGCGATCGTTTTTTTGATGTCATCAATGGCGTCGGCCACCTCATCCATCATCTCTTTGGCTTCACGCATACCCTCTTCAACAGCGCTCAGCAGTTCATCGAACCAGGAATCGCTAACGTCGGGAAGCTCATCCAACATCTCGTCAATGTTCGGTTCCTGGGTGGTGATGGCCGGAGGCAGCAGCGGGCTCTTCGGATCGCCGGTGTACTCCTGTAGCGACAGACTGCCGCCCTGGGCAATGACGTTACCGTAAGGATCGGTGTGCTGGTGGGTAGCGGTCAGATCGGTAATCACGAACCAGCCGCGATAATCGCCGTTGCCGAACACCAGCGCCATCGCCTGGTGCGCGGTCATCGCTTCCCGCAGACGGTTCAGCTCGGTGGTCGGCTGGCAATACTGACTATGAAAGTTGAATTTCAGGGTAATTTTGTCCAGCTTATCGCCGATAAATTGCACGCCCGGTTTCCCTTCAATACGGGCATGGCTGGTATAATCCACGCCCATCGTGCTTTCAAATTCGTCCCAGTAAGCGACGACGTCAAATTCTATTTCGCCTAATACGGCATACATTATGCGTACTCCCGGCGCCGTTGTTGCGCCATGACATCGTTAATCATTCTCTCCAGCTCGCGTTTGCTCAGCGACAGCACGTTGTTGATATCTTTAGCGGCATTCGCGCCGCTTCCCTGCACGGTAACCTGCGGGGAAAAGTGTACCTGCACGTTGCTTTGCGCGCGGGAGGGCAGCATATAAGGTTTCCCGCCGGATTTGCCGGGAAGCGCGGCTGGCGTCGGCGGCGTGGCGGCGCTTTTCGTCTTCATTGGCTGCGGCGAGGTCATCGTTTTGGCCGAGGTTGTCACCGCTTTCGCTCCCGATGCCAGCGGCGCGCCGGCCTGTTGCGCGACCATTGTTCCGGCAATACCGGGGACGGCGGCGGCGACAGACGGCATTTCAGCGCTGATGCCCAGCGCGCTTTTCGCCCAGTCGGGGATCAGCGCTTTTATCTTCTCAATCGCCCCGTTCAGGAAAGGAAGCGCATTCAGAATGCCGTTGATCAGGCTATCCAGAATATTGCCGCCAAATTCGCTGAAGCTGGCGGGGAGTTCAATGCCAAACCAGTCCAGTACGCTGGCGAAGGCGCGGTAAAACAGCCCCAGCGGCGACCAGTCGAGAATCAGACGCGTGACGCCTGCAATGCCTCCGTCAAAGGCGGTTTTGATACGCTCCCAGACTCCGGCAAAGAAACCGGAAATCGGTTCCCAGTAGCGATAAAGTAAGTATGCGGCGCCTGCGATAGCGGTGATAGTCAGGCCGACAGGGTTCATCAGCAGCGCCCGACCCAGCCAGATAAACGTCTGGCCGACCAGCCGTAGCCCTTTTATCAGGCCGTTTCCCAGCAGCATCGTCAGGCTTTTCGCACCGTTGCCAAACGATTTCAGAACCGACAGCGCGCGACTGCCGCCGCCCAGCGCCAGACCGGCTTTGACCTTCAGGAAGATATCGATCAGGCGAATAAACGGTGACGCAATGAGGTTTGCTCCCAGCCTGAGAATATTCAGCGCCCCGTTGAACAGCCAGATAACGCCAACGACTTTAGCGACCCCTTGCACCAGCGCCGGATTTTCCCGCAGCCAGGCGCTGAACTGCCGCACCAGCGGCGAGATGCTTTGCGCCAGTTCGCCAATGGCGGGCATCAGCTCCATACCGACGGTCAGCCACAGATCGTTAAGTGAAAGTTGTAACGCTTTGGTCTGTTCTCCGGGCGATGTCATTTTCACGGCGAAGTCATCATCGATAAAATGTTGCCCCGCCGCCTGCATTGCGGAGGCTTTTAGCTGGCGATATTCGACCATATTCGCCAGCATCGGGGCGAGAAAATCCCGCGTTTGCGCATCGCCGAACATCGCGCCGAGGTTAAATTTCTCCGCCATGGCCTGTAGCGCGTCGCCGCGCGCGGAAAGATCCTCAATCTTCATGGTTTGCCTGAAGGTGTCGAGGATCTGCGGGTTCATTTTCTCCAGTTGCATCTGCACGATGTGGGTCATCGCTTCCGTCACGTCGATCCCGTTTTGCTGATGTTCCAGCAGCGATCCCTGAAGATCCATGCCCTGACGGGCAAACCAACTGTCCGTCTCTTTTGAGAAGGTAGATTTCAGGAAATGGTCGAAATTCGCTGCCGCCGCGCCTGCGTCAGGGGCGTTTTTCATGGCGATTTGCATCGTTGCGGTCAGCTCCGCAATGCCTTCTTTCCCCTGAGCGCCGGTTTTTCCGGCAAAGGCGTTAATCCACTGGGTTTGTTCTGCAACGGAGCCGCCGCCGCTTTTTGCCACGCTGTACAGCATATTTTGCGCAAAACGGAAGCCGTCAGGGGCGATGTTCAGTTTGTCGCGAGTGGCCAGAGCCGCCTGCGCCCAGCTTTGCGCGCTGTCGCGGGAGGCGGTTGCGGCTTTGGCGATATCGGGCATGTAGCGGCTAAGATCCTGCAATGCGCTGACGCCGCCTTCGATCATCGTGGCGGCGGCGCTTTGCAGATCTTTTTGATCCTGATTGAAATCAAGGCTCCAGTCGCGGATATTCAGGCTCAGGGCGTCCCGCGCGGTGTTATCCATGCCGCCTTTCGCCGCCATATCGACCATGTTGCCCTGAAATTCGTAAGGCAGCTTCCAGTCGGGAGTCTCAACGTTCAGGAGCTTGCCGAGTTGTCCGGCGAACGTTTGTGTTTTTTCCAGCAACCCGGCGCGCTGTTTATCGTTCTCTTCCCGGCGAAGGGCGGAGTTAGCGAGCTGTTGCGTAAGCCGGGTGATTTTTGTTTGCTCAAAGCTGAGCGTGTGCAGCGTGCTGGCGTTGAGTGAGCCGTAACGGGCTATTGCCTGCGTCAACGTCTCATTACGCGCCTGAAGCTGAGTAATAATGTCGTTGGCCAAAATAGTGTCTCGTATAAGTTGCCCGGTAACAGGCTGCTTGCCGGAAAAAGGACAGGGAAGGAGTGAACCGGGCCTGGGTCAGGAAACCCGCTGGCATTAAGCCTGCGAGTCGTATTCGTGTTTAATTTGCGCGCTGGCTTCGTTCAGCCAGCAGGTAAAATCGTCAACCGACAGCGCGTCAATTTCACTGGGCGGAAAGCGAAACCACCTCGCCAGCAGCGCCATTGCCTGCCACAGTTGCTGTGGGTTCTGTAGCCATGCTAAGCATGGCCTGAAATCGTTTCTGCAATGCCTGATAGTCCAGCAGATCCATTTCCGCCAGATCTTCGGTTACCAGCCCGGTCATAGCCGCCATCAGCGGCTCATCCCACTCTTCCGGTTTATCGCTGGCGCGTCGCGCGGCGCGCATATCTTTTACCTTCAGGCGACGTAATTGCAGAACGTCGATACGTTCCCCGGCGGCGGAGGTAAACGGGAATTTCAGGGTATATTTTTCGTTCATGGTGTAGTCCTTATTCGTCGTGTTAAATTCGGGGCCGTAGCCCCGAAGTAATTAACCGCCAATATTATTGCGGTAGGCATTTAATTGATCCGCGCCATTTACGCGGAAAATATTCGCCAGATAATCCAGTTCAAGAAGCGTTTCACCGTCAACCACCTGTTTAATATAAGTGCAGCCGAAGGCGCTGCTGAATTCCGGGTTTTCATTCTGTTTAAACGTTCCCAGCGGGTTCTTTTTAAACATTACGGTCATATGCGTCACCAGCGCTAACTGATCCGCTTTACCCTGCGAGTTATAACAATCGATGCTGGAGCGGCACTGCAATGCCACCGCCTGCCACGGATTTGCCGTTTTACGCATGACGTCGTGGTAAAACGAGTTCCATTTAATTTCACCTTCCAGTTTGTCAAAACCGGCAGGCAGCTCAATTTTACCTACCATCCCCAGCGCTTTATGCTCCTGCATAATCATGCTGATATCAGGCAGTTTAATTTCACTCGCGCGACCTAAAAGATTATTACCATCGAGATAAATATTGGCGTTGGTAATACGGTTAATTTGAATTTTTCCAGCCATTAGCGATTGCTCTCCAGAGAAACTAAATATTCAGAGGTAATTTCGGTTTCAAACGTCAGACGTTCCAGTGGCGGCGGCGGGGTGAATTTGTAGCTCAGCAACAGATGCCCGGCTGCCAGTTCAGTCTGTTCGTTACGCGCCGGGTCGTACCAGCATTCAAAGCCCAACAACGCGCCGTCGGCAATCAGCTTGCGGCCCCAGGTGTTCACCGATTCGGTCAGCGCGTCGATCAGCGCCTGGTTTATCGGCATATCCATATACTGCTGGCTGAAATAACGAATCGATTCGTTGATTACATCGCCGGTACGGCGCACGTTCTCAAAGTTACGCATATGAGTAACCGTCGGCCAGGCGGCGGTACGGTTGCCCCACAGGCGCAAACCGGAGCCATAGCTGTTGAAGATGGTGGTGATGCCGTTTTCATTCAGTTGATTCACTTCGCTTTGCGGATCGTCGATCATCGCTGACAGCGAGCGCTCTACGCCGGTAATGCCCTGAATTTCCTGATTGGAGTTGCTCCACCAGAAGCCTTTTTCCAGATCCACTTTGGCACGCAGGCCAGCGGCGCGGGAGGAGAGCGGCTCCAGGACTTCGCTGTCCGTCGCGCTGTCGTACACTTTAACGTGCGGATAGCACAGACGCGCGCGATCGGAACTGGTATTGAAGTTAATCGCCCCCTGCGGGCCGCGCCCTGCCAGAACCTGCTGGAAAGTCGTGCCGATGGGCGCATCAATGTAGGTAATGGCTCCCAGCGCTTCTGCCTGAGCGATAAGCTTAACGGCGACCGAGTTTTGCGTACAAAAGACCGGCGCAATCAGGATCTTTGCGTAAAAACCAAACTGGTTCCAGGTGTCCTGTAACAGCTTCATGCCGGTACGGTCACCCGCCGTGTTTACCGCGCCAACAATATCGGCGGCAGTCACTTTGGTGGGGTCCGCGTAAGTATAATTTACATAGGCCTGAACGCCGGGTTTCAGGTTGGTCCCCATGCAGGTGATTTTACCGGTCAGCATATCAATGGTGTAATCGGTGCCTTTGATATAAGCGTTTCCGGCGTTCGTGCTGCGGCCAATGTTCATCGTTTGCACGGCCCCGTGCTTGAGTTGAATCTGACCGTTGTCATCAACCTTCACGGTTTCACTGGGAATGGTACTTTTGTGTACCGCCGGATTCAGCACGTTAATCACCACGACCGTCCCTGCGCCGTGATCGTAGATCGCCTTCAGCGCCTGCGGGATGGTGAAATTTGCCAGACCTGGACCAAACTGCGCCGCGTCGCTTTCAGAAAGACACAGCGTCGGCTGGTTAACCGGGCCGCATGGCGCGGTGCCGATCAGACCAATAACCGCAGATTTAACCGCCTTCACCGGACGTAGGCCGGTTTCGATCTCAATGGTCTCTACACCGTGCAGGTAATTAGCTGCCATGGACAATTTCCTCTTCGTTAATTTTTGCTTCTTCCGTGGCGACGGGGGTCAGATGGCGGCGTGCAACCATCGTCATCACCCACTCATTATCTTCCGGTAGCGAGATTTCGCTATTGGGCCACAGTAAGACTTCCTGACCGTCGGCGAGCGTGACGCCGCTTGCCGGGCCACTGTAGATATATTTCATTGAATTTCCTCATAATTAACGATTGTCAGCAGGGGGGGGGCCTTGCTTTCCTGTTCCGCGATAAACAGGGTGCTGGCGGTCATATCCAGGGCGTAACGGCAGAAGTTTGCGGCGTCGCCGATATATTTTTCGCTTTCCAGCCAGAGCGGACGATCACAGTCGGGAAGTTCAATGCCCCCCAACGAGCGACGTAGACGATCCAGCGCGTTTATCGCGTCACTTATTTGCGGAACAATAACGGTGGCGGAAATCCGGATTAGTTGTTTTTGTACTGTGGCATCCGTATTTTCTGGTTCGGCAAAAACCGAACCGCAGTAGTGAATTAATACCGTTACCTGCTGTCCTGTTGGGATATATACTTTCGCATCGGTTGATGAAATATGTATATCCATATCAGGGTTTAATTCACGTAGTCTATTCGCCACGGTATGTATAACAGATAATGTTTCCATATACGGTTTTCCTTGATTTACCGGGAGAGATAATATTCTCTCTTCGTTATCGTTCAGACGTATTTTGATGTATCAGGCATCAGGCGTCTTTTAATCTCCTTTAGAGAAAAAAGTTAAAACAAATAAAAAATCCCCGGCGTATAAACGACGGGGATTTGTTTAATGGTTACCTCGTTGAATCAGTTCTATTTTGCTATATAGCGCATCCAGTTTTGCTTCCAGAACGGCCTGGCCGCGAAGATAATCCTCGCGGCGGACATAATGCAGCGGTAAATCGGCGCGAAATTCCAGAAATTCTCTCTCCAGCCTGGACCAGCCCGCTTCTGATTCGCGCCGGGCAGCTTCCAGTGCTTCAAAACGTTCATTCAGCCGTTTTTCAATTTGCGCCAGCAGAAGTTTACCAGCGGCAAACATTAATCCAACAAACGAAAGTAAGAGGGAGATGACTTCCCAAAAATCGATACTGAGTTTCATTACTCCCTCTGATTAATGAATGCAGCTAGCCTGCCCCCATTGCAAATAACGGGGAGCATGTTGGTATAAAATCGCTTTGGGGTAGTGACGATTCTCGCGCCAGTTTGCGGCGCTGCGCCCGGCGTTAACGCGTTCTACATGTTCAAACCAGATGGACGCATCCAACCCCTTTGCGGCGGCCAGCTTTTTATCTCTGTTAACCCAGCCTTTCCCGCCGTTATAGGCGCTCAGAGTGAAAGCCATTCGCTGGCAGCTATTTTTTGCTGACATGCTTTTCCACAACTGGCGGTCATACTGTACCAGCGCGCGTATCGCCCAGGCGGGATTAAACGGCTTGTTTTCGTGGAGTTCCGGGTACAACTGGCTCACCCATTTTGCCGTTGCAGGCATAAATTGCGCCATACCCTGCGCGCCAGCCGGAGAAAGCGCGTCAGGCGCCCAGCCGGATTCCTGATGTAGTTGCCCGGCAAAATCCGCAACGGGGGCGTTAAGCCCCCAGATTTCGCGCGCGGTACGAATCACTTCGTTTCGCCATTGCAGAGAAGCGCGCGGCGGTTCGGCAGCGTCGGCAGACAAGAAAGTCATAGCGCAGACCAGGCATACGTATTGATAACGCATCGTTACAGCCCCAGCGCGACGGCAAGGCAAATTGCCGCAACGATGATCGCGCGACGAATCATCGCCGCGGCGCAGCACAGCGATTCTTCCCAGGGGCAAAAGGAGTCGGGACGCGCCCAGGGGAAAAGACTGCGGTCGAGCCAGTAACCCAGCACCGCTGATAACGAAACCAGGCTGAGTTTATAGATGACGACCGGAATTTGCGCTGATGATGTCCAGCCGATAAGCGCAAACAGTACGACAGAGGCAATCAGCCAGCCGGAAAGTCGGGGAACAATAATTTTTCGCATACTCTATCTCCTGATAATTGAGAGAGAAGTATCGCTTTTCCCCATAGCGGAAGAACGAAAAGGGCTTTAATAAATAACTTTAAAAAATGTTTAGCGCATGGTGTCAAATGCCAACAAATAAACGAATAAATAAAGCTTTCGGGGCAGGGGGTAGAGGCTGCCTGCGGAGAGTCAGTATGTGTCTGTGGCAGGCTACGATGGCGGTATTGCTGCGTCATAATAATCTTTGATTAAAATTATCTTATTGATTTTTAAAGTCAGTTTAAAAACTCACGCGATCGTGAGGAAAGCGATCTTTTTGATCGAACGCAGAAAAAAATGCAAAAAATTAACTGTATATACATACAGTATTGTGTAAAATGATGACATCAGTGAAGGCTTACTTCACCTATAAAATAAATACATATTATAAATTGAAAGCGATATATACATTCTTTTAATTTATAATTAAATGCCGTTGATAGTAAATATTTATATATATTTTGAATATATTGATAGGTAGTTATTGCACCGTTTTTTACGCTTCCCTTTTTGGTGCCGTCACGGGGAGCATGGTGCTGGATATGGAGATAAAATATGATTCAGAAATCAAAAGAAATGGTTCGGCTTCCGGAGATTATTAACGATCTGGCGTTTCATGCGTCGCAGGTACTTATTGAAAGCATGAATATTGATAGCGCGTCAGCCGAAAATGCCGGTCAGGCAATTGCTGACAGAATGATGCGCAACTGGGGCGGGCAAAGCATTTATTTCCCCAAAGGTATCTCTGGTCGGGCTTCGGAACGGGATTATCAGATTTACAGCGAGTGCGATGGGCGTAATTATGCGGAGCTGGCCAAAAAGTACAATTTGACACTGCAGTGGATCTATAAAATCGTTAAGCGGGTCCACACGGAAAAACAGCACCAGCGGCGTATGTTGTAAGCGATATCGGGTATGGCGTATAGCGACAAGCGCTATACGCCGGGAGCTGCGACAGGCCGGATAAGGCGCTTGCGTCGCGATCCGGCAGCGTATTGCCTGATAGCGCTCACCCGCTGTCGTGTCAGGGCGATTATTCAAATAAGTTCTGATGTAGCTTTTGCACCACTTTCTCGGCATCGTCTCCCGGCACGAGGAAGCACAGATTGTGGCTGGAGGCGCCGTAACAAATCATGCGAATGTTGAACGGTTCCAGGACGCCAAACACTTCTTTACCAACACCGCAGGCTTTTGACAGGTTGTTGCCAATCAGCGCGACCAGCGCCAGTCCTTCTTCGACTTCGACCCGACACAACGCGGAAAGCTCCATCAATAAGGATTGGGTCAGTAACGTATCGCCCGTGGAGGTGGAGCCGGTAGTATCCAGCGTCAGCGCGACGCTCACCTCCGAAGTGGTAATCAGATCTACCGAAATATTATGCCGCGCCAGAATGCCGAACACCTCTGCCAGGAAACCTCGTGAGTGCAGCATATTCAGGCTGTGCAGCGTCAATAGCGTTTGATTGCGGCGCAGCGCCAGCGCGCGGAACAGCGGCGGGTTTTGGGTTTTATTGCACACCAGCGTACCGCCCGCTTGCGGATCTTTACTGGAGCCAACGAAGACCGGGATATCGCTGCGCACGGCCGGGAGTAAGGTGGCTGGATGCAGTACTTTTGCGCCGAAGGTTGCCATCTCCGCCGCTTCTTCAAAGTCGATTTCATCAATTCGCTGCGCGACGGGCACTACGCGCGGGTCGGTGGTGTAAATACCGGGCACATCTGTCCAGATATCAACCCGCGCGGCATGGAGCGCTTCAGCCAGCAACGCTGCCGTATAGTCGCTGCCGCCGCGGCCTAACGTCGTGGTGCGGCCTTTGCTTTCACTGCCGATAAAGCCCTGAGTAATGACCAACGTTTCGCTCAGGCGCGGGAGCAACTGCTGCGCGGCCAGTTCCGCAAGCGCTGCGACGTCCGGTTCCGCACGACCAAAGCGATCGCTGGTACGCATCACTTTGCGCACGTCGAACCAGTGGGCCTGTACGTCGCGTTCACGCAGGATCTCAACAAATAGCAGGGTAGACATCAGCTCGCCGTGGCTGACCAGTTCATCGGTCAGGGCTGCCGATGTCGCCAGCGATGCCGCCTCCGCCAGAATAGTGATGTTTTCCAGCAGGCGTTCAATCTCTTCGCGAATGACATTCGGATGACGCAGACGATCAAGGATATCGAACTGGATTTTACGGATGGCGTCGAGCGTAGCGAAACGTTCGCCGGGCTCCATCCCTTCGGCCAGCGCCACCAGCAGGTTAGTGATGCCGGCAGACGCGGAAAGCACGACTAAACGAACATTGGTGTCGGAAAGTACGATATCCGCGCTACGGTTCATGGCGTCAAAATCAGCGACGCTGGTACCGCCAAATTTGGAAACAACGATCTCTGTCATATCAACCTCGTGTCAGGAAATGAAAAACGCGACCATGGCACAAGGGCAGAACAGAAACCGGTGCAGGCGCAAATGTAAGTAACGTATTTATAAATAAAAGTTGTGGCCTGGACTGTCAACGTTGGGATTATGCGGATTTTTTATGCTGAGTTTAGGCTCAGTAACAGCGCTTATAACCCCGATACCCATTTGCCGCCTTTCTGCACCTCGAATTATTTAGGGTATATACTTTTTATCCTCATTCGACAGTGCCTGGGGCAACGGCACTAAAACAATCACACTTTTCTGTGACTGGCGTTACAATCGATCCCAGTCACAATTCTCAAATCAGAAGAGTATTGCTAATGAAAAACATCAATCCAACGCAGACTTCTGCCTGGCAGGCGCTCCAGAAACACTACGATGAAATGAAAGACGTTACGATCGCTGAGCTTTTCGCGAACGATAGCGACCGTTTCGCTAAATTTTCCGCGACGTTTGACGATCTGATGCTGGTGGATTTCTCCAAAAACCGCATCACCGAAGAGACGCTGGCAAAATTACAGGATCTGGCGAAAGAGACCGATCTGGCCGGCGCGATTAAATCCATGTTCTCCGGCGAGAAGATCAACCGCACCGAAGACCGCGCCGTGCTGCACGTGGCGCTGCGTAACCGTAGCAATACGCCGATCATTGTGGACGGCAAAGATGTGATGCCGGAAGTGAACGCCGTGCTTGAGAAAATGAAAACTTTCTCGCAAGCGATTATCTCCGGTCAGTGGAAAGGCTACACCGGTAAGGCCATCACCGACGTGGTGAACATCGGTATCGGCGGTTCCGACCTCGGCCCGTTCATGGTGACCGAAGCGCTGCGTCCGTATAAAAACCATCTGAACATGCACTTCGTCTCTAACGTCGATGGCACGCACATCGCTGAAGTGCTGAAGAAAGTGAACCCTGAAACCACGCTGTTCCTGGTCGCGTCGAAAACTTTCACCACCCAGGAAACCATGACCAACGCCCACAGCGCGCGCGACTGGTTCCTGAAAAGTGCAGGCGATGAAAAACACGTGGCGAAACACTTTGCTGCGCTCTCCACCAACGCCAAAGCGGTCGGCGAATTTGGTATCGACACGGCCAATATGTTCGAGTTCTGGGACTGGGTCGGTGGTCGTTACTCGCTGTGGTCTGCCATCGGGCTGTCCATTATTCTGTCCGTCGGTTTCGACAACTTTGTCGAGCTGCTTTCCGGCGCGCACGCGATGGACAAGCATTTCTCCACCACTCCGGCGGAGAAAAACCTACCCATTCTGCTGGCGTTGATTGGCATCTGGTACAACAATTTCTTCGGCGCGGAAACCGAAGCCATTCTGCCGTACGACCAGTATATGCACCGTTTCGCCGCCTACTTCCAGCAGGGTAACATGGAATCCAACGGTAAATACGTTGACCGTAACGGCAACGCCGTGGATTACCAGACAGGCCCAATTATCTGGGGCGAACCAGGCACCAACGGTCAGCACGCGTTTTATCAATTGATTCACCAGGGTACTAAAATGGTGCCGTGTGATTTTATCGCCCCGGCTATCACCCATAACCCGCTATCCGATCATCATCAGAAGCTGCTGTCTAACTTCTTCGCGCAGACCGAAGCGCTGGCGTTTGGTAAATCCCGCGAGGTGGTTGAGCAGGAATATCGCGATCAGGGTAAAGATCCGGCGCAGCTTGAACACGTTGTGCCATTCAAAGTGTTTGAAGGCAACCGCCCGACCAACTCTATCCTGCTGCGTGAAATTACACCGTTCAGCCTGGGCGCGCTGATTGCGCTGTATGAGCATAAAATCTTTACGCAGGGCGCCATCCTGAACATCTTTACTTTCGACCAGTGGGGCGTTGAGTTGGGTAAACAGTTGGCTAACCGTATTCTGCCGGAGCTGGGCGATGATAAAGCTATTTCGTCCCATGATAGCTCTACCAACGGTCTGATTAACCGTTATAAAGCCTGGCGCGCCTGATGGCGCTGCGCTTATCCGGTCTACGTAATGCATAGCGTCTGTGGGCCGGATAAGGCGTTTCGCCGCCATCCGGCAAAAAGAGAATAAGATAATAAAAAGGCCGATATTCACATCGGCTTTTTTTATAAGATAATTCTGCTTGTCCGTCTTTATCCCCACAATTTTATATTGAGCTTAATCCTAAAATAAGCAATAACCAGAAAATCACTCTGCGTTATTTTCAGATTATACGGATGCTGATGTCTTTTAGTTTAATTTTAACTTATTGATTTTATTTGTTTGTTAATTAAATAATGTAGGCGTTACTTCTTTAAAGTTTAATTATCCTAAAACCTCGCTGTTATTTCTCCCGGACATAATCCGCCTGCTTTGGTTGTGTATACTCGGTAGCGCCCGAAATTCTTTTGGGTAAATCTCCATTCATTCAATGAAGGGAAATTATGATGAAAAAAATACTGTATGGCATTTTTGCCATAACCGCGCTTGCGGCGACATCTGTCTCGGCAGCCCCCGTTCAGGTGGGTGAAGCGGCAGGGTCGGCAGCGACGTCGGTATCGGCGGGAAGCTCCTCCGCTACCAGCGTTAGCACCGTAAGTTCGGCGGTGGGCGTCGCGTTAGCGGCAACCGGCGGCGGCGATGGTTCCAATACCGGAACCACGACCACCACGACCACCAGTACCCAGTAGTATCGGTACGTTTAACCATAACCACACTCCGGTGTGGTTATTTTGCCCCTCTGGAGAAGCGTCGTGAAGCGACTCGCACTTATCCTGATTTGCCTGCTATTACAGGCGTGTTCGGCCACCACCAAAGGCCTGGGCGATTCACTGTGGGACAGTTTGTTCGGTACGCCAGGCGTACAGCTAACGGATGACGATATTCAAAACATGCCTTATGCCAGCCAGTACATGCAGCTTAACGGCGGTCCTCAACTGTTTGTGGTGCTCGCTTTCTCGGAAAACGGGCAGCAGAAATGGGTGACGCAGGATGGCGCGACGATCGTGACGCAGCATGGCCGTCTGGTCAAAACTCTGCTCGGCGGCGACAACCTGATCGATGTGAATAATCTGGCGACCGACCCGCTGGCGAAACCAGGACAGATTATCGATGGCGCGACCTGGACTCGCACCCTGGGCTGGACCGAACATCGCCAGGTGCGTTACGCCACCGCCCGTTCCGTTTTTACATGGCGAGGGACCGATAGCGTTAGCGTCGGCAGTGAAGAGACCGCCGTGCGGGTGTTAGATGAAGAAGTGACGACCGATCAAACGCGCTGGCGTAATCGCTACTGGATTGATAGCGAAGGCCAAATTCGCCAGACGGAACAGTATCTGGGCGCGAATTACTTTCCGGTGAAAACCACGCTGATTAAGGCGGCAAAATCATGATGAAAAGGACGATAAGCGCGCTGGCGCTGGCCTTTATCGCGTCATCCGCCTTTGCCAGCGGCACTGTTACCGTTTTTACCCAAGGTAATAGCGAGCCTAAAACGCTGACAGACGCTGAGCGTCTGCTCGATTTAGTCGGACAGCCGCGCCTGGCAACGAGCTGGTGGCCTGCGGCGGTGATAGGCGAAGAACAGGCGACCGTGACGGCGCGTCAACAGCAGCAGGAACTTCTCGGGCGACTGGCGGCGCTCAGCGCTGAGGAAGATGGCGATGCGGCGACGATAAACACACTGCGCCGACAGATTCAGGCGGTGAAGGTGACGGGCAGACAATTAGTGAACCTTGATCCTGACGTGGTTCGGGTGAGCGAACGAGGTAACCCGCCGCTGCAAGGTCACTACACGCTCTGGGTCGGGCCGCAACCCACGCAGGTGACGCTCTTTGGCTTGATTAGCCAGCCGGGCAGCCAGCCGTTCGTCCCTGGGCGGGACGTCGCCAGTTATCTTGAGGGGCAGCGCTTACTCAGCGGCGCGGATCGTAGCTATGCCTGGGTGGTTTACCCTGATGGACGCAGCCAAAAAGCGCCGGTGGCTTACTGGAATAAACGTCATATCGAGCCGATGCCCGGCAGCATCATTTTTGTCGGTTTTGCCGATTCCCTTTGGCGCGGCACGCCGGAGGCGATAAATGCCGACATTCTTCATACCCTGACGCAGCGGATACCGGAATAATGAAAAAAACACATCTGCTCAGCGTGCTGGCGCTGGGTATTAGCGCGGCCTGCCATGCCGAAACATATCCAGCCCCTGTTGGGCCTTCACAATCTGACTTTGGCGGCGTGGGCCTGCTGCAAACGCCGACAGCGCGTATGGCGCGTGAAGGGGAGATGAGCCTGAACTATCGCGATAACGATCAGTACCGCTACTACTCGGCTTCGGTTCAGCTTTTCCCGTGGCTGGAAACCACGTTGCGCTATACCGATGTCCGTACGAAAAAGTACAGCAGCGTGGAATCATTCTCCGGTGACCAGACTTACAAAGATAAAGCGTTTGATGTGAAACTGCGGTTGTGGGAAGAGAGTTACTGGATGCCGCAGGTGGCGGTTGGCGCGCGCGATATCGGCGGGACGGGGCTGTTTGATGCGGAATATATTGTAGCGAGTAAGGCCTGGGGGCCATTTGATTTTTCATTAGGTCTCGGCTGGGGCTATCTTGGCACCAGCGGCAATGTGTCTAATCCTTTCTGTTCGTATAGTGATAAATTCTGTTCGCGTGATAACAGTTATAAAGAGGCAGGTTCCGTCGACGGTAGCGATATGTTTCACGGCCCGGCTTCGCTGTTTGGCGGCGTGGAATACCAGACCCCGTGGCAACCGCTAAGCCTGAAGCTGGAGTATGAAGGCAATAACTATCAGCAGGATTTTGCGGGTAAACTGGAACAGAAGAGCAAGTTTAACGTCGGCGCCATTTACCGCGTCACCGATTGGGCCGACGTTAACCTCAGCTACGAGCGCGGCAACACCTTTATGTTTGGCGTTACGCTGCGCACCAATTTCAACGATTTACGTCCCGCGTATCATGACAATTCACGCCCGCAATACCGACCACAGCCGCAGGATGCCATCCTGCAACATTCGGTAGTGGCTAATCAATTAACGTTATTGAAATATAATGCCGGTCTGGCGGACCCGAAAATCCAGGTCAAAGGCGATACGCTGTACGTTACCGGCGAACAGGTGAAGTACCGCGACTCCCGTGAAGGGATCGTGCGCGCTAACCGGATCGTCATGAACGATCTGCCGGAGGGGATCCGCACGATCCGCGTGACGGAAAACCGCCTTAATCTGCCGCAGGTCACCACTGAAACCGATGTCGCCAGCCTGAAACGCCATCTGGAAGGCGAACCGCTGGGACATGAAACTCCGCTGGCGCAAAAACGCGTGGAGCCGATCGTGCCAGAGAGTACTGAACAGGGTTGGTATATCGACAAGTCGCGCGTTGATTTTCATCTTGATCCCGTGCTGAATCAGTCGGTAGGCGGCCCGGAAAACTTCTATATGTATCAGTTGGGCGTAATGGGAACTGCGGATCTGTGGGTCACGGATCATCTGCTCACCACGGGCAGCGTGTTTGCCAATATCGCCAACAACTACGACAAATTTAACTACACCAATCCGCCGAAGGATTCGCATCTGCCGCGGGTGCGTACGCATGTCCGTGAGTATGTGCAGAACGATGTTTATGTGAATAACCTACAGGCCAACTACTTCCAGTATTTTGGCAATGGTTTCTATGGGCAGGTCTATGGCGGTTATCTGGAGACCATGTTTGGCGGTGCCGGGGCGGAAGTCCTGTATCGCCCGGTAGACAGCAATTGGGCGTTTGGTCTGGATGCCAACTACGTGAAACAGCGTGACTGGCGTAGCGCGCAGGATATGATGAAGTTTACCGATTACAGCGTGAAGACCGGACATTTGACCGCATACTGGACGCCGTCGTTCGCCCAGGATGTGCTGGTGAAAGCCAGCGTTGGTCAGTATCTGGCGGGCGATAAAGGCGGTACGCTGGAGATCGCCAAACGCTTCGATAGCGGTGTTGTTGTCGGCGGTTACGCGACGATTACCGATGCGTCGCCGGATGAATATGGGGAAGGGGATTTTACCAAAGGCGTATATGTTTCCGTGCCGCTGGATATCTTCTCGTCCGGCCCAACCCGAAGTCGTGCGGCAATTGGCTGGACGCCGCTGACGCGTGACGGTGGTCAACAGCTTGGCCGTAAGTTTGGCCTGTATGATATGACCAGTGACAGGAGCGTAAATTTCCGTTAATACTCAGGCCGGATAAGGCGTTTACGGCGCTATCCGGCAAATTATCTTATTGAACAAAATATAAACATAAATAAAAAATATAGATGCCCGTCACATTTGTGCGTTATACAGAAACCTCGCCGCAGAGAAAGAGGGGGCTGTTATGATGCCATTATCGCGCTCACGTCTTGAGTTTATCGCCACGATTTTACAAAACGTACTAAATTTGGGGCTGCTTACCCTCGGTCTGATCCTGGTCGTTTTTCTCGGTAAAGAGACGGTTCATCTGGCGGATGCATTATTCGCGCCTGAGCAAGCCAGCAAATATGAACTGGTGGAAGGGCTGGTGATCTACTTTCTTTATTTCGAATTTATTGCGCTGATTGTGAAGTACTTTAAGTCTGGCCTTCACTTTCCGCTGCGCTATTTCGTGTACATTGGGATCACGGCGATTGTGCGTCTGATCATTGTCGATCATAAAACGCCAATGGATGTATTACTCTATTCGGCGGCGATCCTCCTGTTGGTTATCACGTTGTGGTTATGTAATTCGAACCGACTACGGCGAGAATAGGCGTCGCCACACCGTAACGGACGTATGGCGTGGCAATAAATTAGCCGCTGTCTATAACGCATAAAAAAAGCGCTCCGAAGAGCGCCAAAATACGACCATAAGTGGGGATAACATAACTTGAGGGCAGTGGCATTGCCCGTTGCCGGGCAGGTACTTCGATAAAACTTAACCTTTCACACCCCCTGCCGTCAGGCCGTTGACCAGCCAACGTTGCGCCAACAGGAACACCAGGGTGATAGGAATAGCGGAAAGGACGGCGGCGGCGGCAAAGTCGCCCCACAGGTAGTTTTGCGGGTTGAGATATTGCTGCATACCCACGGCCAGCGTATAGCTGTCCACATCGCGCAGTAACAACGAGGCGACCGGAACTTCGGTAATCGCTGCGATGAACGACAGAATAAACACCACCGCCAGAATCGGTACGGAAAGCGGCAGCAGCACCAGGCGAAACGCCTGCCACGGGGTTGCGCCATCCAGCGCGGCGGCCTCTTCCAGCGAACTGTCGATAGTTTCGAAGTAGCCTTTAATCGTCCAAACATGCAGCGCGATGCCGCCAAGATAGGCGAAGATCACGCCGCCATGCGTATTCAGACCGATAAATGGAATGTATTGTCCCAGGCGATCAAATAACGCATACAGCGCTACCAGAGACAAAACCGCCGGAAACATCTGGAAAATCAGCATCCCTTTGAGCAGTGTTGCTTTACCTGGAAAACGCATTCGTGCGAAAGCGTAGGCGCAGGTGGTGGAGAGCGCCACGATGCCGATGGCGGTAATACCGGCGATTTTCACCGAGTTCCACAGCCACAGCAGGACCGGGAAGGGAGGCGGCGTTACCCGACCATCCGCATGTTCCACGCTGAAACCCAGCGCCAGCCGCCAGTGTTCCCAGGAGATTTTATCCGGGATCAGGCTTCCGGTGGCGAAGTTCCCTTCACGTAGCGAGATAGCGATGACCATCAGCAGCGGGAACATAATCGCTGCGATGAAAATCAGCAGCCCCAGGTGCGTGATGAGGAGACGCAGTTTCTGAGATTTGGGTTGGACCATAGCCATTGTTATTATCTCCCTTAATCAAACTTCATACGCGTGGCTTTCAGGTTCACTATTGCCAGCGCGCCTACCAGCAGGAAGATCAGCGTGGCAATGGCCGCCGCCAGACCGAAGTCCTGACCGCCGCCGCCTTCAAAGGCGATACGGTAGGTGTAGCTGACGAGTAGATCGGTATAACCGGCAGGCGTGGTGGTGCCGAGACGGTCTGGCCCGCCGTTGGTCAATAACTGAATCAGGACAAAGTTATTAAAGTTAAAGGCGAAGCTGGCGATCATCAGCGGCGTTAGCGGCTTAATCAGCAGCGGTAAGGTGATCTTAAAGAAATTCTGAAATGGACCGGCGCCGTCCATTGCGGAGGCTTCGTACAGGTCATCCGGAATCGCTTTCAGCAGTCCCATGCACAGGATCATCATGTAGGGATAGCCCAGCCAGGTATTCACGATAATCACCATTGCCCGCGCGGTGTTGGGGTCGCTGAACCAGGCAGGTTTAATGCCGAACAGCGCGCTCAGCATCATATTGATTTCACCAAAGCTTTGGTTGAATAACCCTTTGAAAATCAAAATTGAAATAAACGACGGTACGGCGTAGGGCAGAATCAGCAGGACGCGGTAGATAGCTTTACCTTTCAGCGCTTCCCACTGTACGAGGCAGGCCAATACCATCCCAACCGCCACGGTTAACACCACAGTGAGGACCGAAAAGACCACGGTCCAGACGAAGATAGCGAAAAAGGGCTTCTGGATCCCTTCGTCGGTAAAGACGCGCGTAAAGTTTTTCGCGCCGATAGTAACGGTATAACCAGGACTGAGTTTTTCATCACCCCAGCTTCCGTCGGCGTTGATCGACTGATAATAACCGCTATCGTTGTTTGGCCGGTATTTTACGCCGCTCTGGTTATTGGTCAGCAGGCCGTCATCAGCCAGTGTGTACAGCGGACGGGTACCGGAAAACTGACGCAGCGAGCTCATAATCACTTTGCTTTCATCCGGCAGGACGGCGGTTATCTGGTTCAACGCCAGACGGTTCTGGGTGATTATTCGCAGATTGGCGCGTTCGCCGCCCGGCAGGGCATCAGTCTCTTTCAGCTGTAATTTTTGTTCGCCGCCGAAGGAAAATGCGTCAGACAGGTAATGTTTGCCCGTTTCTCCGTCGGTGAGGGCCAGTTGCCACTCGTCGCCGGTCGGGTAAAGACCGAAGTTATAGGTTTTTCCTGCCTGATAAGAACGGTCCATCAGCACTTGCTGGGCGCGTTCAAAGGTGAGCTGGTTGGTGCTGCTGTAGTTAGTAAAGGCGATAGCGATGGTGCACACCAGCGGGAATAGCACAAACAGCCCCATGCCGGCGAGGCCAGGGTAAACGTAGCGCCAGGCGTAGGTTTTACGATTTGCGAAAATATACAGGCCAGCAGAGCTTAAAATCAGCGTCATGATGGCGAACAGATACTCCCCTTGTACGTACATTAAAACTACAAGGTAACCCACCAGCAGGCCCAGCAGACCAATTACTGACCATTTAAGCTGGTCGCTTTGCCACCAGTGTTTCTTTTTAATGACATCCATGGGGGTTTTCCTCTACAGCGTTGAAACTTCCTGGCCGGAGATGTGCCTGATGGCGCTGCGCTTATCAGGCCTACGGTGTGTTGTAGGCCGGATAAGGCATTTATGCCGCCATCCGGCACAGGCTCGCGGCATTACTTAGTGATACGGCTTTGTGCATCTTTCAGCGCGGCATCCACGGTTTGACGGCCGCTGGCGGCGTTGATCACAGCCGTACGTACCGCATACCAGAAGGCGGACATCTGCGGAATATTCGGCATGATCTCGCCTTTCTGGGCGTTATCCATGGTGGCGGCGATACGGGGGTCTTTCGCTAACTGCTCCTGGAAAGATTTCAGCGCCACGGCGCCCAGCGGTTTATCTTTGTTCACCGCTTCCAGACCCTGATCGGTCAGCAGGTAGTTTTCGAGGAACTCTTTCGCCAGCTCCTTGTTCGGGCTGGCAGCGTTAATCCCCGCGCTCAGCACGCCGACGAACGGTTTCGAGGGTTTACCTTTGAAGGTCGGCAGCAGGGTGACACCGTAGTTGACTTTGCTCTTGTCGATGTTCGACCATGCCCACGGACCGTTGATGGTCATTGCCGTTTCGCCTTTATTGAAGGCCGCTTCGGCGATGGAGTAATCGGTATCGGCGCTCATATTTTTGTTCTTGATCATATCGATCAGGAAAGTCAGGCCCGCTTTCGCGCCGGCGTTGTCGACGCCAACGTCTTTCACGTCATACTTGCCGTTTTCAAATTTGAACGCGTAACCGCCGTCAGCAGCGATCAAAGGCCAGGTGAAATACGGCTCTTGCAGGTTGAACATTATCGCCGACTTCCCTTTCGCTTTTAGTTCTTTATCCAGCGCCGGGATCTCTTCCCAGGTTTTCGGCGGGTTCGGGACGAGGTCTTTGTTATAAATCAGGGAGAGGGCTTCAACGGCGATGGGGTAGGCGATCAGCTTGCCGTTATAACGTACCGCATCCCAGGTAAACGGATAGAGTTTGTCCTGAAACGCTTTATCCGGAGTGACCTCCGCCAGCAGACCAGACTGCGCGTAGCCGCCAAAACGGTCGTGCGCCCAGAAGATAATGTCAGGACCGTCGCCGGTGGCTGCCACCTGCGGGAATTTCTCTTCCAGCTTATCCGGGTGCTCAACGGTCACTTTAATGCCGGTGTCTTGCTCAAATTTTTTACCGACCTCGGCCAGACCGTTATAGCCCTTGTCGCCGTTGATCCAGATAACCAGTTTACCTTCTTCAATTTTGGCGAGAGCCGGGGCGGAAATCATCATCGTCGTAAGTGCGGATAATGCGAGGATGCCTACGCCAGTTTTAATCTTCATATCTCCCATCCTTTTTGGTGATGTACACAGAGGTGGTTTAACGGTCTCTAGTTTCTTTATACGACAACCTCTTTCCATCCTCCCCGCCCCTACGCCCCACCCCGGCTTTATGTGATCTGTGTTACATAAATGTGAGTAATGCGTGCTGGCGCACATAAAAACACGCCGATTTTTGCGGGCGGCATCACGAAATTCCTTTTCTGCCCGCACCCGTGGTCTCAGGCGCTGTGTCCTCATCCTCCCGCCTCCTCCCCCATAAAAAAGCCGGGGGGTGGAGGATTTACCCCAGTCAGGGATCGCGCATAGTCAGGCCATCATGAATGTTGCTGTCAATGACAGGTTGTAACGAAGGGAGAAAGGCATGGCGAGCGTACAGCTACGAAATGTAACGAAAGCCTGGGGTGACGTGGTGGTATCGAAAGATATTAACCTCGATATCCATGACGGGGAGTTCGTGGTGTTTGTGGGACCGTCAGGCTGTGGTAAATCGACCTTGCTGCGTATGATCGCCGGGCTTGAAACCATCACCAGTGGCGACCTGTTTATCGGGGAAACCCGTATGAATGATATCCCGCCTGCTGAGCGCGGCGTGGGCATGGTATTCCAGTCTTATGCGCTCTATCCCCATCTCTCCGTTGCAGAAAACATGTCTTTCGGCCTCAAGCTGGCGGGCGCCAAAAAAGAGGTAATGAATCAACGCGTCAACCAGGTGGCGGAAGTGCTGCAACTGGCGCATCTGCTGGAACGTAAGCCAAAAGCGCTTTCCGGCGGGCAGCGTCAGCGCGTAGCGATTGGCCGCACGCTGGTGGCGGAGCCGCGTGTGTTTTTGCTGGATGAACCGCTCTCTAACCTGGATGCCGCGCTACGCGTGCAGATGCGCATTGAAATTTCTCGCCTGCATAAACGTCTGGGCCGCACGATGATTTACGTCACCCACGATCAGGTCGAGGCGATGACGCTGGCCGACAAAATCGTGGTGCTGGACGCCGGTCGCGTCGCTCAGGTCGGTAAGCCGCTGGAGCTGTACCACTATCCGGCGGACCGCTTTGTCGCGGGCTTCATCGGCTCGCCGAAGATGAACTTCCTGCCGGTGAAAGTGACCGCCACCGCGATTGAACAAGTCCAGGTCGAACTGCCGAATCGCCAGCAAATCTGGCTGCCGGTCGAAAGTCGCGGCGTGCAGGTCGGCGCCAATATGTCTTTAGGCATTCGGCCGGAACACCTGCTGCCGAGCGATATCGCCGATGTCACCCTGGAAGGCGAAGTCCAGGTGGTCGAGCAGTTAGGGCACGAAACACAAATTCATATCCAGATCCCCGCCATCCGTCAAAACCTGGTTTATCGCCAGAATGACGTGGTGTTGGTAGAAGAGGGCGCCACATTCGCTATCGGCCTGCCGCCAGAGCGCTGTCATCTGTTCCGCGAGGATGGCAGCGCATGTCGTCGTCTGCATCAAGAGCCGGGTGTTTAAGGCCTCCATAAAAAAACGAAACGCAAAACCATTCGCAGTTTTAGAAGGTGGCAGCGTTTAAAGAAAAGCAATGATCTCAGGAGATAGAATGATGATTACTCTGCGCAAACTCCCACTGGCAGTTGCTGTCGCAGCGGGCGTAATGTCCGCTCAGGCAATGGCTGTCGATTTCCACGGTTACGCCCGTTCCGGTATTGGCTGGACGGGAAGCGGCGGCGAACAACAATGTTTCCAAGTGACCGGTGCACAAAGTAAATACCGTCTTGGTAACGAATGTGAAACCTATGCGGAACTGAAACTGGGCCAGGAAGTGTGGAAAGAGGGCGATAAGAGCTTCTATTTCGACACCAACGTCGCCTATTCGGTTAACCAGCAGAACGACTGGGAATCGACCGATCCCGCCTTCCGCGAAGCGAACGTGCAGGGTAAAAACCTGATTGAATGGCTGCCGGGCTCTACCATCTGGGCCGGTAAGCGCTTCTATCAGCGTCATGACGTACACATGATCGACTTCTACTACTGGGATATTTCAGGTCCTGGCGCGGGTATCGAAAATATCGATCTGGGCTTCGGTAAGCTTTCACTGGCGGCGACCCGGTCTACTGAAGCGGGCGGCTCTTACACCTTCAGCAGCCAGAATATTTATGATGAAGTAAAAGATACCGCTAACGACGTCTTTGACGTACGTCTGGCTGGTCTGCAAACGAACCCGGACGGCGTACTGGAGCTGGGCGTTGACTACGGTCGCGCCAATACGACCGATGGTTATAAGCTGGCTGATGGGGCATCGAAAGACGGCTGGATGTTCACCGCCGAACACACGCAAAGCATGTTGAAAGGCTATAACAAGTTTGTCGTGCAATATGCCACCGATGCTATGACCACGCAGGGTAAAGGCCAGGCGCGCGGTTCCGACGGTTCTTCATCTTTCACTGAAGAATTGCCTGATGGAACCAAAATTAATTATGCCAATAAGGTCATCAATAATAATGGCGATATGTGGCGTATTTTGGATCATGGCGCCATCTCGCTTGGTGATAAATGGGATTTGATGTACGTCGGTATGTACCAGAATATCGATTGGGATAATAACCTGGGTACTGAGTGGTGGACCGTGGGCGTACGTCCAATGTACAAGTGGACGCCAATCATGAGTACCCTGCTGGAAGTCGGCTACGACAACGTGAAATCTCAGCAGACCGGCGATCGTAACAATCAATATAAAATCACCCTGGCGCAACAGTGGCAGGCGGGCGACAGCATCTGGTCGCGTCCGGCTATCCGTATTTTCGCCACCTACGCGAAATGGGATGAGAAATGGGGCTATATCAAAGACGGCGATAACATTTCCCGTTATGCCGCAGCGACTAACTCCGGCATTTCCACCAACAGCCGTGGCGATAGCGATGAGTGGACCTTCGGCGCCCAGATGGAAATCTGGTGGTAATACGATGGTCATCTGACGTAACGAGGGGCGCAAGCCCCTCTGAAACATCAGGTCTGATGATGCTTGTAAGCCGAATAAGGCGCCAGCCGCCATTCGGCGATATGTTTGGGTTGGCGCGCTATTGCCTGGCTACCGCTGAACCCGCCTTATTGAGGTGAGAATAATGAAAATGAAGAAAAGTCTCGTCGCCCTCTGTTTAACCGCAGGGCTGTTCGCCAGCGTGCCGGGTATCAGCCTGGCGGAAGTGAACTATGTACCGCAAAATACCAGCGCCGCGCCCGCTATTCCTGCTGCTGCGCTACAGCAATTAACCTGGACGCCTGTAGATCAGTCAAAAACGCAGTCTACCCAACTGGCGACGGGCGGCCAGCGCCTTGACGTCGCCGGCATTACCGGCCCGGTCGCCGCTTATAGTGTTCCGGCGAATATCGGCGAGCTGACATTAACTCTGACCAGCGAGGTCAATAAGCAAGCCAGCGTTTTTGCGCCAAACGTGTTGATTCTTGACCAAAATATGACGCCTTCGGCGTTCTTCCCCAGCAGTTACTTTACTTATCAGCAGCCGGGCGTCATGAGCGCAGACCGGCTGGAAGGCGTGATGCGCCTGACGCCTGCGTTGGGGCAGCAGAAACTCTATGTTCTGGTGTTTACGACCGAAAAAGATCTTCAGCAAACCACTACGCTGCTCGATCCGGCAAAAGCCTATGCCAAAGGCGTCGGTAACTCTATCCCGGATATTCCCGATCCAGTTGCTCGCCATACCACTGACGGCGTGGTGAAACTGAAGGTGAAAACCAACAGCAGCTCCAGCGTATTGGTCGGGCCGTTGTTTGGCTCGTCCGGTACCGGGCCGGTAACGGTAGGCAATACCGCCGCGCCGGTCGCTGCGCCAGCGCCAGTCGCGCCGAAGAAAAGCGAGCCGATGTTGAACGATACGGAAAGCTACTTTAATAAAGCGATTAAGGATGCCGTAGCGAAAGGCGACGTCGATAAAGCGCTGAAACTGCTTGATGAGGCCGAACGTCTGGGATCGACATCTGCCCGTTCCACCTTTATCAGCAGTGTAAAAGGCAAGGGGTAATTATTTCCCCACAGTGCTGATTTTGCAGCAACTGGTGCGTCTCCTGGCGCACCTTTTTTTATCATTTCATGCGAATTGTTATTTTTTTGTTGCGCAACAGATCACTTAATTGTGATTGCGCCCCCCGTAATGTCTTTTCTGAGATACAATGACTTTAGGTTATGAATCGGAGAGTAAGGCATGTCACACCCTGCGTTAACGCAACTGCGTGCGCTGCGCTATTTTGATGCGATTCCTGCGCTTGAACCCCATTTGCTGGACTGGCTGTTGCTGGAAGATTCTATGACTAAACGTTTTGAGCAGCAGGGAAAGCGGGTAAGCGTGACGCTGATTCGGGAAGCGTTTGTCGGCCAAAGTGAGGTCGAGGAAGCATCAGGTTTACTGCCATCCGAGTCCCGCTACTGGTTACGTGAGATACTGCTTTGCGCTGACGGCGAGCCCTGGCTTGCCGGACGTACCGTGGTACCGGAATCCACGCTGTGCGGACCTGAACAGGTCTTACAACATCTGGGTAAAACCCCGCTTGGACGTTATCTATTTACATCATCGACACTGACCCGCGATTTTATTGAAATTGGACGCGATGCAACGCTGTGGGGGCGCCGCTCTCGACTGCGGTTGAGCGGAAAGCCACTGTTGCTTACCGAGCTTTTTTTACCTGCATCGCCGCTGTACTGAGAGGAAGATAAAGATGGAGTGGAGTCTGACGCAGAGTAAGCTGCTGGCGTTTCACCGTTTGATGCGTACAGATAAGCCTATTGGCGCGTTGCTGCTGCTCTGGCCGACGCTTTGGGCGCTATGGGTGGCGACGCCGGGTATGCCTCAACTGTGGATTTTGGCGGTTTTTGTCGCTGGCGTGTGGTTAATGCGCGCGGCGGGCTGCGTGGTGAATGATTACGCCGATCGTAAATTTGACGGACATGTAAAACGTACGGTCAACCGGCCTTTACCCAGCGGCGCCGTGACAGAGAAAGAAGCGCGCAACCTGTTTGTGGTGCTGGTGCTGCTGGCGTTTCTGTTGGTGCTGACGCTGAACGCCATGACGATTCTGCTTTCCGTGGCGGCGCTGGCGTTGGCCTGGGTTTATCCCTTTATGAAACGCTACACCCACCTGCCGCAGGTCGTGCTGGGGGCCGCTTTCGGCTGGTCAATCCCCATGGCGTTCGCCGCGGTGAGCGAATCCCTGCCGTTGAGCTGCTGGCTAATGTTCCTCGCCAATATTCTCTGGGCAGTGGCTTACGATACGCAATATGCGATGGTCGACAGAGATGATGATATCAAGATAGGCATTAAATCGACGGCGATCTTGTTTGGTCGTTATGACACATTGATTATCGGGATTCTGCAGCTTGGCGTCATGGCGTTAATGGCGCTGATCGGCTGGTTGAATGGTCTGGGATGGGGATATTACTGGGCTGTGCTGGTGGCGGGCGCGCTGTTTGTCTACCAGCAAAAACTGATTGCGAACCGTGAGCGTGAAGCCTGCTTTAAAGCCTTTATGAACAATAACTACGTTGGCCTAGTGCTATTTTTAGGGCTGGCGATGAGTTACTGGCACTTCTGATGTCATGCCGGGCGGACCCGGCCTACAAAGCCAAAATTTTCAATACGTCATATCAGTTGCCCGATAAGCTTACGCCATCGGGCATTTCAGGCACTGGCTTACTCGCCCTGCGTCGCGCTTTCAATCGTCAGACGGACATCAGAGGTAATCAGATCGGCAAGCATCTGATATATCTTCATCGTTTCTGCCGGTTCGGCATCGCCCGTATCACTGATATAACCCTCATCCCGTAGCGTCAACACGAGTGAACTGAACACCGCTTTGTCGAAAAACTCCGGCGCGTTAATACCGTGCAGGACAGACAGACGTTGCGCCACGGTACGGCTTTCTTTCTCCAGCGTACTGCGGTTGATGGACGGATTGGCGCTCAACAGCCAGAACGTAATGGCATAACGCTGTAGCGTTTCGCGCGCGCCTGCCGCCAGCAGTTGCAGCGTACGGGAATGCGTCGGGTTGATATGCAGTTCATCATCCTGCAGGGTAATTAGCCCCTGACGCTGCATTTCACTGGCCAGCGCGTCAATGACCGAGGCTAACTCCTCGCGCTCCCAGCGCAGGAACAGCTCCGCTTTTAACATCGGATAGAGCGCTTCAACATGCTGCTGCAACGCATCACGCGAAATGCGACGATGCTGGGTGATAATCGCCGCCATCAGCGAAGGCATAATCAACATATGCGCGATATTGTTACGATAGTAGGTCATCAACACCGCCTGCTCGCGCGGCAGAATGATGATATCGCCAATGGTGTCTTTCTCGACCTCAAACTTATTCATCTGCAGCGCGTGAGCGATGAGCTCGCCAGCGCTGGCGGCAGGAACGGTTGAGTCTGTGGAATAAGGGACATTGCGCATCAGATCGAGATAGCAATCAAGCTGCTCGGTGAGCTGCTCGCGGGTGAGCGAGCGCTGACGCGACGCTAACAGCGCGGTACAACACAGGTTCATCGCGTTTGCCGCGCCAGCGTTGTTAATACGCACCATCAGATCGGCGGCGATACTATTTACCGTCGGCGTCAGCCAGGCTGGGCGTATGGCCTCTATAGGGTCGATAGATTCGCGCCACTCCGGCACATGCTGGTTCAGGTACGTCATGAGCGGCATCGGTTCGCCAAAGTTAACGTAGCCCTGACCCAGATTGCGCAGCTTGCTCAAGCCTTTCAGCATCTGCGGCAGGCTCTCTTTCTCTTTTGTCGCGCCGCGCAGTTCTTTCGCATAGGTGCCCACTTCCATGACGTGCTCATAGCCGATGTAAATAGGCACTAACGTAATTGGACGGGTACCGCCGCGCAGCATCGCCTGGATAGTCATCGACAGGGTGCCGGTTTTCGGGTCTAACAAACGTCCGGTACGCGAACGTCCTCCTTCGACAAAATACTCAACCGAGTAACCGCGGCTGAACAGCTCGCCCAGGTATTCGCGAAAGACGGTGGAATAGAGTTTATTCCCCTTAAAGGTGCGACGAATAAAGAACGCGCCCAGACGACGGAAAATCGGGCCAGCGGGCCAGAAATTAAGGTTAATACCGGCGGCAATGTGCGGCGGAACCAGTCCCTGATGGTACAGCACATAAGAAAGGAGCAAGTAGTCCATATGGCTACGGTGACAGGGTACATAGACGATTTCATGCCCGTCGTGCGCCAGTTGGCGTACGCGCTCGGCGTTATGCACGTTAATCCCCTGGTACAGTCGGTTCCAGGTAAACCCCAAAATCCTGTCGGTCAAACGAATCATCTCGTAAGAGAAGTTCGCCGCGATCTCTTCCATCAGCGCAATGGCGTTTTGCTGCGCTTTTTCATGAGAGATTTTTTTACTGCGCGCTTCGTCTTCTACCGCGCGGGCGATCGCTTTCGAGGCCAGCAGTTTGTTAAACAGATCCTGACGGGCGGGCAGGCGTGGGCCAACCGCCGCCAGGCGCTGGCGGGCAAAGTGCATACGCGCCACGCGAGCCAGCTTCTGCGCGATGATTTTATCGGTGCCGTGTTCATCAGCCATGCGACGCAATGAGACGGACGGCGAGAATCGGACAAAGCTATCGCGACCCAGCCAGGAGATGGCAAAGAATTTCTGTACGCCGTTCAGCATACGTAAAGGCGGGTTATCTTCTCCCTTTTCACGACCCGGCGCGCGGCCAAACATCACGGAAACGGGCACCATCTGCACGTCCAAAGCCGGATTACTCCGATGCAGATCGAGATAATCGTGAAAAAGTTTCACCGACTCTTCTTTTGGCGTGTAATAGGTAAAGACACGCGGTCCGCCGTGAATAAATACATAGCGTGGCAGCAGCGCGCCGTCGATCTCCAGCGGCTCCAGCGGATCCGGGAGATCGTGCGCCAGACATTGCGCCCGCAGCGTCAGTAAGTCCGCTTTTGAGTTGTATGGCAAGACATACATAATGGGGCGAGAAGTATCGAGCCCCAATTCCTGGGCGGGTTCCGCCGGAATAGACTTGCTTTTTACCAGTATGCTTAATGGTAAATTCAGTAATTTGTAGTAAATTCGTGGCCAGCCGGACATAAACGATGTAAAGCCTCTGGTTAATAATGCAAATGCGGTGCAAGGATATCAGAAAGTTTAGCGAATTTCTGTTGTATCCCGTCATACTTCGCGCTGCGTTACGGCAGTCCGAATCGTGCAGGGCAACCGTATAATGTCATTGACGTTAATAATGTAAAAAGGTTCTTTTGATGGCCAATAATACCACTGGATTCACCAGAATTATCAAAGCGGCAGGATATTCCTGGAAAGGATTTCGCGCCGCATGGACTCACGAAGCGGCGTTTCGCCAGGAAAGTATCGCGGTATTGCTGGGCGTCATCATCGCCTGCTGGCTGGATGTGGATGCGATTACCCGTGTGTTATTGATAGGTTCCGTTTTACTTATCATGATTGTTGAAATCCTCAACAGCGCTATTGAAGCGGTCGTGGACCGCATCGGTTCTGAATACCATGAGCTTTCCGGCCGTGCGAAAGATATGGGATCGGCTGCGGTGCTACTGTCTATTTTCGTTGCCCTGATGACCTGGGGCATCCTGTTATGGTCACATTTTCGATAAAGGTTCCAAATTTTATAAATCTCTTGTTTTTTGCGCCGTTTGTGGTTCCAAAATCACCTTTAACTGTATATACTCACAGCATGACTGTATATACACCCAGGGGGCGGAATGAAAGCGTTAACGGCCAGGCAACAAGAGGTGTTTGATCTCATCCGGGATCACATCAGCCAGACAGGTATGCCACCGACGCGTGCGGAAATCGCGCAGCGTTTGGGGTTCCGTTCCCCAAACGCGGCGGAAGAACACCTTAAAGCGCTGGCGCGCAAAGGGGTGCTTGAAATCGTTTCCGGCGCATCGCGAGGTATCCGTCTGTTACAGGAAGAAGAGGACGGATTACCGCTTGTCGGGCGTGTCGCGGCGGGTGAACCGCTTCTGGCGCAGCAGCATATTGAAGGCCATTACCAGGTCGATCCTTCGCTGTTCAAACCCAGCGCCGATTTCCTGCTGCGCGTGAGCGGTATGTCGATGAAAGACATCGGTATTATGGATGGGGATTTGCTGGCGGTACATAAAACGCAGGACGTCCGTAATGGCCAGGTGGTTGTCGCTCGCATTGATGATGAAGTGACAGTAAAACGCCTGAAAAAGCAGGGCAATAAAGTGGAGCTGCTGCCGGAAAACAGCGAGTTTACACCGATAGTGGTGGATCTGCGCGAACAAAGCTTTACGATTGAAGGGCTGGCGGTAGGCGTCATTCGCAACGGGGAATGGTTGTAGTCTCTTTTTAATCTCCTTGTAAGCCGTCATCCGGCAATCGTGCAGCCTGATGGCGCTGCGCTTATCAGGCCTACGGGAATGCAGTTCCTGAGATGATTAATTTGTAGGCCGGATAAGGCGTTACGCCGCCATCCGGCAATGCGCTCGTTTCCTTTAACTCCTTGTCAGGCTTTTCTCCATGCCGCTTTTTACCTCCTCTGATAAAGCTCTCTGGCGTCTCGCGCTGCCGATGATTTTTTCTAACATCACCGTCCCCTTACTGGGGCTGGTCGATACGGCGGTGATTGGTCATCTGGACAGCCCGGTTTTCCTGGGCGGCGTGGCGGTGGGCGCGACTGCCACCAGCTTTCTTTTCATGCTGCTGCTATTTCTACGTATGAGCACCACCGGCCTAACGGCGCAGGCATTTGGTGCCAAAAATCCGCAGGCGTTAGCCCGGGCGCTCATTCAACCGTTATTGCTGGCGCTGGGCGCTGGCGTGATGATTGTGCTATTTCGCACGCCGCTTATCGAGCTGGCTTTACATATTGTCGGCGGGAACGACGCTGTCCTGGTGCAGGCGAGACGCTTCCTTGAAATTCGTTGGCTAAGCGCTCCCGCGTCACTGGCGAATCTGGTACTGCTCGGTTGGCTGTTAGGCGTTCAGTATGCGCGGGCGCCGGTTATCTTGTTGGTCGTGGGCAATATTCTCAACATCGCGCTCGACCTGTGGCTGGTGATGGGACTTCATATGAACGTGCAGGGCGCCGCCCTGGCGACGGTCATCGCAGAATATGCCACGTTACTGATCGGCTTTATGATGGTACGTAAAGTTCTCCATCTCCGCGGTGTGTCGCTGGATATGCTAAAACAGGCCTGGCGCGGCAACGTGCGCCGCCTTTTAGCGCTCAATCGCGATATCATGCTGCGCTCATTGCTCCTTCAGCTTTGTTTTGGCGCAATCACGGTGTCAGGCGCGCGGCTGGGCAGCGATATTATCGCGGTAAATGCAGTCCTGATGACCTTACTCACCTTTACGGCCTATGCGCTGGACGGTTTTGCTTATGCGGTGGAGGCGCACTCCGGTCAGGCTTACGGCGCGCGTGACGGTAGCAAGCTACTGGACGTCTGGCGAGCGGCGTGTCGTCAGTCAGGAATTGTGGCCTTGTTGTTTTCCACAGTCTATGCCCTGGCAGGCGAACATATTGTCGCGTTACTGACCTCATTGCCGCAAATACAGCTACTGGCGGATCGGTATCTTATCTGGCAGGTGGTATTACCGCTGGTGGGCGTATGGTGCTATCTGCTCGATGGTATGTTTATTGGCGCGACGCGCGCTGCCGAAATGCGCAATAGCATGGCTGTCGCCGCGGGAGGATTCGCGCTGACGCTCTTCGCCCTGCCGGTATTAGGAAATCATGGTTTATGGCTGGCATTAACCGTGTTCCTGGCGCTTCGCGGTCTGTCGTTGAGCCTTATCTGGCGTCGTCACTGGCGCGAGGGTACATGGTTTGCCAGATCGTGACGGTTAAAAATTCTGAATATAAAACCGAAGGCCGAATTCCTGCCTACAATTATTATCACGTCCAGCAGAAATTGCAGTGCATTTGGGCGAATAACACCTGCTATTCCTAACCGAATGATGAGGACAAGATGATGAATAAAGACGAAGCCGGCGGTAACTGGAAACAGTTTAAAGGTAAAATGAAAGAACAATGGGGTAAACTGACCGATGACGATATGACCGTTATCGAAGGTAAACGCGACCAACTGGTAGGTAAAATCCAGGAGCGTTACGGTTACCAGAAAGATCAGGCGGAAAAAGAGGTTGTTGACTGGGAAACCCGTAACAACTATCGCTGGTAATATGTTTTCCCCTACCAGGAGTACATGGATGTGCTTCCCCCTGTTTGCTTATGAATGCGGGCGTGCCCCTCTCTACTGCCGCCCGTTTTCCGTTCAGGCTAACGCGGTTTTTTCTTCACCAGCACCGAGTGGTCGTGACCACAGTCGCCCGGATGGCGACACGCTTCCACTTCTACGCACGCAGGGCACAGACCGTGCGCCTCAATAACGTTATGTCGTAGCGCAAAGCCCATTTTAGCCGCCAGCGTATGCATGATGTCTTCCACGCCCTCGGCACACTCTTCCTTCACCACGCCACAACGATCGCAGATAAACATGGCCGAGCTGTGCGTCGGCTGGTCGAACAGGTGGCAAACCACATAACTATTGGTGGATTCCACTTTATGGACAAAACCCTGTTCGAGCAAAAAATCCAGCGCGCGGTAGATGGTGGGCGGTTTGGCCTGTGGTTCCGTTTCGCGCAGCAAATCGAGCAAATCGTATGCGCTGATTGCACCCTGCTGCAGACTCATCAGGCGCAGCACTTCGAGGCGCTGAGGCGTCAGGCGCACGTTGCGCTGCGCGCAGAGTTTCTCAGCTTGCGCCAGTAACTCTTGCGTTGTGGTCTTTTCCATGTAGCACCTCGAATGGCATGAAAGTCTAATCCGTTACTTTACCACGAGCTGCTTAAAACTCTGAAATTACCCCGCGACAATATATCGCCTGCTAAGCTTTTCCGCGCCAGTATTCTCATCTATACCTAATGAGGGTCGATATTATAACAACAGGATTTAACATCACTATTTCACAGCAATAGTTCGCCTCTGTCCGGTAAAGCGTGGCGGAGGGATTACTTCACTTGATAATAAGATGGGCTAACTGTGAACAAAAACGTCAAACTTTCACTGATTGCTATCGCGGTCTCGCTTTTTATGGCAAAGCAGGCGAGCGCCGCCAATACCTGGACGGAAGCGCGTAATGACGCAATGGGCGGGACGGGCGTCGCGTCCGCGAATTATGGCAGCGGAGTACTATTAAATCCGGCGTTACTGGCAAAAGCCAAACCGGAAGACAATATCACTGTTGTCCTTCCTGCGGTCGGCGTCCAGATTACGGATAAAGACAATCTCCAGGATGAAATTGACGATATCAGCGATAAAGTGGATTACTACGATGAGGTCGTCGATAACCTTACTCTGGGGCAAATTCTGCTCAATCCGCGAGGCGTGCTGAGTCAATTTCAGGGCGCCGCGCGCGACCTGGCCGATGAGCTGGAATATCTCAACGGAAAAACCGCCCGCGCCAATGCCGGCGCCGGGTTGGCGGTAAGTATTCCAGGGCAAACGCTTTCCGTGGCGTTTATCGCCAAAGGTTATGCGCATGGGCGCGTGAGTTCGTCCATTGATCAGAACGATATTCAGTATCTGCGCGATATCCAGCATGATGAACGTGTCGCGCTTCGTGAAGCAGGACGCGCTGCTTTGCTGGGGTCTGACGAAATTACAAAGCATTTAAACTCTACCGCGTCGGGGCGGGTAGCGATTGTATCTGACTACGGTATTGCGCTGGCGAAGCAGTTTGTGGTGGGCGAGGTGCCTGTTTCCATTGGCGTTACGCCAAAACTGCAAAAAACCTGGCTCTATAACTACACCACCTCAATTTATAACTACGACAGTAGCGACTGGAATAGCAGCCGCTATCGCAATGACGATACGGGTTTTAACATTGATGCGGGGCTTGCTGCCGATATCGGTGAAAACTGGACGTTGGGGCTGAGCGGGCAAAATCTGGTATCTCGCGATATCGATACGAAAGATATTTACATCACTAATGGTATGACGGGAGAAACCACCAACTACAAAGATACATACCAAATCCGCCCCCTGGTTACCGCGGGCATCGCATGGCATAACGATTTACTGACCGTAAGCGCCGATGGCGATCTGACGGAAACGAAAGGCTTTAAGAGCGAAGACAATTCACAGTACGTTGGCGTCGGCGCTGAAGTTCGACCGTTATCATGGCTGGCGGTGCGCGCAGGGTATCGTGCGGATGTGAAAAATAACGATAGCAATGTGGTTACCGGCGGTCTTGGCTTTGCGCCCTTTAACCGTGTGCATCTCGACTTAATGGGACTGTACGGCGAAGATGAAACCTGGGGGGCTGGCGCGCAGCTTACAATGACATTCTGAGGCGTTTTCACCGGAGGCGCTACGCCTCCGGTTTAGCGTTATGCTATAGTGACGCCCCTTTTTTAACCGGATGCTTATTTATTCGCCATGCAGCCTGAAACCCAGTCCTCCGCTTTCCCTGCTTATCGCTTCTCCATCGCGCCTATGCTCGACTGGACGGACAGACATTGCCGCTATTTCCTGCGTTTGCTGTCTCGCCAGACGCTGCTCTACACCGAAATGGTGACCACGGGTGCGATTATTCACGGTAAGGGTGACTATCTGGCTTATAGCGAAGAAGAGCATCCGGTCGCTCTACAGCTTGGTGGAAGCGATCCGGCTCAGCTTGCGCATTGTGCAAAGCTGGCGGAAGCGCGTGGCTACGATGAAATTAACCTCAACGTGGGGTGCCCTTCCGATCGCGTGCAAAATGGTATGTTTGGCGCCTGTTTGATGGGCAATGCGCAACTGGTCGCCGATTGTGTTAAAGCCATGCGTGATGTCGTCTCGATTCCGGTGACGGTAAAAACCCGCATTGGTATTGACGATCAGGACAGTTATGCGTTTCTGTGTGATTTCATCGATACGGTTTCCGGTCAGGGCGAATGCGAGATGTTTATTATCCATGCGCGCAAAGCCTGGCTTTCTGGCTTAAGCCCCAAAGAAAATCGTGAGATTCCGCCGCTGGATTACCCGCGCGTCTATCAGCTAAAGCGGGATTTTCCGCACCTGACCATGTCCATTAACGGCGGCATCAAATCGTTGGAAGAGGCGAAGGAACACCTGCGCCATATGGATGGCGTCATGGTTGGCCGCGAAGCTTATCAGAATCCGGGTATACTGGCCGCGGTGGATCGGGAGATTTTTGGCGCCGATACCACCGATGCCGACCCGGTTGCGGTGGTTCGCGCGATGTATCCCTATATTGAGCGTGAATTGAGCCAGGGAGCGTATCTGGGGCATATCACTCGCCATATGCTGGGGTTGTTCCAGGGTATCCCCGGCGCGCGGCAGTGGCGTCGCTATCTGAGCGAAAACGCCCATAAAGCTGGCGCGGATGTTGCTGTACTGGAGCAGGCGCTAAAACTGGTGGCAGACAAGCGTTAAAAGTTCGCCAAAAATTAGTCAATCTCACCACGCTCTGTGCAGTCTTGCAGGGCGTTTTCTTTATATATCAAAAACATAAATATTGGCATGATTTTTGTAATAGCTTACCTGACCAAACCCGGTAAGCGCCGTGCCGCCGGGCAATGCCATCTTTATGGGGAGCGACTATGCTGGAACTACTTTTTGTGCTTGGCTTTTTTCTGATGTTAATGGTGACGGGCGTCTCCTTGCTGGGCATTCTGGCCGCGCTGGTTGTAGCGACTGCCGTCATGTTCCTGGGTGGAATGTTCGCCCTGATGATCAAGCTGTTACCGTGGCTACTGCTGGCGGTGGCTGTGGTGTGGGTGATCAAAGCAGTAAAAACGCCAAAAATCCCACAGTATCAGCGCAATAACCGTCGGTTTTACTAAGGTATTGAGCGGTTCGTCACAACCTGGAACTTTGCCCTCACAAGCAAATAGGAATCGATTATTAAATCTGTCATGATTGCGCAGGTAACGAATTCATCGCGCTGTACCCTACATACAGCCGAACAAAAAAAGAAAGGGCTTCCCGGGTGGAAGCCCAATTTCTTTGCAGAGCTATTACGGAATCAGCAGGCTTGAGCCCTGTGTGGCCCGGCTTTCCAGCACTTCATGCGCGCGACGGGCATCTTTTAACGCATAGCGTTGATTTTCAGCCACATCGACTTTAATCACGCCGCTGGCGATCAATGAGAACAATTCATTGCTGGCTTCGGTCAGTTCTTCACGCGTCGTAATATACCCCTGTAGTGAAGGGCGCGTGGCATACAGAGAACCTTTCTGATTCAGAATACCTAAATTCACGCCGGTGACGGGGCCGGACGCATTGCCGAAACTGACCATCAGTCCCCGACGTTGCAGGCAGTCCAGTGAGGCTTCCCAGGTATCTTTCCCCACGGAGTCATAGACCACGCGGACTTTTTTGCCGCCGGTGATCTCTTTTACCCGTTCGACAATGCTCTCCTCACGGTAATTAATTACCTGCCAGGCACCGGCGTCCAGCGCCCGCTGCGCTTTTTGCGCGCTACCGACGGTACCGATAAGCTTCGCGCCCAGCGCTTTCGCCCATTGGCAGGCGATCAGACCGACGCCGCCCGCAGCGGCATGAAACAGGAAGGGTTCGTCGGGTTTCACTTCATAGGTTTTGCGCAACAGGTAAAAAACGGTCAACCCCTTGAGAAAAGAGGCTGCCGCCTGTTCGAAGGAAATGGCGTCAGGTAAAATCGCGGCTTTATCTGCGGGGACGTTATGGACGGAACTGTAAGCGCCGAGCGTTGACTGCGCGTAGACGACGCGATCGCCCACGCGAATGTGCTCCACGCCGTTGCCGACTTTACTGACCACACCCGCAGCTTCGGTTCCCAGGCCCGCAGGCAACGACGGGGGCGGATAGAGTCCGCTACGGATATAGGTGTCGATGAAGTTGATACCAATGGCTTTGTTCTCAACCTGGATTTCGTGTTCCGCCGGTTCCGCTGGCGTAAACTCCACGGTCTGAAGCACTTCCGGACCACCATGCTTGTGAAATTCAATACGCGTTGCCATGCTTCCTCCAAAAGAAATGTGGTAATCTTTCGACCCAATCACTATCTCGGTAACTCCATTCACTATGGCAGGAAATAAACCCTTCAACAAACCACAGACTGATGCCCGCGACCGCGATCCGCAGGTTGCCGGGATAAAAGTGCCGCCGCACTCGATTGAAGCGGAACAGTCGGTGTTGGGCGGTTTAATGCTGGATAACGAGCGCTGGGACGATGTGGCCGAGCGCGTGGTGGCGGAAGATTTCTATACCCGCCCGCATCGCCATATCTTTACGGAGATGGGGCGCTTGCAGGAAAGCGGCAGTCCTATCGACCTGATTACGCTCGCGGAATCGCTGGAGCGGCAGGGCCAACTGGACAGCGTCGGCGGTTTCGCCTATCTGGCGGAGCTGTCTAAAAACACGCCAAGCGCGGCGAATATCAGTGCTTATGCGGACATTGTGCGCGAACGCGCCGTGGTCCGCGATATGATCGCGGTGGCGCATGAAATTGCGGACGCCGGTTACGATCCACAGGGGCGCAATAGCGACGAACTGCTGGATCTGGCGGAGTCGCGCGTCTTCCAGATCGCGGAAAACCGGGCCAACAAAGACGAAGGTCCGAAAAGCATCGACCAGATTCTCGACGCTACCGTGGCGCGTATTGAGCAGTTGTTCCAGCAACCGCACGATGGCGTTACAGGCGTGGATACCGGCTATCAGGATCTCAATAAAAAGACGGCAGGGTTACAGCGTTCGGATTTGATTATCGTCGCGGCGCGCCCCTCCATGGGTAAAACCACTTTTGCGATGAACCTCTGCGAAAACGCGGCGATGTTGCAGGATAAACCGGTACTGATCTTTAGTCTGGAGATGCCCGGCGAACAGATCATGATGCGTATGCTGGCCTCGCTGTCCCGCGTCGATCAGACACGTATTCGTACCGGTCAACTCGATGATGAAGACTGGGCGCGAATCTCCGGCACGATGGGCATTCTGCTGGAGAAACGCAATATGTATATTGACGACTCCTCAGGTCTTACGCCGACAGAAGTCCGTTCGCGCGCGCGGCGTATTTTCCGCGAACATGGCGGGTTAAGTCTGATTATGATCGACTACCTGCAATTGATGCGTGTGCCGTCGCTTTCTGATAACCGTACTCTGGAAATCGCCGAAATTTCTCGCTCGTTGAAAGCGCTGGCGAAGGAACTCCAGGTGCCGGTCGTGGCGCTATCGCAGCTTAACCGCTCCCTGGAACAACGCGCGGATAAACGTCCGGTGAACTCCGACCTGCGTGAATCCGGCTCTATTGAACAGGATGCCGACTTAATTATGTTTATCTACCGTGATGAGGTTTATCACGAGAACAGCGACTTAAAAGGCATTGCTGAAATTATTATTGGTAAGCAGCGTAACGGTCCTATCGGTACGGTTCGTCTGACGTTCAATGGTCAGTGGTCGCGCTTCGATAACTATGCGGGACCGCAATACGATGATGAGTAACTCTCCGTCATTCTTTTAACAAGGAATTCAAATGCAAGCGGCAACAGTCGTCATTAACCGCCGCGCTCTGCGACACAACCTGCAACGTCTGCGTGAACTGGCGCCTGCCAGTAAGCTGGTTGCGGTGGTGAAAGCGAACGCTTATGGACACGGTCTTCTGGAGACCGCGCGAACGCTCCCTGATGCTGACGCTTTTGGCGTGGCGCGTCTTGAAGAGGCTCTACGTCTGCGAGCGGGCGGGATCACGCAGCCTATCCTGCTGCTGGAGGGTTTTTTCGACGCCGCCGATCTGCCGACCATTTCCGCGCAATGTCTGCATACCGCCGTACATAATCAAGAGCAGCTTGCCGCCCTGGAGGCGGTGGAGCTGGCGGAGCCGGTAACGGTCTGGATGAAACTGGATACCGGTATGCATCGTCTCGGCGTGCGTCCCGAAGAGGCGGAGGCGTTCTACCAGCGTCTGACGCACTGTAAAAATGTACGCCAGCCGGTGAATATCGTCAGCCATTTTGCCCGTGCGGATGAGCCGGAATGCGGCGCTACCGAACATCAGCTCGACATTTTTAATGCCTTCTGTCAGGGTAAACCCGGTCAGCGCTCTATTGCCGCGTCTGGCGGTATCCTGCTGTGGCCGCAGTCTCACTTTGACTGGGCGCGTCCGGGCATCATTTTGTATGGCGTATCGCCGCTGGAGCACAAACCCTGGGGGCCGGATTTTGGTTTTCAGCCGGTGATGTCCTTAACCTCCAGTTTGATCGCGGTGCGTGACCACAAAGCGGGCGAACCGGTGGGCTACGGCGGGACATGGGTGAGTGAGCGCGACACGCGCCTGGGCGTGGTGGCGATGGGTTATGGCGATGGCTACCCACGAGCGGCGCCTTCCGGTACGCCAGTACTGGTCAATGGTCGTGAAGTTCCGATTGTCGGGCGGGTGGCGATGGATATGATTTGCGTAGATTTGGGGCCAAACGCGCAGGATAACGCGGGCGATCCGGTGGTCTTATGGGGTGAAGGTCTGCCGGTTGAACGTATCGCTGAAATGACAAAAGTAAGTGCTTACGAACTTATCACGCGCCTGACCTCAAGGGTGGCGATGAAGTATATTGATTAAATACGCGGCGGGCCGGGTGGCGCTTGCGCTTATCCGGCTTGTATCGCACATTGGCTGTAGGCCGGATAAGACGTTCACGCCGCTATCCGGTAATATGCGCATCCACCACAACATCCTCTCGATCTTCTCGTCCTTCCGGTTTATTGTGTTATTTCCTGCCCTCTGTAAACCTGGAGAACCATCGCGTGTTTCAAAAAGTTGACGCCTATGCCGGCGATCCGATTCTTTCACTGATGGAGCGTTTTAAAGACGACTCCCGTCACGACAAAGTAAATCTGAGCATTGGCCTGTATTACAACGAAGACGGGATTATCCCACAGCTTAAAACGGTGGCCGAAGCCGAAGCCCGGCTTAACGCGCAGCCGCATGGCGCTTCGCTGTACCTGCCGATGGAAGGACTCAATACTTATCGCCATACTATCGCGCCTTTGCTCTTTGGCGCCGATCACCCGGTTCTTCAGCAACAGCGCGTGGCTACTATCCAGACATTAGGCGGTTCCGGCGCGCTGAAAGTGGGCGCGGATTTCCTGAAGCGTTATTTCCCCGACGCAGGCGTATGGGTGAGCGACCCCACCTGGGAAAACCATATTGCGATATTTGCCGGGGCAGGATTCGAAGTGAGTACTTACCCCTGGTATGACGACGCGACTAACGGCATCCGTTTTAACGATCTGCTGGCCACGCTGAATACGTTACCTGCGCGCAGTATCGTGTTGCTGCACCCCTGTTGTCACAACCCGACCGGGGCGGATTTAACGCCTTCGCAATGGGATGCGGTAATTGAAATAGTGAAAGCGCGCGATCTGATTCCGTTCCTTGATATTGCCTATCAGGGGTTTGGCGCAGGCATGGACGAGGATGCTTACGCTATTCGCGCCATTGCCAGCGCCGGGTTACCTGCGTTAGTCAGTAATTCTTTTTCGAAGATTTTCTCGCTGTACGGCGAGCGCGTCGGCGGCCTGTCCGTGGTGTGTGAAGATGCTGAAATTGCCGCGCGGGTTCTGGGACAGCTTAAAGCGACGGTGCGCCGAATTTACTCCAGTCCGCCGTGTTTCGGCGCTCAGGTGGTCGCTACGGTCCTGGGCGATGAGGCGTTAAAAGCGGGCTGGCTGGCGGAAGTCGACGCGATGCGTAACCGCATTATATCGATGCGCCAGACGCTGGTGAAGGAGCTGAAGGCGGAGATGCCTGACCGCAACTTTGATTACTTGTTACAGCAGCGCGGTATGTTCAGCTATACCGGGTTAAGCGAGGAGCAGGTCGATCGGTTGCGCGATGAGTTTGGCGTTTACCTGATTGCCAGTGGCCGCATGTGTGTCGCCGGGCTTAATGCTTCAAATGTACACCGCGTGGCGAAGGCATTTGCCGCTGTCATGTAATATTCAGGCCGGACGGCGATAACAGTGCCCTCCGGCCTGACAATAGCTGTTGTGATCATCCTCTTTTTTCGTAACAAAACCGCAGATAATCCTTCCTTTTGACCGTTACTGGCGTTATGGTCAGATAGTTTTTTGAGCAAAGACTCATCTTAATAATTATAATATTTTGAATTTTAAGGGAAAACCATGAAAAAAATAACCCTGGCGCTGAGTGCCGTCTGTTTGTTGTTTACGCTAAACCATTCCGCGAATGCGTTAGTATCTTCCCCTTCGACGCTCAATCCGGGCACTAATGTTGCAAAACTCGCGGAACAAGCGCCTGTCCATTGGGTCTCTGTCGCCCAGATTGAAAACAGCCTCACCGGACGCCCGCCGATGGCGGTCGGCTTTGATATTGACGACACCGTGTTATTTTCCAGCCCCGGATTCTGGCGCGGAAAGAAAACCTACTCCCCGGACAGCGACGATTATCTGAAAAATCCGGCCTTTTGGGAAAAAATGAACAACGGCTGGGATGAGTTCAGTATTCCAAAAGAAGTGGCCCGACAGCTCATTGATATGCATGTTCGCCGTGGCGACAGTATTTACTTTGTCACTGGTCGTAGTCAGACGAAAACGGAAACCGTGTCGAAAACGCTGGCGGATAACTTCCATATTCCGGCGGCGAATATGAATCCGGTGATTTTCGCCGGCGATAAACCGGAACAAAATACGAAAGTACAGTGGCTGCAGGAGAAGAACATGCGTATCTTCTACGGCGATTCGGATAACGATATTACCGCAGCTCGTGATTGTGGTATCCGCGGTATTCGCATCCTGCGCGCGGCTAACTCCACCTACAAACCGCTGCCGCAGGCAGGAGCGTTTGGCGAGGAAGTCATTGTCAACTCGGAGTACTAAAAATCAGGAGAGCGACAGGCTCTCCTTTTTTGCATGATTTTTGCACAAACTTGCCCCGCTGGCTTTTACCTTTTCCAGACTTGCTGCACACTATTCAGGAGACGTTTGTTTTTAGGAAGGAGCAGCCTATGTGGTATCAGCGCACCATTACACTGAGCGAGAAGCCGCGCGGGTTTCATCTGATAACAGATGAAATTATCGATAAATTGTCTGGCTTACCGCCTGTCGAAACGGGTTTGCTGCATCTGTTGTTGCTACATACCTCGGCCTCGCTGACGCTAAACGAAAACTGCGATCCCACCGTGCGCGCTGATATGGAGCGCCATTTCCTGAAAACCGTTCCCGATAATGCGGCGTATGAACATGATTACGAAGGCGCGGATGACATGCCTTCGCATATTAAGTCGTCAGTATTGGGCGTCTCGTTGCTGCTGCCTGTACGCCAGGGGCGTTTACAGTTAGGAACATGGCAAGGTATCTGGTTGGGAGAGCACCGTATTCACGGCGGTCCACGTAAAATTATCGCGACACTACAAGGGGAATGATAATGACCATTTCGGAATTACTGCAATACTGCATGGCAAAACCTGGCGCAGAGCAGAGCGTCCACAGCGACTGGAAAGCGACGCAAATTAAAGTGGAAGATGTACTTTTCGCGATGGTAAAAGAAGTTGAAGGACGCCCGGCAGCCTCTCTCAAAACCAGCCCGGAACTGGCAGAGTTGTTACGCCAGCAGCACAGCGATGTACGACCGAGTCGGCACCTTAATAAAGCGCACTGGAGCACGGTCTATCTGGACGGATCGCTGCCGGATTCACAACTCTATTATCTGGTCGATGCCTCTTATCAACAGGCGGTAAATGCGCTGCCGGAAGATAAACGCAAGCAGTTGCCGCAGTCCTGATTATAGCGCGCCGACCAACAACGCCAGGGCGATATCAATGAGGCGGATGACCGTAGACCGGATACGGCTGCCGAGGGCGATTTGCGCATTATTGGCGCGTAGCCTGGCGAGGTCCCGCTGTCCTTCCAGCAGAATAATCATATCGTCGTCGTCCAGCCAGCCGCGAGCATGTTCCTGAAGCGCGCGGGCGATAAACGCGGCGGACTCGCGGATACCGTCGTCGCTGTCTTCTCTTGCCTGCTTATACGTCTGGATAAACTCGGCAATCGCCGAGGAGGCTACAGGATGTTCGGCCCGGGCGGTGGTCATCAGGTAATGTATTTCGTTAATAGACGCCATTTTCTTCTCCCTGAGTACAGCGGGCGCCCCAATGCAGGCACTCACCCTGTATGGCTAATTTCCAGACCTGATTATTTTGCTGTTGGTATCTCTCAGCCTGGATGTAAGTAAGCGGTTGCTTACGTTGTATAACCCGCGCATAAAGACGCAAATAGTGATTTTTCAGCAGCGCCAGATTATCGAGTCGGTGTTTATCCCCACCCTGACAGGCGACCCGCTCAGCCTGAAAAAATGTCTGGCGGATATCGCGGTCATCCTTGAGCAGTGTCTCTTTTTGCCACGGTATTCGCGCCGCATCCTGCAGGAAGCGGGTTGAGCGCGCTTGTAATAGCGTCAGTTGTTGAAAAGCCACGGCGCTAAAGCGGTCAGGCAGCGTACAGGCGGATAAAAACAGGCACAGCAGTAGTGTGATTGCGTAGGGCAACTTCATGGTGTTTTCCATAACAGACCGTTTGCGCTATCACATGTCAGAGCGAGGCGGCACGCAAATCACAAATGCTCAACACGGATACAATGAGGTGGGATGAGGAAAAATGATGCCGCTTCCCGGCGAATCGGAAAGCGGCGTGAAGGTTATTTGAGCATAGGTTTAAGGAAGCGGGCGGTATGCGACGCCTCGCACTCCGCCACGGTTTCCGGCGTACCGGAGACGAGAATTTCGCCGCCGCCGCTGCCGCCTTCCGGGCCGAGGTCGACAATCCAGTCCGCCGTTTTAATGACGTCCAGGTTGTGTTCGATCACCACGATGGTGTTGCCCTGATCGCGCAACTGATGCAGAACGTCAAGCAACTGCTGAATATCGGCAAAGTGCAGGCCGGTGGTCGGCTCGTCGAGAATATACAGCGTCTGCCCGGTGCCGCGCTTCGACAGTTCGCGCGCCAGCTTCACGCGCTGGGCCTCGCCGCCGGAAAGCGTCGTCGCCGACTGACCAAGACGGATATAGGTCAGCCCCACGTCCATCAGCGTCTGCAGCTTACGCGCCAGCGCCGGAACCGCATCAAAGAACTCACGCGCTTCTTCAATGGTCATATCCAGCACTTCGTGGATGGTCTTGCCTTTGTACTTAATCTCCAGCGTTTCCCGGTTATAGCGCTTGCCTTTGCACTGGTCGCACGGCACGTAAATATCCGGCAGAAAGTGCATTTCGACTTTAATGACGCCATCGCCCTGGCACGCTTCGCAGCGACCGCCGCGCACGTTGAAGCTGAATCGCCCTGGCGTGTAGCCGCGCGAGCGAGACTCCGGCACGCCAGCAAAAAGCTCGCGAACCGGGGTAAAGACGCCCGTATAGGTCGCCGGGTTGGAACGCGGGGTGCGCCCGATCGGGCTCTGGTCGATATCGATCACTTTATCGAAATGTTCCAGCCCCTGAATATCCCGATACGGCGCCGGTTCGGCGATAGTCGCCCCGTTTAACTGACGCTGGGCGATGGGGAACAGCGTGTCGTTAATCAGCGTCGATTTACCGGAACCCGAGACGCCGGTGATACAGGTAAACAGCCCTACCGGTAGCGTAAGGGTCACATCTTTCAGGTTGTTGCCGCGCGCGCCGGTGAGTTTGAGCACTTTTTCTGGATTTGCCGGCACGCGTTGTTTCGGCACTTCAATTTTGCGTTTACCGCTCATGTACTGGCCGGTCAGCGATTCCGGTACCGCCATAATGGCTTCCAGCGGGCCTTCCGCCACCACCTCGCCGCCGTGAACGCCCGCGCCGGGGCCAATATCGATCACATGGTCGGCGGCGCGAATGGCGTCTTCATCGTGTTCCACCACAATCACGGTATTGCCAAGATTGCGCAGATGAATCAGCGTACCCAGCAGCCGTTCGTTATCGCGCTGGTGCAGACCGATGGACGGCTCATCCAGCACATACATCACGCCGACTAACCCGGCGCCTATCTGGCTCGCCAGACGAATACGCTGGGCTTCGCCGCCGGAAAGCGTCTCTGCCGAGCGGGAGAGCGTGAGATAGTTCAGGCCGACGTTCACCAGAAACTTGAGGCGATCGCCGATCTCTTTTAGCACTTTTTCGGCGATTTTCGCTCGTTGCCCGGAAAGCTTGAGATTAGTGAAAAAATCCATCGCATGGCCAATGCTCATATCGGAAATAGCAGGCAGCGGCGTATTTTCCACAAATACATGGCGCGCTTCGCGATTCAGTCGCGTGCCTTCACAGCTGGCGCAGGGGCGATTACTGATGAACTTCGCCAGCTCTTCGCGCACCGCGCTGGATTCCGTCTCTTTATAACGGCGCTCCATATTATGCAGCACGCCTTCGAACGGATGGCGGCGCACGGAGGTATCGCCGCGATCGTTCATATATTTAAATTCAATGTTCTCTTTGCCGGAACCGTACAGCACGACTTTATGTACGTTGGCGCTGAGGCTTGCCCACGGCGCATCCACGTCGAACTTATAGTGTTCCGCCAGCGACTTGAGCATTTGAAAGTAGTAAAAATTGCGACGATCCCAACCACGAATCGCGCCGCCTGCCAGCGACAGGTCGGGATTCTGGATCACGCGGTCCGGATCGAAATATTGCTGAACGCCGAGGCCGTCACAGGTCGGGCAGGCACCTGCCGGGTTGTTGAACGAGAACAGACGCGGTTCCAGCTCGCGCATACTGTAGCCGCAAATCGGACAAGCAAAATTAGCGGAGAACAGAAGCTCCTCCGCTTTCTCATCGTCCATATCGGCAACAACCGCCGTGCCGCCGGATAATTCCAGCGCCGTTTCGAACGACTCCGCCAGGCGTTGGGAAAGATCGTTGCGAACTTTGAAGCGATCGATCACCACCTCAATGGTATGTTTCTTTTGCAGCTCCAGCTTCGGCGGATCGGAGAGATCGCAGACTTCGCCGTCAATACGGGCGCGAATGTAACCCTGGCTTGCCAGATTTTCCAGCGTTTTGGTGTGTTCGCCTTTACGCTCTTTAATAATCGGCGCGAGCAGCATCAGACGTTTGCCTTCCGGCTGTGACAGTACGTTATCGACCATCTGGCTAACGGTTTGCGCCGCCAGCGGCACGTCATGGTCCGGACAACGCGGCTCGCCCACGCGGGCAAACAGCAGGCGCAGGTAGTCGTGGATCTCGGTAATAGTACCCACCGTAGAGCGCGGGTTGTGCGATGTCGATTTCTGTTCAATTGAGATCGCGGGCGATAGCCCCTCAATATGGTCGACATCCGGTTTTTCCATGAGCGACAAAAACTGCCGCGCGTAAGCGGAGAGCGATTCAACGTAACGACGCTGCCCTTCGGCATACAGAGTGTCGAAAGCCAGTGAGGATTTGCCTGAACCCGAAAGCCCGGTCACGACAATCAGTTTGTCGCGGGGGATGACGAGGTTAATATTTTTGAGATTATGGGTGCGGGCGCCCCGAACTTCGATCTTATCCATTCACCTTTCCCGGTAGAGACTCGGATGCCTGGTTTGTTTGAAGGACAAACGGCAGAAACGGCTAATTATGACACAATTTAACCTGTTTGAATATACAGTATTGGAATGCATCTTCAGCTAAAGTATGCAACAATATGAGGTTCGCGCGAGTGACCTGGAACCTGCATCGCAGCTATTAAAATGCTACGTGGAAATGGTACACTCACGCGTTTACACTATTTATGAAACGTATTCAGGAGACTCAATTATGGCCAGCAGAGGCGTAAACAAGGTGATTCTCGTTGGTAATCTGGGCCAGGACCCGGAAGTACGCTATATGCCGAGTGGCGGCGCTGTCGCCAACTTAACGCTGGCTACTTCTGAATCCTGGCGCGATAAGCAGACCGGCGAAATGAAAGAGCAGACTGAATGGCACCGGGTGGTGATGTTCGGCAAACTGGCGGAAGTGGCCGGCGAATATCTGCGTAAAGGTTCTCAGGTGTATATCGAAGGTCAATTGCGTACCCGCAAGTGGACCGATCAGAGTGGCCAGGAACGCTATACGACTGAAATTAACGTTCCGCAGATCGGCGGCGTGATGCAGATGCTGGGTGGTCGCCAGGGCGGCGGCGCACCGGCAGGCGGTCAGCAGCAGGGGGGTTGGGGTCAACCGCAACAACCTCAGCAGCCGCAGGGCGGCAACCAGTTCAGCGGCGGCGCGCAGTCACGTCCACAGCAATCCGCGCCAGCGCCGTCTAACGAACCGCCAATGGATTTTGATGACGACATTCCGTTCTGATTTTTGGTAAAAAAGTCAAAGCGTTATTTGCATTTTCGCTATAGCTCTCGTCTGCTGAAATGCCTGGTGTAAACCAGGCATTTTCTTACCTGGTATTATTGTCTTAGAGCCTATCCCACCAGGCGTTATTGGTGCAGCCAGTTTGGACACGGACAGCGCGCAAAAACCGGAGCGTACACGTAGTACGTGAGGATTTTGAGCACTGCCCAGGACCAAAATGGCAAGTAAAATAGCCCTAATGGGATAGGCTCTTAGTATCCCTTTCAAAAAAGAGAAGCGCATATCTTACGGAAAAATGTCGCTTATCGCCTCTGGCCGACTCGCCTCGGCACATCATTATCCAGCCGAAGTTCATAAATGTACTGCAATAACCCGGATTGTCTTAAATATGAAAGAGAAAACTCATCTGCAAAATATATAATTTATAGCCATTTTTTGACAACAAAAAGATATTATAAAATAACGTTAGAGAATGGTCGGTATTATCAATAGTTAATTAAATGTTTGCTTTAGCTTGTGATGAGCTCAAATATGATATGTGCATCTTGCTTTATTTTTAATTGCTGAAGATAAAGTTGTTACTTATAGCTGGCTTTATATAAAAAATGGTTTTATTTGTGTGTGTTTTTACGCAATTCTGATTTTTTACTCCCCACTTATTATATTTTTAATGATTTAAGTTATATTGAAGTCCCTATGACCCTATGTTTTAATTGTGAAAATTAATTTTATCCTCTGGAGGCAAATTTATTAAATACGTATGGTTATAACGCGTATTAAAAAGAAATATGTCCTTAAAATGATTTAGAGTTTCAATGATTAGCTAACAAATCTATTTATCGATGGGTGGTTTTAATTTGCTGATGACTATTTTTTATTTATGAGTTGAGAGCTTATGCGATACCTATTATTGGGGAAGATATAGTTAGTGCAATAATTGATGTTTACCTAATTAAAAAAATGAAGAGTGTTTTTAATTAAAGCACTCATCTTTGTTGTGGGCGCATAAAAATGGCGTCATTGTTTTTATTTTTCTGATTACGAGATGTAAGAAAACTGAACTCTATAAAGCGTATTGGTAGCAGGAAGCCAAGGGCGGTAGCGTTCACTTTCTGAATAAGTTGAGCATCCATTATCCTTTCTAATCCACAAAAACATTTTATTCACAATGTAATATCAGGAGACAACATGGAAGACGAAAGTAATCCGTGGCCTAGTTTTGTTGATACATTCTCTACGGTATTGTGCATTTTTATATTTCTTATGTTGGTGTTTGCACTTAATAATATGATTATTATGTATGACAACTCAATTAAAGTTTATAAAGCAAATATAGAGAGTAAGACTAAATCTACTGCTCAAAATAGCGGAGCCAATGACAATTCAAATGCTAATGAAATAATTAATAAGGAAGTGAATACCCAAGATATGTCGGACGGAATGACTACAATGTCAGGTAAGGAGGTTGGAGTATACGATATCGCCGATGGTCAGAAAACTGATATAACGTCTACAAAAAATGAGCTTGTTATTACGTATCATGGCAGGCTGAGAAGCTTTTCAGAAGAGGACACTCATAAAATAAAGGCTTGGTTAGAAGACAAAATCAATAGTAATTTATTGATAGAAATGGTTATTCCTCAGGCAGACATCTCTTTCTCTGACTCTCTACGACTGGGATATGAACGGGGAATTATTTTGATGAAAGAGATCAAGAAAATATATCCTGATGTAGTTATTGACATGAGTGTTAACTCCGCAGCATCAAGTACAACGAGTAAAGCTATTATCACGACTATTAATAAAAAGGTGTCAGAGTGAAATATATAAATCATTACCGCTATTTGTTTGTCTGTTTTTTCCTTGCCATACTCCCTTTTTTCGCTTTATCTTTTCCCGGTATAAGAGAGTATGTTTTTGATAACTTCATGGTTTCTGCAATTTACAATGGAGTCATTATTGCCATTTATATTACAGGTTCTTTGTGTGCATTATTCACTATTCTTAAAAATATTTCAGCAAAAGACATATTAATAGCTCAGGACGCCAGTAGAAAAAATAGCATTCTTTCTAACCTCAATCAGGTTTTGTTTGCCGGGGAACCCAAACAGTGTGATTTCAATTTGCTGATGGAATTAGATGACAATGTGTCTACCGCCCGTAATCAACGATTGTCATTTATTATGAGCTGTAGTAATGTGTCGACGCTTGTTGGCCTGTTGGGGACGTTTGCGGGTCTGTCTATTACGATTGGTTCAATCGGGAACTTATTGAGCTCGCCATCAGATGTTGGCGGTGATAATGCAAGTAATACACTCAATATGATCGTGACAATGGTAGCGTCGCTTTCTGAACCATTGAAAGGGATGAATACCGCATTTGTATCTTCTATCTATGGTGTTGTTTGCGCCATACTCCTGACCTCACAAAGTGTTTTTGTTCGCAGCTCCTATTCCCTTGTTTCTACGGAAATCAAAAAATTAAAAATCATAAGCAACAGATCCAATAATAAACAACGAAGCCTGCGGGTTGAATCAGAGACGCTTGTAGAATTTAAAGAGTTGTTTAAAGCGTTTTTTGATAACTACCTGACAGTTGAAAACTTACGGACGCAGGATGAAGAAAAGAAACGAGTGATGCTATCAGATAGCTTTGTCACTTTGCAAAACCGGCTATTGGATAACTCAGCAAAACTAGAGCAACTTTCTACGCTGATTGATGGTTATCTGGTAAGCAGTAACGAAAATCTCAAAAAATTATCTGACGGTGTAATAACAATTACCTCGCGTTTATCTGAAGGTAATATCCTGCTTGCTGATAATAATGCACGACTGGAGGCAATGAGTACAATACAAAATATTATAGATAAAAAGAATGATTCAATAATGGCATCAGTTGATAAATGCTATCAGGAATCTCTTTCACATGGTAAGACCATAAACGATATTGCCGCTGGCAGTGCCGATATTTCTCATACTCTCGATGGGCTGAGAAAAGAAATGGATGAGGATATGAACAATGTTCATTTAGCGCTATCCGATCTATCGGCTACTGATAAAAAGATTATTACTAATACTAAAGAGATTAGTGCTGAAATGGTTAGCTACCGTGATACCTATATGCCATTAATGGAAAAAATAACATCTATGCATCAGGAAATAGTAAAGCAACGTTTGTTAAACAAGGAGGAAAAAAATGAAGATTAAGATGTTTTTTCTGACGACTGCTTTTATTACACAAAGTACATACGCCAGCGAGCTTCCGGTCATTCCTCTAAGAGATTTAGTTAATGCCGCATTAACTCATCAGCCCTCTGTTGCTGTTTCATATTATGAGACTGAAAAGAAAAACAGTGACTTAGATCTTTCACGGGCAGCACTTTATCCTACCCTGGATCTAACATCTGGCCTTAATAATAACAGGAAAGAGTCATCAGGTACCGAGAGGAACGTTGAAAATAAGGTGTCTTTATCATACCGAATAACGGATTTTGGAGTGAGGGGGGCTAATATCAGGAAATCTGAATATGAAAGAGATAATAGTAAAACTGACTATGAAAAAACAAAGAATATAGTGTCTCAGGAGGTTGTGACAACCTATTACAACATCAGTAAATATCGTGAAATGATTGATGGCGTAAATCTGGAGAAAGAGTTTTATAAAAAGATGCTGGAAACTTTTTCGCTGCTGGTATCTTCCGGTGTAGCTATGCAATCTGATATGCGTAAAGTACAAGTATCTATCGATGCATTAAATACCAGAAGCATTATGTATCAGTCGATGTTGGATGATGAAATGTATAAAATGCAGAACATGACTGGTCTGAATTTATCACCAGTTCAGATTCAAAGCGATGAAAAATTCAACCTCTTCAAAAAATATATCTTTGTCGAAAGCCCTGAAAAACTTATGGACATGGTGATGAAATACAACGATGACTATAAGATGCTTGTCAATACCCGAAAAGCCGCGACCGAAGATATTAATGCCGCAAAATCATCCTATTTTCCGACTGTAGATCTTGTTTCCAGCTATGTACAGAATAACCCGAGCGGTAGTGCCAAAAAAAGTGATTATGAAGATGAATTTAAAACGGGTATCAATGTCAGTTTCAACATTTTTAATGGGTTCAGAAATTCAGCCCAGGAAAGAAAAATGGTGGCAAGTTACTCGCAGGCTAAGCTGCAAATTGACGATTTTTTGATTAAAACGCGTTATAACATTGATTCACAACTTTCAAGATACGCCGCTGCAAAAGAGACTTACTCAGTGGCGGAACGTTCACATACAAACGCGTTACAGCTTACTGAATTATATGAGCAGGAGTTTCAGTTAGGGCAAAAAAGTTTGCTTGATTTAATTTCAAGCCGTAATGAAGCATTTCAGGCATATGTAAGCATGGTCGACAGCAAATATAGCCTGTATATTTTAAAGCTACAGCAACTCTCATTGATTTTTCATTTAATGGATTATTTAAAAGGAAATACTGAAAGTGAGTTAAATGTAATGAAATGAATAGAAGACAAAGCGATCATCTCATGATGATAATTATTTCTTTGACGATCTTAATTATTATCCTTACCTACTTTATAGAAATTAATTCAGTGGTTCATGGTCAGGGCGTTATCACTACTAAAGATAATGCTCAGTTAATATCTCTTTCTAAAGGAGGGACGATACAAGATATTTATGTAGCCGAGGGTGATACTGTAAAAAAAGGAGAACTCCTTGCAAAGGTCGTTAACCTTGATCTGCAAAAAGAATATCAAAGGTATAGAACTCAAAAAGGGTATCTGGATAAAGATGTTAACGAAATATCTTTCATTCTTGATAAAGAAAATGAGAGTGGATTGATTACCCTGGATGGCACCCGTTCTTTAAGCAACAAAGAGGTAAAAGCAAATATTGAATTAGTGCATAGTCAGATAAGAGCTAAAGAGTTAAAAAAAACCTCTCTTGATTCTGAGATTAGCGGATTACAAGAGAAGCTGAGTTCGAAAGAAAAAGAACTCGCATTGCTTTCCGAAGAAATAAATATTCTTTCCCCACTGGTAAAAAAAGGAATTAGCCCATATACCAATTTTCTTAACAAGAAACAGGCGTATATAAAAGTTAAGTCTGAAATTAATGATATTGAAAGTAGTATCACTTTAAAAAAAGATGATATTGAGCTGGTTGTTAATGATATTGAGGCGCTTAATAATGAATTGCGACTATCTTTATCTAAAATAATATCTAAAAATCTTCAGGAACTTGAGGTTGTTAACTCTACATTAAAAGTAATAGAGAAGCAGATAAATGAGGAGGATATCTATTCACCGGTTGACGGTGTAATTTATAAAATCAATAAAAGTGCCACTACTCATGGTGGTGTGATTCAGGCGGCGGACTTACTTTTTGAAATAAAACCAAAAGTAAGGACTATGCTGGCCGATGTGAAAATATTACCCAAATACCGTGACCAAATATATGTAGATGAAGCCGTTAAACTGGATGTGCAGTCAATTATCCAACCAAAGATAAAATCGTATAATGCGACTATCGATAATATTAGCCCTGATTCCTATGAGGAAAATACCGGAGGAACAATTCAGCGTTATTATAAAGTAATTATTGCATTCGATGTTAATGAAGATGATTTACGGTGGTTAAAACCAGGTATGACTGTTGACGCCAGTGTAATTACCGGAAAACACAGCATTATGGAATACCTGTTATCTCCCTTGATGAAAGGCGTGGACAAAGCCTTTTCAGAACCAGTTAATACTAAACGATTAGATACACCTTGAGAGTGAATATAATATTATGGGAAATAAAAGCATACAAAAGTTTTTTGCCGATCAAAATTCTGTAATTGATTTATCTTCTTTGGGTAATGCCAAAGGCGCAAAAGTTTCTCTTTCCGGGCCAGACATGAACATTACCACGCCGCGTGGTTCAGTGATCATTGTCAATGGCGCTCTTTATTCAAGTATCAAAGGCAATAACCTCGCTGTTAAATTTAAAGATAAGACTATTACTGGCGCTAAAATTCTGGGCAGCGTAGATTTAAAAGATATTCAACTGGAGAGAATTGACAGCTCATTGGTTGATTCTGCTCAGGTAGAAAAGAAAGGTAATGGCAAACGACGAAATAAGAAGGAAGAAGAGGAATTAAAAAAGCAGCTTGACGAGGCTGAAAACGCAAAGAAAGAAGCTGATAAGGCGAAGGAAGAAGCAGAGAAAGCTAAGGAGGCTGCAGAAAAAGCGCTCAATGAAGCGTTTGAAGTACAGAACTCGTCAAAGCAAATGGAAGAAATGCTGCAGGAATTTTTGGCTGACAATGTAGCAAAAGACAATCTGGCTCAGCAAAGCGATGCTTCCCAGCAAAATACACAGGCTAAAGCAACGCAGGCTTCTAAACAGAACGATGCTGAAAAAGTTCTTCCTCAACCTATTAATAAAAATACCAGCACTGGCAAAAGTAATAGCAGTAAAAATGAGGAAAATAAGCTCGATGCCGAGTCTGTTAAAGAGCCGCTTAAAGTCACATTAGCGCTTGCGGCCGAAAGTAACAGCGGTAGCAAAGATGATAGTATAACTAATTTTACCAAACCTCAGTTTGTAGGTAGCACTGCTCCCAATGCCACGGTCATTATTAAAATTAATGGTATTGCTGTCGGTCAGGCTGTAGCGGATAGTTTGGGTAACTTCACCTTTACAGCGCCTGAAACATTGACTGATGGAACATACAATCTGGAGGCAGAGGCCAAGACTGCTGATGGGAGCGGTAGCGCCAAACTTGTCATTACTATCGATTCCGTTACCGATAAGCCAACATTTGAACTTTCGCCTGAAAGTAGTGTGTCTGGTCATAAGGGCTTAACGCCGACCTTGACGCCTTCAATTGTTGGTACGGCGGAAGAGAATGCCAAGGTTGACATTTATGTAGATAATAAACTGGTTGCCAGCGTTGATGTCGATAAAGATGGAAACTGGAGTTATGAATTTAAAGATAATGAACTATCTGAGGGCGAAAATAGTATAAAAGTCGTTGCCGTGGATAAAGCAGGTAATAAAAACGAAACGACGGATAGTATCATAACCGACACCATTGCTCCGGAAAAGCCGACGATTGAGCTGGATGATAGTAGTGATTCCGGCATTAAAAATGACAGCATTACTAATAGCACCCTGCCAACATTTATTGGTGTGGCGGAACCCGGTTCTACAGTCTCTATTTATCTTGGACTTAAACATCTTGGTGAGGTCATTGTTGCTAAAGATGGGACATGGAGCTATACGCTTACTACGCCGCTCAAGGATGGCGAATACAATATAACAGCAACAGCTACTGATATTGCCGGGCATACCTCAGCGACGGCAAATCTGCCTTTTACTATTGATACACGTATCAGCTATTTCAGCGCTGAGATTGAAACTACTGATGATAGCGGTATTGTTGGAGATAACGTTACTAACAATACTCGCCCAACCTTTACAGGTAAAACTGAGCCAAATGCTATTATCAGTGTCATAAATAGTGAGACTGGCGAAGAGGTTATTTTTAAAGCGAATGACAAGGGCGAATGGACGTTCAATTTCACTTCCGACTCAGTGGAAGGGGTTAACAATCTTACGTTCACTGTTGAAGATGTCGCTGGCAACAAAAAGGATTTTTCCTTTAGTTACGTTATCGATACTGTTGCCCCTGTACCTCCGACAGTTTCTTTGGAGGATTTTGTTGTTTTACCGAATGGTATAATTTTATCAGGGAATGATTTACCGGCTTTAGTCGGTACGGCAGAGCCAAAGTCTACCATCTTATTGATGCGAGATGGTAAATTATATGACAGCATTGAGGTTGACTCAAACGGGACCTGGAATTATCAGTTTAGTAATAAATTTCTTCAGGGTGCCTATGATATTGAAATCATTTCTCAGGATGCCGCCGGTAATAAATCCTCTACTGTTAAATATTCTTTTACTATTCAAACTGAAGTTGTACCTCCAAAAGCGGAACTCGATGCCAGTGATGATTCCGGTGCAAAAGGCGACTGGATTACCAATAAACATAATGCTCTGACGTTACTGGGAACAGCGGATAGGTTTGCTACCGTAAATATCCTTATTGATGGTAAAACGATAGGCGTGACGACTGCGGATGCAGACGGTAACTGGAATTTTGATATTTCCCGAAATCTGTCTGACAATGTTTATAAGATTACGGTTGAATCCATCGATCCTTTAGGAAGAACGTCATCTGTAGATTATCAGCTTACCATTGATAGCTTTACGCCGATCCCTACTGTTATGTTGCATGATAGCGCTGATTCTGGCGTTAAAGGCGATATGATTACTAAAATTAATACGCCGTTGTTTACCGGGATGGCTGAAGCTAATGCTAAGGTTTCCATCTATGTTGACGGTGTGTTAAGTGGTGAGGCTATTGCTGGCGATGATGGTGTATGGAATTTTCAATTTACCACAGCGTTATCCGATGGCTCGCATGACGTAACGGTAAAGGTAGAAGATATTGCCGGTAATACTGCCTCCTCATCAGCGTATAATTTCCAAATCGTAACGCAAACGCAAAAACCAACAATAGAGTTGGTCAACGATACGGGGGTTGATAATACAGACCATATTATTAATGAAAAGAATCCTGCACTGACAGGAACCGCTGCACCCTATTCAACGGTTAAACTCTATATTGATGGCGCACTGATCGCTGAGGTCAGAACAAATAAAGATGGCAGATGGGAGTATACCCTGAAAGCCGATCAAGGTTTGGTTGATGGCGATCATAGAATAACCGCTTCAGTTGAAGATATCGCTGGCAACATTGCCCATTCGGATCCTTTCTTAATTAGCGTCGATACTGCTATTTCAATACCGATAGTTTCATTGAGCCCGGATTCAGATTCGGGAATTGCAGATGATAATTTAACGAATATCGTTAAACCTACCTTGCACCTAAAAGATATTGATCCGGACATTATCAGTGTTCAGGTATGGGATGCCATGTCTGATACGCAGATCGGTGTTGCCACGCAACAACCTGATGGTTCATGGGCCTATACCTTTACTTCAGATTTAACGGAAGGCTTGCATCAGGTTTATGTCAAGGTTGAGGACATTGCGGGTAATAAAGCGAACAGTGCGGTATTCGATTTTACTATCGATACCACAGTATCAACGCCGGTGATTTCCCTGCTTTCTAAGGATGATACGGGGGTTACAGGCGATAACCTGACCAATATCAATAAGCCAGGTTTTGCTATTTCCGGTGTTGATGCTGATGCGCATCGGGTCGTCGTACAGGTGATGCACAATGGCGTGAGCGAAGAGATCGAACTTTCCCACCTCAATGGTAGTTGGTTATTTACACCAGGGAATACGTGGGCGGATGGCAGCTACACGTTAACGGTGAAAGTAGAAGATAAGGCAGGAAATACCAACTACTCAGCGCCGCTGACGGTCGTTATCGATACCCAAATCGCCATTGATGGGGTGGAACTGGTCAACGATAGCGGCGTGAAAGGCGATAATATGACCAACGACGACCGTCCCCACTTTCGTGTGACGGTACCTACGGATGTCAATGAAGTCCGTCTGAGCATTGACGGTGGTAATTCGTGGGTTCAGGCAACTCCGGGCGTGGCAGGAAGCTGGGAGTATATCTGGCCGACAGACCTGGCAGATGGTCAATACACGCTAACGGTGGAAGCGACTGATAAAGCAGGCAATACAGTGACGAAGACCATCGATTTCGCGGTGGATACCACGCTGTCAGTGCCGGTCATCGTACTGGATAGCGCGGACGACACCGGCATCCAGGGCGATAACATGACGAATAGCACCCAGCCGACATTTGCCCTGCAGCATATTGATGATGATGCCGTTCGCGTTACGGTCAGCGTGGAGCATGGCGGCGTCACCACCACATTTGACGCCACGAAAGGCACAGGCGGATGGAGCTTTACGCCGACAGGGGCGTGGGCGGATGGTGATTATACCCTGAGTGTGTCAGTCGAAGATAAAGCGGGGAACACCAGCCATTCTGCATCGTTGACGGTGACGGTGGACACGCAAATCGCCATTAATAACATTGAACTGGTCAATGACAGCGGTATTCCCAACGATAATCTGACTAATAACGTGCGTCCGCACTTCCAGGTGACGGTACCGACGGATGTCAACGTGGTGCGCCTGAGCATTGACGGCGGCAAGACGTGGTTCAACGCTACCCAGAGCGCGACGCCGGGCGCCTGGGATTATATCTGGCCGGATGATGTGGCCGACGGAGGCTATACCCTGACGGTAGAAGCGACCGACAAGGCGGGAAACAAGACGACGCAGGAACTTGATTTCACCATCGATACCACTCTGTCTGTGCCGACCCTCTCGCTGGACAGCGCAGATGACAGCGGCATCGCGGGCGATAATATCACCAATGTTAAAACGCCGGGCTTTACCCTCAACAATATTGATACCGATGTCAGCCGGGTAACAGTGGAGGTAATGCACAATGGCATTAAACAGGAGGTGCCACTGGTTCAGACCGGCGGACAGTGGCGCTTTGCGCCGACCAGCGACTGGGCGGACGGCGACTATATCCTGACGGTGAAGGTAGAAGATAGGGCCGGAAATGTGAAGCAGTCCGCGCCGTTGACGGTGACAGTGGACACGCATATCGCCATTGACCGTATTGAACTGGTTAACGACAGCGGTATCCCCGGCGATAATCTGACCAATGAAGCGCGCCCGCACTTTCAGGTGACAGTACCGGCGGATGTTAACGGTGTAAGACTGAGTATTGATGGCGGCAAAACGTGGTTTGACGCCACGCAGAGCGCGACGCCGGGCGTTTGGGATTATACCTGGCTGACGAATGTGGCTAACGGCCCTCACACCCTGATGGTGGAAGCGTCCGACAAGGCGGGAAACAAAACGACGCAGAAACTGGACTTCATCATCGATACCATGCTGTCAGAACCGACGATTACCCTGGACAGTGCGGATGACAGCGCCGCTGGCGATAACATCACCAACGTTAAGATGCCAGGCTTTACCCTCGGTAATATCGACGCCGACGTGACCAAAGTGGTGGTGACGGTGGCGCATGATGGTAAGAACCAACAGATAGAGTTGATTAAGAACGGCGGTGTGTGGCGCTTTACGCCGGGCGCAGCCTGGACCGATGGCGACTATACGTTGACGGTAAAGGTAGAAGATAAGGCGGGTAATACAAATTATTCTGCGCCGCTGACGGTGACTATCGATACGCAAACGTCTATTGATCGCATTGAGCTTCTTAATGACACGGGTATTGTCGGGGATAACCTGACCAATGAAGCACGTCCACAGTTTCATATTACGGTACCGACGGACGTGAACTCTGTGCAACTGAGTCTTGATGGCGGCATCAACTGGGTTAACGCAACGCTGACGTCTGACGGCGTTTGGGAGTATATATGGCCGACAGATCTGGTCGAAAATACGTATACCCTGACAGTGAAAGCAACCGATGTTGCAGGCAACACGGCGACGGAAACGCTCAATTTTATCATTGATACCACATTGTCGACACCGACCATCACGCTGGATAGCGCAGATGATAGCGGCACCGCCAACGATAATAAGACTAACGTTAAAACGCCGGGTTTTATTATCGGAGGTATTGATTCTGACGTGACTCAGGTCGTCGTGCAGGTGATGCGCGATGGTCACAGCGAGGAGGTGGAGCTGACGCAGACTAACGGGCAGTGGCGTTTTGTACCCGGCAGCGCGTGGACTGATGGCGACTATACGCTGACGGTAACGGTGAAAGATGAGGCGGGTAATATTCGCCACTCAGCGCCGTTGACGGTCACCATCGATACGCAAATCGCCATTGACCATATTGAACTGGTCAATGACAGCGGTATTCCCGACGATAATCTGACCAATGAAGCGCGCCCGCACTTCCAGGTGACGGTACCGACGGATGTCAACGTGGTGCGCCTGAGCATTGACGGCGGCAAGACGTGGTTCAACGCTACCCAGAGCGCGACGCCGGGCGTCTGGGATTATACCTGGCTGGCTGATGTGGGAGAGGGTAAGCATACCCTGACAGTGGAGGCGACCGACAAGGCGGGAAACAAAACGACGCAGCAACTGGACTTCATCATCGATACCCTACTGTCAGAACCGACTATCGTGCTGGACAACACGGACGACAGCGGAACAAAAGGCGATAACCTGACCAACGTAAATAAGCCGACGTTTTTACTGGGCAATATTGACGCAGACGCGCGGTATGTCACGGTTGAGGTGCAGCATGGCGGCACGAAAGAAGTGCTGACGGCCACCAAAGACGCGACCGGCAACTGGAGCGTAACACCGACCGGCACATGGGCAGATGGCGACTATACGCTGACGGTGAGGGTGGAAGATGAGGCGGGGAACGAAAAACACTCAGCGTCGCTGACGGTCACTGTTGATACCCAAATCACCATTGATGCTATTGAACTGGTTAATGATAACGGTATTCCCGGCGACAATATGACTAACGACGCCCATCCGCAGTTCCGCGTGACGGTACCGGGGGACGTTAACGAAGTCAGTCTGAGCATTGACGGTGGCGTGACCTGGGTTAAGGCGACACAGAGCGCGACGCCGGGCGTCTGGAATTATACCTGGCCGGGCACCGTGCCGGATGGCGACTATACGCTGAATGTGAAAGCGACTGACAATGCGGGTAATACGGTGACGGAGACACTCCACTTCACTATTGATACCACGCTGTCGACGCCGGTCATCGTACTGGATAGCGCGGACGACACCGGCATCCAGGGCGATAACATGACTAATCGCACCCAGCCGACATTTAACCTGCAACATATTGATGATGATGCCGTTCGCGTTACGGTCAGCGTGGAGCATGGCGGCGTCACCACCACATTTGACGCCACGAAAGGTGTAGGCGGATGGACCTTTACGCCGCCGACATCATGGGGGGCGGGCGATTATACCCTGAGTGTGTCAGTCGAAGATAAAGCGGGGAACACCAGCCATTCGGCATCGCTGACGGTGACGGTGGACACGCAAATCGCCATTAATAACATTGAACTGGTCAATGACAGCGGTATTCCCGACGATAATCTGACTAATAACGTGCGTCCGCAGTTCCAGGTGAAGGTACCGACGGATGTTAACGAGGTGCGCCTGAGCATTGACGGCGGCAAGACATGGTTCAACGCTACCCAGAGCGCGACGCCGGGCGTCTGGGATTATACCTGGCTGGCTGATGTGGGAGAGGGGAAACATACCCTGACAGTGGAGGCGACCGACAAGGCGGGAAACCAGACGACGCAGAAACTGGACTTCATCATCGATACCCTACTGTCAGAACCGACTATCGTGCTGGACAGCACGGACGACAGCGGAACAAAAGGCGATAACCTGACCAACGCGAATAAGCCGACGTTTTTACTGGGTAATATTGACGCAGACGCGCGGTATGTCACGGTTGAGGTGCAGCATGGCAGCACGAAAGAAGTGCTGACGGCCACCAAAGGCGCGACCGGCATCTGGAGCGTGACACCGACCGGCACATGGGCAGATGGCGACTATACGCTGACGGTGAGGGTGGAGGATGAAGCGGGTAACGTAAAATACTCGGCGCCGCTGACGGTCACGGTTGATACCCAAATCACCATTGATGCTATTGAACTGGTTAATGATAACGGTATTCCCGGCGACAACCTGACCAATGACGTTCGTCCACACTTCCGTGTCACGGTGCCAGGGGATGTCAACGAGGTACGTCTGAGTATCGACGGCGGTAATACGTGGGTTCGTGCAACACAGGGCACGGCAGGGATCTGGGATTACACCTGGCCGAAAGATGTGACCGACGGGCTACATACCCTGACGGTAGAAGCGACCGATAAGGCGGGAAATAAGACGACGCAGACGCTCGATTTTACCATTGATACCCGGCTGTCAACGCCTACCATCACTATGGATAGCAGGGACGATACAGGTGCCATTGGCGATCATATTACGAGCGTCAAAAGACCGGGCTTTACCATTGGCAATATTGACTCCGATGCGCAATCGGTCATTTTGCGGATCACACAGGGCGGCAATAGCCAGGAAGTGACACTAACCCAAGTTGGAGGACAGTGGCGCTTTACGCCAGATGCTGACTGGGCGGACGGTAGCTATACACTGACGGTAGAGGTAACGGATAACGCAGGAAACGTTCGTCAGTCCACGCCGCTGATAGTGACGGTAGATACGCAAACCAGCATTACTGATATTACATTGGTCAATGATCATGGCGTGCCGGATGACAATCTAACTAACAGCACCCGTCCGCAGTTTGAGATCACGGTGCCGGCGGATGTGAATTCTGTGCAACTGAGCATTGATGGCGGCGCAAACTGGGTGAGCGCGGCGCAGGGTATCGAAGGCGTCTGGGGCTATACCTGGCCAACGGATATGGGCGATGGAAAACACATCCTAACCGTCATGGTCACCGACAGAGCGGGCAATACGGCGACGCAAACGCTTGAATTTTTCATCGACACCCGGTTGTCGACGCCGACCATTGCGCTGGATAGTACGGATGATACCGGTACGCCTGGCGATGATATGACCAATCGCACCCGACCGACCTTTATTCTGCAGAATATCGATTCGGATGTTATCAACGTTACAGTCAGCGTCACGCATAATGGAACGACAACCTCGTTTACTGCGACACAGGGGGCTGGAGGATGGAGCTTTACACCGCCAGCGCCGTGGGGCGACGGTGATTATACGCTGACGGTGACAGTGGAGGATCGGGCGGGAAATACGCGTCCGTCTACGCCGCTGACGGTGACAGTGGATACGCAAATAGCCATTGATCATATTGAATTAGTCAACGATAGCGGCGTCCCTGGCGATAATGTCACAAAACATGTGCGTCCGCAGTTCCAGATCTCGGTACCGGATGATGTGGAAAAGGTTCTTCTGAGTATTGACGGCGGCACGACTTGGGTTACTGCAATCAAGAGTTCGACGGCTGGCATTTGGGATTACACCTGGCCGACGGATATGCCAGAGGGACAGCATACCCTGATCGTGGAAGTGACTGACGGTGCGGGTAATAAGATGACGGGGACGCTCGATTTCACTATCGACATCACGTTGTTGACGCCAACCATTGAGCTGGCGCCCGATCAGGATACCGGACAGAATAAGAACGATAATCTGACCAGCGTCACTCAGCCGATATTTGTGTTGGGGAGTATCGATAAAGATGTTCGACACGTGGAATTGAGTATTGAGCATAACGGTACGTTTAAAACGGTGGTACTCACCGAATCAGCCGACGGCTGGCGCTATCGACCAGATTCTGCTTTGGCGGACGGTAGCTACACATTCACCGTGACGGTAACAGATGTGGCAGGCAACCAGCAAACATCCGCGCCTTTAAAGGTGACGATAGACGGTACGTTGACTACGCCGGTGATTGAACTGGCAGCTGGCGAAGATAGTGGTACTGTTGGCGATCGCCTCACCAATCACGATCGGCCTGTGTTCGACATACGCCAGGTTGATTCTGACGTTACGCGCGTGATGGTCAAAGTAACTTACAACGGTAAAACGCACGAGGAAGCGGCGGTATTCACCAATGGTCAATGGCGCTTTACGCCTTCTGCGAGCTGGGCTGATGGCTCATATCAGTTAGCCGTTGTGGTGGAAGATCTGGCGGGGAATGTAAAAGAATCTGCGCCGTTTGAGGTGCGTATTGATACCACGACAACCATTAACAATATCGTATTGCTTAATGATACTGGCGTGCAGAATGATCAATTAACGAATGTTGCCAAACCGTCATTCAGAATTGACGTTCCCGGTGATGTCATCCAGGTACGCGTAACCCTGGATGGTGGCGCTAACTGGAATGTGATACGCAAAAATGCCGACGGACAGTGGATTTTTGACAGCCCGAATACTCTGGTTGACGGCACATATACCCTTCGCGTAGAGGCCACGGATCAGGCAGGTAATATTGCGAATAAAGATTTAGTATTTAATATCGATACTAATATACAGGTTCCGACTATTGCTTTAGACGCAGGACAAGATACCGGAGCGAATACCGCCGATAATATTACTAATATTTCACGACCCACCTTTACGATTGGTAATGTTGACCCCGATGTTATTAAAGTCGTGGTGACGATTGATGGTCATGATTATAACGCGACTAAGGTTGGGGCTGGTTGGCAATTTACACCAGGCAATGCCATTCCGGATGGTTCTTATAATATTACCGTTACGGTTGAAGATAAGGCCGGAAATACCGCGACATCGAAACCATTACCTGTTGTGATAGATACGACGGCTGAAATTGAAAGCGTCACGTTGGTTACAGATAGCGGTGATAGCGATGTAGATAACATTACCAAAGTCGACAAGCCGCAGTTTAGTATTGTTACCGCTGATGATATTACCCATGTGCGCGTTAAAATCGATAACGCCGCTAATTGGATTGAACTCACAAAAGGAGGGGATGGCCGCTGGATATTTAATGTCGGTTCGGCATTACCTGATGGGAAACACACTCTCTTGGTTGATGTGACTGATATCGCCGGCAACGTTGCGCAAGAAACGCTGCAGTTTACGATTGATACGACTCTGCGAGAGCCGACAATTGTACTCGATCCCACCCATGATACTGGTGATGATACTAATGATAATCTTACCAGGATTAACAAACCGGTGTTTATTATCGGTAATGTCGATAATGATGTATCACACATTGTGGTTCATATTGATGGTCGGGATTACACCATTGAAAACACAGGGGGGAATTTAACCTTTACGCCGGATCAACCGCTGTCTGACGGTCAGCATACGATCTCTGTTACCGTAACGGATATTGCTGGTAATACCAAAACATCGGCCGAACTGCAGATTGAAATCGACACGCAGGTTCAGATTGACAGTGTTACGTTAACAACAGATAGCGGCGTCAACGATCACGATAATGTCACCAATGCTACCCGTCCCTCTTTTGAAATTGCAACGCCTGATGATGTGACATCGGTGCTGGTTTCTTTCGATGGCGTAAACTGGACGCCTATCAGTAAAAATGCGGCCGGGCAGTGGGAATTTACTGCAGGTAGCGCATTGCCTGATGGTCATTATACTCTCCATGTCCAGGCGACGGATCGGGCAGGAAATACGGCAAATTCCACGCTGGGCTTCACCGTGGATACGCAGATTGACGGCCTGAGCGTCGTGATGCTGGACGACGCCGGAAAGGATTCTACGGATGGTATTACGAATATTACCTCTCCACGTTTTGAAATTTCAGCCAGAGAACCGCTGCAGAGCGTGACGGTAATTTTAAACGGGAAATCCAGCACACTGACTCAGGGGGCAGGTAATAAATGGCTGTTTACCCCTGATACACCGTTAGTGGATGGAACTTACAAAATAGAAATAGTGGCTGAAGATATCGCAGGTAATAAAATTAGCAAAGAGGTATCATTCACAATAGACACTATTGTTTCTGATCCCAGTATTGATTTGCTGGATGCGGATGATACTGGCGAAAGCGCTGTTGATAATATTACGAGTGTCACTAAACCACGTTTCGTTATTGGCAATGTACCCGCCGATATTGATACTGTTGTAATCAGAATTAACGGCGTTTCTTATCCGGTTACGGCAAATGGCAATAACCTCTGGGAATTTCAGGTTCCCGTTGCGTTAAACGATGGCGTATATGAAGCCGTTGTTGTCTTCAGAGATATTGCCGGAAATACTTCTGAAACTAAGCTGCCCTTTACCATTGATACCACGACAAGCGTCAGTGTCAGAATGGAGCCAGCGTCTGATACCGGCAGCTCCAATAGCGATAACCTTACGAATAAGCAAAATCCCAAATTCGAAGGTACTGCGGAGCCTAATGCGAAACTGGTGATTACCATTGTTGACGATAAGTCAGGTCGGGAGGTTCTAAAACACACGATTACGGTTGGCGCCGATGGCAACTGGAGTGTGACGCCGAATATACTGCCGGATGGCATGTATACCATCAACGTCGTCGCAACAGATGTCGCGGGAAATACTGCGCAAACGCAGGAAAGATTCACTATCGATACGGTTACGATCGATCCTACCATTCGCCTTTCGGATCCATCTATTGATGATCAGTATGAGGCAACCAGCCTGCGTCCTGAGTTCAAAGGGCTCGCCGAAGCGTTCTCGACGATTATGATTCAGTGGGATGGGAAAGTGGTCGGCTCGGCAAACGCCAATGCGAATGGTGAATGGAGTTGGACGCCGCCATCAGTATTAGCGCCAGGCTCCTATGTTGTGAGCATTGTTGCCAAAGATAAAGCGGGTAATGAATCGTCGCAGGTCGACTTTCCTGTAGTAATACCGGTTATTGATGTCACGCCTCCAACCATAAAGCTCAGCGAGGAGAGCGATAGTGGTGCCTTAGGAGACTTTACGACGAATAATAAAACGCCGACCCTGGTTGGGAACACGTTACCTAATGCGATTGTGAGTATTTATGTGGATGGCGTGAAGGTCGGCGAGGCGACAGCGGATACAGCGGGTCGATATACTTTCCAGTTATCGGAAATGAAAGATGGCCATTATGTCGTCCAGGTGGGTATCGTCAACCCTCGCGATAATAGCGAACTGCGTTCTACCGCCGTTGATGTCACTATCGATACCGAGGTTGCTGAACTGGTATGGAATATATCTGGAATGCATGAGGGCGGATATATCAATACGGTGACGCCGGAGATTGGCGGCACCAGTGAGCCAAACAGCAAAATCACTATCTTTGTGAATGGCGTTGAAAAAGCGATTGCTTATACGACAGGCGCAGGACACTGGGGCGTAGTATTACCTGCTTTGGGTAATGACGGTAATTATGTATTAACGTTTAAAGTTGAAGATGTTGCCGGCAATATCAGAGAGTTTGGTCCGCAGAATGTGATACTGGATACGGTAATTTCGCCGTTAACCGTGGTATTACGCGAAGCTGATGACAGTGGCAAAGTTGGCGACTGGATCACCAATAAATCTCATGTCACCATCGATGGTACTGCCGAAGCCGGAAGTACTTTAACCATCAGGAATCCGCAGGGGGTGGTTATTGCTACCCTGGTGGTAGGCAATGATGGTCGATGGAGCGCAGAATTAGATCTGCGTGAAGGTAGTAATGCCTTTGTCGTGGTATCGGAAGATAAAGCGGGCAACAGCCAACAAAAAGATATCCTGATAGAACATGATACGCAGATTGAAATCAGCGATATTTCATTAAGTCGGGATACTAATAGCGGTGATAAATATGATCTGATTACCAATAATAAGTCTCCGGTACTGGTTGCCATGACCGATCCCGGCGCGACGGTACAGGTTTATATTAATGGTGTGTTACAAGGCACAGTAGAGGCGAGTTCGTCAGGTAATATTAGCTATACCATGCCGGCAAATAGCGCCGACGGCGAGTATCAGGTGCAATTTGTTGCTACGGATACTGCTGGTAACCGGGTTGAGTCTGCGATTACAACCGTGACAATCGATTCTCAAATTGCTGTCTTTGACATTGATGAAGATTCATTACCGGCCCTCTCTAATAACCGGGCGTTGTCAGTCTCAGGTGTCGGGGAGGCAGGTTCTCAGGTCAGCATCTTTGTCGATGGTAAATTAGTCAACGTTGTTATGGTTGAGGCTGATGGCACATGGCGCGCGCCGATACTGCTGCAAGATGATGGTACGTTTAATATTCATTTCAGCATTACTGACGTTGCTGGCAACACTGAAGTGAGCAAGGATTATAGCGTGGATGTCGATTCATCAACCGACTTCCCAACGCTCAACCTTGAAGATGCGAGCAACTCTGGTTCACTTGACGATCTGATTACTAGTCACAACAAGCCTGTGTTAGTTGGCACCGCAGAAGCGGGAGCCACAATCCATATTTATGTGGATGAAAAGATCGTGGCAAATGTTCTTGTGCTTGAAGATGGAACCTGGTCCTATCAGTTTGATAATGCGTTAAAAGATGGTGAATATTCTATCCGAGTGGTTGCCGAAGACCCGGCAGGTAATACGGCAGAATCGCCTCGCTTACTCGTCACGATAGATACCAGTACGTTTATCGATAATCCTGTTATGATGGCAGGTTCTGATAACGGTATTTTCAGTAATGATAGTATAACGAGTCAAACCCGGCCTGCGTTTAGTATTTATGGAGAAATGAACCAGAGTGTTCAGATTTTCATTGATGGGGTGTTAGTCGATACGATCACGGTGACGGACAGAAATCAAGTTTATCGACCTGAGTCACCGTTGGGCGATGGTTCCCATAGCATTTATTATGTTATCACCGATAAAGCAGGCAACACGGCTACCTCGAAAACGCTAAACTTTACTATCGATACCTTTAATACGACGCCTGTCGCCATTGATTCTATCGGTGGACAAACGTTAGCAGAGATGACCGGTAGTGATGGCAAAATATATATAACGGACACGACACGTAACTTATTGTTTAGTGGCAGTGCCGAGCCCAATAGCAAAATAGAAATCATCATTAATGGCTTAAATGTGGGGGAAGTTTGGGTTAATGACAAAGGCCACTGGCAGATGCCGGTGAACCCGCTTTATTTCACAGAAGGCCAGCTGGATATCACTGTTAAATCTACGGACCGTGCTGGTAACGTAAATCAGGAAAAGTATTCCATTTGGGTCGATACGCATATCCAGGTATTTACCAGCGAGCTTGATGACAATAAATCATCATCGAAAACGGACTGGTGGAGTAATAGCTCTACTATTACCATGAGAGGTATGGGGGAAATTGGCGCTACGGTATCATTAATCGTGGCAGGGGTCACGCTGGCAACCGCTGTCGTTGCGGCTAATGGGCAGTGGGAGTTATCGACCGATCAACTTCCGGAAGGGAAATACGATATCACTTTGAGTATTGAGGATAACGCAGGCAACCGTAAGGAAGAGGTACATGAAATATTTATTGATCGAACGCCGCCAAACGCTCCGGTCGTAACTTATTCAGATATTGTCAACGATCTAATTATTATGCAGGGGACGGCGGAAGCCAAATCTCAGCTAATAATAACCGATAGTAATGGGAATACTTATACGTTAACCGTTCCTGATAATGGTAAATGGAGTATGGCGATCCCGTATCCATCGGAAGGGAAGTTTACCATTACGAGTGTGGATGCGATTGGTAACCGGAGTGATGATGTCCCTCTCGATATCATGAAAGAGACTCCTGTTATTTCATTATCTCCAGACTCAGACAGTGGTACGGTGGGCGATAATATTACGCGAGATAATCAGCCTACCTTTATTATCGGGAATCTGGAAAGCGATGTTGTGGTCGTTCAGGTCGATATCAATGGGACCGTATATAATGCTGAAAAAAATGCCGATGGCGTTTGGTTCTTTACGCCAGGTACACCGTTAGCTGATGGTTCCTATACGATATCGGTAATCGCAAGCGATGCCGCGGGTAATCAGAAAAACTCGTTACCCATTACCGTTACGATCGACAGTACGCTGACCGTGCCGGAGATTGCGCTGGCAGCAGGTGAAGGCAATGGCGCTTCAGACAGCGATAACGTGACGAATCACAATCACACCCAGCCTAAGTTCACGCTGCAGCATATTGATGCTGACGTGACCGGGGTGACCGTAAACGTGACGCATAATGGCGTGACAGACATCTATCAGGCGACGCAAGGCGCGGATGGCTGGACCTTCACGCCGCCAGCCGCCTGGAATGACGGTACCTACACGCTGAGCGTGACGGTGGTGGATCGCGCGGGGAACTCACTGCAATCTGCTTCGCTGGAGGTGACGGTTGACTCAACGGTGACGGTAACAGCGGATAGCCAGCATGACGATGCGAGCGATGACGCCACGGCAACAGCGGTTACTCCACCGGAGTCTGAAACAGTGAATGCCGAAAGCGCTACGCATCTTCGTACAGTGCCGTCTGCGGCGGAAGAAAGCGTGGTGAAGGAGACAGCCTATAGTATTACATTGTTAAACGCTGACTCTGGGGATGAAATAGATCGTTCAATTAGTCAGACACCTTCTTTTGAAATATCAGTACCTGAGAATATTGTTAATGTCAGTGTTATGTTTGAAGGAGAAGAGTTTACTCTGCCGATAACTAACCAGAAAGCAATATTCGAAGTTCCGCTATCTTTGGAAGATGGTGAATATACTATGGACGTGAAATTCATTGATAAGGACGATGATTTCCTGATTAAGGAGAAAACATTCTCAGTCGATCACTCCTCGGCGGATATTGTGAACGCAATGAATGCAAGAGGAAAGACCGAGGATGATATTAATGATTCCCCTTCCACGAGTTCTGTAGGGCACAACAATAACGGCGCTATTGATGTTTTCGCCGTTAATGAAGTTACGCTACCTGTAGATAATCAAGAAGAACACGCATAATAACGGAGGCCCCTCACCTTTGGGTGAGGGGGTTTACTTATGGATAAAAAACTAGAACCTTATTATTTAAGTGCGGAAACGGCATTATCTATAGTGTCTAAAAAATTCAACATAAAAATTGACATCAAAGAGGATGATATAAATTTAAGATTTAAAAAGTACGACAGAAATAACACTGACGACTCTATACAAATGAAGAATTTCTTTTTGTCGTTAGGGCTTTCTCTACAGGATATATTATTTAATAATGGTGAGGATTTACTAAATGAGCCTATGCCGATTTTACTATTAACACCAGAAATGAAGTGGATGGTGTGTGTGAGTGGCGGGCAAAAAATAAAGTTGGTAAACGCGCGCGGTGAACTCTGTTATGTTGAAATTGAAGATGAATATTTAAAAGAGTTATCTGCATTTAGCATACTACCTTTAAATAAAGTTGTTGATAGTATAAGAGTAAAAAATATCATAAAAAACTCTTTATCAATGAACAAGATTTTTTATACTAAATACTTCTTTTCATCTCTTTTTATGGCAATTTTTGCGTTAACTATCCCAGTATTTAGTAATCTGTTCTATGATAAGCTTGTTCCAAGTGCTTCGGTTTCATCTTTATTTGGCGTGGCTATAATTGTTGCTGTATTTATTGTTTTTGAGTTTATCCTTCGTACTTCGAAAGATATTTATCAGTCTATCACAGCAAGGCAGGATGACGTCGATATTGATATCGCCTTTCTTGAAGCGGTACTTTATAGTAAAAAGAAAAATGGCAGATCCATGTCATCAGCATTTGTGCTATGGAATGAGTTTCAGAAAATTAAACCCGTTTTATTAAACTCGATCTTTCAACGTATAGCCGATATTCCAATATTTATTATATTTCTCATTGTTATATATGTAAATTTAGGTCTGGTCGTTATTGTACCTGTTACCATGTTTATCGTCTCTATTATTATTTCCCTCGTTAACCACCATTATACTAATGAGTTAATGAACAAACAAAAAGAAGGACAGAAGAACAGGAATATTTTTATCTCAGAAGTTTTCTTATCTATTAAAATGATCCATACCTTAAATAATCAAGGTTTACTTTTTGATTGGGTCAACACATCAAATGAACAGTCGTATCTTAACCTGAAGATAAGGAAATTAAATCTTATCTATCAATCTATATTGGGGAGTATGTCATCTATTACCCAAATAACTATTATGGTAATAGCCTTTTTTATGGTAATCAAGGGTGATGTTACCACTGGCGCAATTGTTTCATCTGTCATTGTCTCTGGCCGTATTTCCGGGATCATTTCGAATTTTTCTTCTACATTAATCTCTATTTTATCAGCAGAAAAAACCGGTAAGGATCTGCTTTCTTTTTTTGATGAAGATCAGGCAGAAAAAACACCGGCATTACAGTCAATATCAAAGTGCAATGGCGATATCTCTATCCGGGGCGTGAGTTATCAGTATGATGCTCAATCTCCGATGATTATTAACCGACTGTCTATAGACATACCTGCGGGGCAACGTGTCGCGGTGGTAGGCGAATGCGGAGCAGGAAAAAGCTCATTACTGGGAATGCTATCTGGCTACCTTTCGCCAACAGACGGTGCCATCTTATATGATGGATATAACTTAGGACATTTATCGCAGAACTTTTTTTCTCAGCATTTAAGTGTGGTGACGACACATGATGTTTTATTCACCGGAACCATTGAAAGTAATTTCGCGTTAAAACCGCAAAATGACAGGGGCCGGGTACTCAAGGCGCTTCATCTGGCGAACTGTGGTTTTATCTTGCAACATCCTATGGGGCTGAAGTTTCCGGTGAATTTTATGGCTAAAAACCTGTCATCCGGACAGCAGCAGCAGTTATTATTAGCACGTAGTCTGAGCAGTAACGCCAGCGTCTTTTTATGGGATGAACCAACATCAAATCTGGATGAGAATACCGAGAAGCAAATTTTTGATAACTTAGATGAGTTTATTCATGGGAAAACGTTGATCATGGTGACGCATCGTCGATATCTGATAAAGTATTTTGACCGGGTTCTGGTAATGAAAGGTGGAAAAATAATCCGTGATTGTTCTCCGGATAAATTATTAATGTAAAATAAGCAGCGCTTGTCGCTGTTATCAGGTGGTACTGCTTAATAAAAAAGACCCGTTGCACAAACGGGTCTTTTTTGTCATTTAACGAGTCGGCAATGTCTTCAATAAGTTTAGCTCGATTCTGTTAGGGCTATTCCACTTGCCATTTTTGGATAACCACACCTGGCGGCCCTCATCAACGGCAATGCGAGGGACGTGATGGTTCGTAAGGCTACCCCTGGCGCGCGATTCCGCGTTGAGATAACCGGTGGGCGGCTTCAGCGGCAGCGATAGCGTATCAGGTCAGCACCATCGGCCATTCTGGCGGGGTCTGGCTCATCGTTTCGACCATTACGGCTTCAATGTTATGCCAGATCGCAGCGAGATCCATCATGGTAATACCGAGTAAACCGGTGGCAAACCAGCAGGCGGATACTACGCCCAGACCGCTACTGATCACCGCCAGACCAATATAATCTGATTTACGGAAACGGATATTGAGCGTGCTGGCTAAAAACATGAGCACGGCGCTCAGCAGTTGCCAACGGAGAAGAACGACACCAGTGGTTATGGCAGCCATGAAACATTTCCTCTGAATAGACCTTTGTCCAGGACAGCGCGGCGTTGCTCCCGGGAAGCATGGGATATTCTGGCTATCGACGGACGTCACATCAACATCGAATGAAACATTGTTTCTATTTCATTGTTTTTGTGAACTATATCACAAAAACCAGCTTGTTCGCCAGATCGGCAATGTATTTTTTGTGCGTTTTATAACCGTATTTTTTGTGTGACTTCTACGCGTCCGTAGAGAAACTGCCGGAAAGCAAAGATGTATTATTACTACTCTTTTATTTTTTTCGTGAAATTCAGACCTGATAAAAATATCAAGTTATTTATCAAAAGAAAGGAGTAAAGATGTATACCCCATCGTTTACTTGAGTATAAATCTGATATTATCAAAAATATTTAGCGTCCTGCCTGGTATGCGAAAGAGATTGCGCGTAGTTATTAATGGTAAATGTTGATCGGTAAAAGTCTGTTGCTAATATTGATAAATTCATGCACCGTAAACCTCCGTTTGGTTCACGTCTTATTTTGCCAACAATAGTCACAAATAATGCAGGGAAATAGGCTGAAAATGAGTCAAAGCACACGACGCAAGGTGTTGAGATTTCTCGGAACGATCATTGTGGTGTTACTTCCTGTATTGCTGGCGATCTGGTTTGCTCATATCCGGGCAGTCTCTGAAACCAGAAATCAGTTACATTCATTTGCGCAGTTGGTATTAGATAAAACGGAGCGGGTTATCCTGCAAGCAGATTTAGCCCGCGATGCCGCTGAACAATATCAGGGGCAAGCCTGTACGCCAGCCCATCAACAGCGAATGCTGAATATTATCCGCGGTCGTTTGTACATTAATGAGTTGATTTATGCTAAGGGCCAGCGTTTTCTATGCTCTACGGTTATGACGCCAACAAGTCCTTATTTTATTCCCCGCGCTGACTATAAACGAAAGCCTGACATCGCTATTTATTACTATCGTGATACGCCTTTTTTCAACGGTTATAAAATGACATATATGCAGCGGGGAAACTATGTCGCGGTTATCAATCCCTTATCTTATAGCGAGGTGATGTCAGACGATCCGGCGTTGGCCTGGGGAATGTATGATACGGTGACCAACACCTTTTTCTCCCTGAGTGAACAGGCGCAGGCTGATCAGCTATTACCTTTGGTACGACGGAGTGAACCTGTGTTCCAACAGGGTGAGCGTTTTTATACTCTGGTTAAATCAGCAAAACGACCGGTTGCCGCGATTGTTTCAACCTCAAAGCAACGCTTTTACCAGAACCTCTTTCATCAGCTTACGTTAACGCTACCGTTAGGGATCATCTGTAGCATTATCATCTTATTTATGTGGTCACGATCCCGGCAGGCATATTACTCACCGCGTCGATTGCTGCAACGGGCCATTACCAGGCACCAGCTTTGCCTTCATTATCAGCCGATCATTGATATCCGAAACGGGACATGTGTAGGTGCCGAAGCGCTATTGCGTTGGCCGGGCTATCACGGTCCGGTGATGAGCCCGTGCGAATTTATTCCGCTGGCGGAAAAAGAGGGGATGATTGAGCAGATCACCGATTATGTCGTCGAAGAGGTATTTAATGATTTAGGTGGTTTTCTGGCCGCGCACCCGCATCTTTATGTCTCTATCAATCTCTCTGCCGCCGATTTTCTCTCTTCCCGACTAATTGTGATGATTCATGAAAAAACGCGTCAGCATTCAGTGCTTGCGCAACAGATAAAGGTTGAAGTGACCGAGCGCGGATTTATTGATGTGCCTAAAATGACGCCGATTATTCAGGCGTTTCGCCAGGCGGGATACGAGGTGGCAATTGATGACTTTGGTACCGGCTATTCGAACTTGCATAACCTGTACTCATTAAATGTCGACCTTTTAAAAATTGATAAATCTTTTGTCGACACGCTAACCACTAATAGCGCCAGCCATTTGATTGTGGAACATATTATTGAAATGGCGCAAAGTTTGCGGCTAAAAATCATTGCGGAGGGGGTTGAAACGGCTGAACAGGTTAGCTGGTTGCTAAAACGCGGCGTTCAGTATTGTCAGGGATGGCACTTTGCGAAGGCGTTGCCACCGCAGGAATTCATCGCCTGGCTACAACAAACGCCCGCGCCTCTGACGATACGCGGGCAGACGCCCTACAGGCGGTGACGGTAATCGCTGGGAGTGCGATCGAACTCGCGGCGGAATACACGCGAGAAGGTTTGCTGCGATACATAGCCCAGGTCCATCGCGATATCAAAAATCGGGCGCTCGGTCGTTCGTAGCTCAACAGCCGCCAACAGGAGACGGCGCTGGCGAATATACTCGCCTAATGTTTGATGCGTTACCGTACGAAACATCCGCTGTAAATACCACTTGGAGTAGCCCGATTTTTTTGCCACCACATCAATGTTTAGCGGTTGGTCGATATGTTCATCAATCCATTCGATAAGGGTCTGAATTATCTGCTGATGCGACATATTGTTGCCTCTTAAACAGTATTCGATTCGTCGTTTTGTCTGCGGGCGAGTATAATTCCTCAAGTTAACTTGAGGTAAAGCGATTTATGGAAAAAAAATCTCCCCGTTTAAAAGCCTTACTGACGCCGGGGGAAGTTGCGAAACGTAGCGGTGTTGCTGTGTCCGCCCTGCACTTCTATGAAAGCAAAGGGCTAATTACCAGTATCCGTAATAGCGGTAACCAACGGCGATACAAGCGTGACGTGTTGCGTTATGTCGCGATTATCAAGATCGCCCAGCGTATCGGCATCCCGCTGGCAACTATCGGCGACGCGTTTGGTATCTTGCCGGAAGGACATACGTTAAGCGCGAAAGAGTGGAAGCAGCTCTCCTCGCAGTGGCGCGAAGAGTTAGACCGACGTATTCATACGCTGGTGGCGTTGCGCGATGAGCTGGACGGTTGTATCGGCTGCGGCTGTTTATCGCGTAGCGACTGTCCGCTGCGAAATCCAGGCGACAGGCTTGGCGAACACGGGACGGGTGCCCGGCTGCTTGAAGATGATTAACATGCACTCGGCCATCGGGCTGAGTTCACCTAAAACTAAAGCGCCGCTAAGGGCGCTTTAGTTTGTTTCCGGTCTTTGTCTTTCGCTCTATCCCGCTGATTACAGGAGGGTTTCCCCCGACGTCAACACCCCTCATATCGAGCACGTGGTGGAGGTTCCGGTTTGTGTTGATACTGTAAGTGTAAGCGACGACGCCCTGTTCGCCAGCGAAATGCTGATTTTTTAGCCGAAATTTTTACGGCAACTGCCATAATTTTCTATAGTTAGTTGGCATACCTTACAGGAGACAGCCATGCTGACGGTGCACCATTTAAATCAGTCTCGTTCGCAGCGCATCCTCTGGGCGCTGGAAGAGCTGGCGTTGCCTTACCAGATTGTGCGTTACCAGCGTGAAAAGACCATGCTGGCGCCGCCGGCATTGAAAAAAGTGCATCCGCTGGGCAAGTCTCCGGTTATCGAAGATCACGGTATGGTTATTGCGGAATCGGGCGCCATCCTGGAATATTTGCAGGACACTTACGACAGTATCGGACGCTTTAAACCTGCGGATGCGCAGGGGAAACAACACTATCGATTCTGGCTACATTACGCTGAAGGTTCGCTCATGCCCTTGCTATTGATGAGACTGCTCTTTACCTCTCTGGGTAAACCGCCGGTCCCATTGGGCCTGCGAACGTTGGGCGGCGTTATCGGTAAGGGCGCGCAAAAAGCGTACCTCAATCCGCAACTGGAAACCCATGCGCGCTTTATTGACGGGCATCTGGCAAATCACCCCTGGTTTGCCGGAGAGCAGTTAAGTATGGCGGATATCCAGATGAGCTTCCCGCTATTTGCGCTGCTTGCCCGAGGCGGAATCGCTCATCTCGACCATATCAACGCATGGAAAGCGCGGGTAGAAATGCGTCCAGCCTGGCAGCGAGCGATTCAGCAGGGCGGTCCGTTTACCATTCCCGGCGGATAATGGCGTTTTTGTGAGCAGATTGCGCAACGTATTTGCTAACAGCGATGCGAAAAATTGTTGCTGGATTGCGCAGGGACGATAACGTTTGCGCATCGTCTGGCGATTTATTGAGCATATTAAGCAGAAAAGCATAAAAAGCGGCAAAGTTCAGTTGAAAAAGCGTTGATGATCGCTGGATAATCGTTTGCTTTTTTTTTGCCACCCGTTTTGTATACGTGGAGCTAAACGTTTGCTTTTTTGCGGCGCCCCGGTTGTCGTAAATGTAGCACAAGGAGATAACGTTGCGCTGTTAGTGGATTACCTCCCACGTATACCGACGAATAATAAATTCTCAGGGGATGTTTTCTATGTCTACGCCTTCAGCGCGTACCGGCGGTTCACTCGACGCCTGGTTTAAAATTTCACAACGCGGGAGCACCGTTCGCCAGGAAGTCGTTGCTGGCTTAACCACGTTTCTCGCGATGGTTTACTCCGTCATCGTGGTGCCAGGGATGCTGGGTAAAGCCGGATTCCCGCCTGCCGCCGTCTTTGTAGCGACCTGCCTGGTCGCAGGCGTCGGCTCTATCGTTATGGGGCTTTGGGCGAATCTGCCGCTGGCTATCGGTTGCGCTATCTCGTTGACGGCGTTTACCGCGTTTAGCCTGGTCCTGGGGCAGCATATTAGCGTCCCGGTCGCGCTTGGCGCCGTATTCCTGATGGGCGTACTGTTTACCGTTATCTCCGCCACCGGCATTCGTAGCTGGATTTTGCGTAACTTGCCACAGGGCGTGGCCCACGGAACCGGTATCGGTATTGGCCTGTTTTTGTTGCTGATTGCCGCCAACGGCGTCGGCCTGGTCATTAAAAACCCGCTGGATGGCCTGCCGGTCGCGCTGGGCGATTTCGACACCTTCCCGGTGATTATGTCGCTTGTAGGGCTGGCTGTTATTCTCGGTCTGGAAAAGCTGAAAGTCCCCGGCGGCATTCTGTTGACCATTATTGGCATTTCTATTGTGGGTTTGCTCTTCGATCCTAACGTCCATTTTTCCGGCATTTTCGCTATGCCTTCGTTGAGCGATGAAAACGGCAACTCGCTGATCGGCAGCCTGGATATTATGGGCGCGTTAAACCCTGTCGTTCTGCCAAGCGTACTGGCGCTGGTGATGACGGCGGTGTTTGATGCGACCGGAACGATCCGTGCGGTCGCAGGGCAGGCTAATCTGCTGGACAAAGACGGACAAATTATCGATGGCGGTAAAGCGCTAACCACCGACTCCCTGAGTAGCGTTTTCTCCGGCCTGGTCGGGGCGGCGCCAGCCGCGGTGTATATCGAGTCTGCGGCCGGTACGGCGGCGGGTGGTAAAACGGGCCTGACGGCGATTACCGTGGGCGTGCTGTTTTTGCTGATCCTGTTTCTTTCGCCGCTCTCTTATCTCGTTCCCGTCTACGCAACCGCCCCGGCGCTCATGTATGTCGGTCTGCTGATGCTGAGTAACGTGGCGAAAATCGATTTTGCTGATTTCGTCGATGCGATGGCGGGGCTGGTAACGGCTGTATTTATTGTACTGACCTGTAACATTGTCACCGGGATTATGATCGGCTTTGCCACGCTGGTCGTCGGGCGTCTGGTTTCCGGTGAATGGCGTAAGCTGAATATCGGAACTGTCGTCATTGCGGTCGCGCTGGTCGCTTTTTATGCCGGCGGCTGGGCTATCTAGTTCTGCCTTCATTCTGAAAAACGGGCGGCGTTGGTCGCCCGTTTTCATTTTCAGGACACATCACGTTACCTTTTGCGTTAATCTGAAGAAGGTGAAACCGAGGCATGATGCCTTTCTCCATCATAAAAAACATCGCAAACAGGGAACGCATGGAAATTTTCTTCACAATACTCATCATGACCCTTGTGGTCTCGCTGTCGGGGGTATTTACGCGTGTATTACCCTTCCAGCTTCCTTTACCCCTTATGCAGATCGCCGTTGGCGCGCTGTTGGCGTGGCCGACGTTTGGTTTGCATGTGGAATTCGACCCGGAACTCTTCCTGGTGCTGTTTATTCCGCCGCTGCTGTTTGCGGATGGCTGGAAGACGCCGACCCGTGAATTTCTTGAGCATGGACGAGAGATTTTCGGGCTGGCGCTGGCGCTGGTCCTGGTAACGGTTGTGGGAATCGGCTTCCTGATTTATTGGCTGGTGCCCGGCATTCCGCTGATCCCCGCCTTTGCGCTGGCCGCCGTGCTGTCGCCGACCGATGCGGTAGCGCTCTCCGGAATTGTGGGCGAGGGGCGCATCCCGAAAAAAATCATGGGCATTCTGCAGGGAGAGGCGTTAATGAACGACGCCTCCGGTCTGGTATCGCTGAAATTCGCCGTCGCGGTGGCGATGGGGACGATGGTCTTTACCGTCGGCGGCGCGACGCTGGAATTTTTTAAGGTCGCTATCGGCGGTATTCTGGCGGGTTTTGTGGTCAGTTGGCTGTATGGCCGCTCGCTGCGTTTTTTGAGCCGCTGGGGCGGCGATGAACCCGCGACGCAAATCGTCCTGCTGTTTCTGCTGCCCTTCGCGTCTTACCTGATTGCCGAACATATTGGCGTCTCAGGCATCCTGGCCGCGGTTGCCGCCGGGATGACCATCACCCGTTCTGGCGTAATGCGCCGCGCGCCGCTGGCAATGCGTTTGCGCGCGAACAGTACCTGGGCGATGCTGGAATTTGTCTTTAACGGTATGGTCTTTCTGCTGTTGGGACTGCAACTGCCGGGGATTCTGGAATCTTCGCTGGCGGCGGCGGAAGCTGACCCGAATGTCGAAACCTGGATGCTCTTTACCGATATCGTGCTGATTTATGCGGCATTGATGCTGGTTCGCTTCGGCTGGCTGTGGACCATGAAAAAGTTCAGCCTGCGCTTTTTGAAGAAGAAACCGATGGAGTTCGCCAGCTGGACGTCGCGTGAAATTCTGATTGCCTCCTTCGCTGGCGTTCGTGGGGCGATCACCCTGGCTGGTGTGCTCTCTATACCGTTACTTTTGCCGGATGGCAGCGGATTTCCGGCGCGTTATGAACTGGTATTCCTGGCGGCTGGCGTCATTCTGTTCTCGTTGTTTGTCGGCGTGATCATGCTGCCGCTGCTGTTGCAACATCTGGAAGTCGCCGATCATGCGCAACAGTTGAAAGAGGAGCGTATCGCCCGCGCGGCGACGGCGGAAGTGGCGATTGTCGCCATTCAGAAAATGGAAGAGCGTCTGGCGGCGGATACCGAAGAAAACATCGATAATCAGTTGCTTACTGAAGTAAGCTCACGTGTCATTGGTAACTTGCGTCGCCGTGCCGATGGGCGAAACGATGTCGAAAGCTCCATACAGGAAGAAAACCTGGAGCGACGTTTCCGTCTGGCGGCGCTGCGTTCCGAACGCGCCGAGTTGTATCATCTGCGCGCCACGCGAGAAATCAGCAATGAAACATTGCAAAAGCTGCTGCACGACCTGGATTTGATGGAAGCGCTACTGATAGAAAATCAGTAGTCCTTGTGGCCCGGTGGCGCCATGCTTACCGGGCCTACAAGTAGGCCGGATAAGGTGCTTGCGCCGCCATCCGGCAAGGGTTTTAACCCATGGCTTACGGTTGTTTCAGCCAAAACCCTTCGCAACAGGTTAACCATGCCCGGGCGCTGTGCGACAGATACACGCCCTCTCGCCAAATCATGCCCAACTGCCAGCGGAGATCGCTTTCCAGCGGTAGCCAGCGCAGCGTGGCCTTATCCAGACGCTGACAAATTGGCTCCGGCAAAATGGCGATGCCGACGCCCGCTTGCACCATGGCGGCGAGAAAATCCCATTGCCCGCTGCGCACGGCAATCCGTGGTTTTACGTCATGCTGGCTAAATAAGGTCATCAACTGGCGGCTCAGGGCAAAGTCTTCGTTATAGATAAGAAGAGGATGCTCCGCCAGAGCTTCAGGCGCGATGGAGTCGCCGGTTGTCCACTGACCGGAACGGGGAACCAGCACGCACAGCGGATGGCTGAACAGCGATAACGTCGTCAGCCCGCTCGCTTCTTCCACCGGGAGCGCGGTCATCGCAACATCCAGCTCGCCATTCATTACCGCCTGCTGTACCGTCAGGCCGCCAAACTCCGAAATTTTGAGTTCAACGCCAGGGTAGCGTTGTCGAAACAAACTGATTGGCCCGGCCATCAACATGCCGACCATCGGGGGAATACCCAGCCGCAGCACGCCCTTATTGAGATGGTTAATATCGCTCAACTCAGCCTCTAACTGGCGAAACTCAGCGAGGATCGCCAGACCGCGTTCAAACACCACGCGTCCGGTATCGGTCAGCAATAACTTACGTCCGTCGCGGATCAGTAGCGTACAGTTAAGCTCATCTTCAAGATTTTTCAGCATTTTGCTAATGGTGGGCTGGGTGACAAATAACTTCTCCGCTGCGCGGGTGAAACTTTGCTGACGCACCACCTCGACAAAATAACGCAGCGTTCTGATATCCATGATTATTCCTTCCGACTATGCCTGCAATGATTTTAATTCATTTCTGCCCGTGACGGAGGTTCTCTATACTGGCGCTCCGTATTATTTTTCAGGACATTCCCTCATGGCTGTGGCGATAAGCCGCGTTACGCCTGCCGTTGTGCAACGACTCCAGGTACCGGTTCAGGTACTGCTCTATGCAGGTTTATTCATTTTTTCCCAATATCTTGTCTCCTGGCTGCACCTGCCGTTGCCCGCGAATCTGGTCGGCATGGTGCTTATGCTGGCGCTGATCGTTTGCCGGATTATTCCGCTTAGCTGGGTACGCGCAGGCGCACGCTGGCTGCTGGCGGAGATGCTGTTATTCTTTGTTCCCGCCGTCGTGGCGGTAGTGAACTATGCCCATCTGTTACTGGTGGACGGCTGGCGCATTTTCTCGGTGATAGCGATCAGTACCTTAATGGTACTCGGCGCGACGGCGTGGGTAGTGGATAAAGTGTATCGCTATGAGATGAGTAGGCTAAACTGTGAATAACGTTCAGTTAAGCGTACTGTGCCTGGTGATTACGCTGGGAATTTACTTCGCCAATAAGCGCCTGTATCGCCGTTTTCGCAAATTGCCGTTGATGCCATTAGTGTTGACGCCGGCACTGCTGGTGTTAATGCTGGTGTTCGGTCATATCTCCTGGCAAAACTACATTGGTGAATCGCACTGGCTATTGTGGCTGCTCGGCCCGGCGACCATTGCCTTTGCGGTGCCGGTGTACGATAACCTCGCGATTATCAAACGTCACTGGATGTCGCTCACCGCGGGCGTAGTGACGGCGACGGTGGTGGCGGTCACCAGTTCCGTTTGGTTGGCGCGTCTGTTCACGTTATCGGATGAGATTCAGCGTAGTCTGGCGGTACGTTCCGTGACCACGCCGTTTGCGCTGGCGGCGGCAGAACCCCTGGGCGGGCAGCCGGATCTGGTGGCGCTGTTCGTGGTCGTCACTGGCGTGTTTGGCATGGCGGTCGGCGACGCGCTATTTTTGCGTCTCTCTATCCGGGAAGGCATGGCAAAAGGGGCAGGATTCGGCGCGGCGTCACATGGGGCGGGCACGGCGCGTTCCTATGAACTTGGTCAGCAGGAGGGCGTCGTCGCCAGTCTGGTCATGATGCTGTCCGGCGTGGTGATGGTGCTGGCAGCCCCGCTGGTGGCGAGGGTGATGTTCTGATTTTCCTCCGACCCACGGGGCCGGAGGAAACGGTAAGATTAATGCGCACGCCCTTGTTGTACGCCGAATCCCGTTTGGGAGCGGATAAACTGAGCGCGGAACTGCTCACGTTCACGGTTGCCTTCTGCCGAGTTATCGGTGGCCGAGAAAAACCAGATCCCCAGGAACGCCACGCTGATAGAGAACAGCGCCGGATACTCATACGGGAAGATCGCTTTTTCATGGCCGAGGATCTGCACCCAAATGGTAGGGCCAAGAATCATCAGCACCACCGCTGTCAGTAAACCTAACCAGCCGCCCAGCATAGCGCCGCGCGTGGTCAGTTTTGACCAGTACATGGAAAGCAGAATGATGGGGAAGTTGCAGCTCGCGGCGATAGCAAACGCCAGGCCCACCATAAAGGCGATGTTCTGATTTTCAAACAGGACGCCGAGGATAATGGCGATCACGCCCAGCACCAGGACGGTGATTTTCGACACCTTCAGCTCTTCACGTTCGGTTGCGCCTTTGCGGAACACGTTGGCGTACAAGTCATGCGACACCGCCGATGCGCCCGCCAGCGTCAGACCGGCGACCACTGCCAGAATGGTGGCAAACGCCACTGCCGAAATAAAGCCGAGGAACAGGTTGCCGCCTACCGCGTTGGCCAGATGCACCGCCGCCATGTTATTGCCGCCAATCAGCGCGCCCGCCGCATCTTTATAGGCGGGATTCGCCCCCACCAGCATGATAGCGCCGAAACCGATAATAAAGGTCAGAATGTAGAAATAGCCCATAAAACCGGTGGCATAGAACACGCTCTTGCGCGCTTCGCGAGCATCGCTGACCGTAAAGAAACGCATCAGAATATGCGGCAAGCCGGCGGTGCCGAACATCAGTCCCAGACCCAACGACAACGCCGAAATCGGATCTTGTACCAACCCTCCTGGGCTCATAATCGCTGTGCCTTTCGGGTGTACCGCCATGGCTTCGGTAAACAGATTATTGAAGCTAAAGCCGACGTGTTTCATCACCATAAAGGCCATAAAACTGGCGCCAAACAGCAACAGGACGGCTTTGATAATTTGCACCCACGTTGTCGCCAGCATCCCGCCGAACAGCACGTACATCATCATCAGCACGCCGACCAGCACCACAGCGATGTGATAGTTGAGGCCGAACAGCAGTTCAATCAGTTTACCGGCGCCGACCATTTGGGCGATGAGATAAAGCGCCACCACTACCAGGGAGCCACAGGCCGAAAGAATACGGATTGGCCCCTGTTTCAGGCGATAAGAGGCAACGTCAGCAAAAGTATAACGTCCCAGATTACGCAGGCGCTCGGCAATCAAAAACAGGATGATTGGCCAGCCGACAAGGAAGCCCAGCGAATAGATCAGCCCGTCATAACCGGAGGTAAACACCAGCGCGGAAATGCCGAGAAATGACGCGGCGGACATATAGTCGCCGGCAATCGCCAGGCCGTTCTGGAACCCGGTGATATTGCCGCCAGCGGTGTAGTAGTCGCTACGGGAACGTACGCGTTTAGAGGCCCAGTAGGTAATACCGAGCGTAAACACGACGAAAATCAAAAACATGATAATCGCCTGCCAGTTGGTGGGCTGGCGTTCAACCGCGCCGCTAATGGCATCCGCCGCATGAGCGGCGAAGGGGAGTGCGGCGGCGAGCGCCGTCAGAACTCTCTTCATAATGCTTTCACCTCATGCAGTACGGCGTTATTAAGACGATCGAATTCGCCGTTCGCCCGCCAGATATAAATTCCGGTCAACACAAAAGAAATCACAATCACCCCGACGCCAATGGGAATTCCTCGGGTGACGCTGGTTCCCGCATGTAGAGGCGTGCCCAGCCAGCCAGGCGCGAAGGCGATCAGTAAAATAAAGCTGATATAAACCGCCAGCATGATAACCGACAGAATCGTGGCAAACCGTTGCCGTTTTTCAACTAATTCCCTGAAACGCGCACTGTCTTCTATCCGCTGATAAATTTGGTCATTCATCACAGAGCTCTCCAGAGGTCCCCCTGCGTCTTTCGCGCTACAGGCGCGTTGGCCGCACTCGCTCGCCCCAGCCACATAGTGAACTATGCTGCTGAGGGTGTGCTCGCTTGCCGCCTTCCTGTAACACGAAATCCTTTGGGGGAGGGTTTTTTATATTTCCCTCTCCCGGTTTGAGAGAGGGCAGGGGTAGGGTCGTAGGCCGGATAAAACGCTTTCGCGTTGCCATCCGGCATTTATGGTTATGACGGCATCGCGATGGCCTGCTTCTCTTCGAGCAGTTTCTCCACCACGCCAGGATCGGCGAGAGTCGAGGTATCGCCCAGATTGCTGGTATCGCCCGCCGCGATTTTGCGCAAAATGCGGCGCATAATTTTGCCGGAACGGGTTTTTGGCAGTGAGTCGGTCCAGTGCAGCACGTCCGGCGTCGCCAGTGGGCCAATCTCTTTACGTACCCAGTTGCGCACCTCCGCGTACAGTTCTGGCGACGGCTCCTCGCCGTGGTTGAGCGTCACATAAGCGTAAATCGCCTGGCCTTTGATAGCGTGTGGAATACCCACCACCGCCGCTTCGGCGATCTTCGGATGCGCCACCAGCGCTGACTCGATTTCCGCCGTACCCAGACGGTGGCCGGAGACGTTTAACACGTCATCCACGCGACCGGTGATCCAGTAATAGCCGTCTTCATCGCGACGCGCGCCGTCGCCGCTGAAATACATATTCTTAAAGGTAGAGAAATAGGTCTGCTCAAAACGTTCATGATCGCCGAACAGAGTGCGCGCCTGGCCCGGCCAGGAATCGGTGATGACCAGATTGCCTTCCGTCGCGCCTTCTTGCGGATGGCCTTCGTTATCCACCAGCGCTGGCTGTACGCCAAAGAAAGGACGGGTGGCGGAACCGGCTTTCAGTTCGATAGCGCCCGGTAGCGGCGTGATCATAAAACCGCCTGTTTCAGTCTGCCACCAGGTGTCGACGACCGGACATTTTTCCTTGCCGATCTTCTTCCAGTACCATTCCCACGCTTCGGGATTGATCGGCTCGCCGACGGAACCCAGAATGCGCAGTGAAGAACGGTCGGTGCCTTCAATGGCTTTATCGCCTTCCGCCATCAGCGCGCGGATGGCCGTCGGGGCGGTATAGAGAATGTTGACCTGGTGTTTGTCGACCACCTGGCACATGCGAGCGGGCGTTGGCCAATTCGGCACGCCTTCAAACATTAAGGTGGTCGCGCCGCAGGCCAGCGGGCCATACAACAGATAGCTGTGCCCCGTCACCCAACCCACATCGGCGGTACACCAGTAAATATCGCCAGGGTGATAATCAAAGACATACTTAAAGGTGGTCGCGGCGTAGACCAGATAGCCGCCGGTGGTGTGCAGCACGCCTTTCGGCTTGCCGGTGGAGCCGGAGGTATAAAGGATAAACAGCGGATCTTCGGCATTCATCGCTTCAGGCTGGTGCTCAGGGCTGGCTTTTTCAATCAAATCGCGCCACCACAGGTCGCGGCCTTCTTGCCAGTCAATGTCGCTGCCGGTGCGCTTCAGGACGATCACATGCTCAACGCTAGTGACATTCGGGTTTTTCAGCGCGTCATCGACATTCTTTTTCAGCGGGATACTGCGTCCGGCACGTACACCTTCGTCAGCGGTGATCACCAGCCGCGAGCTGGAGTCGATAATGCGTCCGGCGACGGCTTCCGGCGAGAAGCCCCCGAAGATCACCGAATGCACCGCGCCGATGCGGGCGCAGGCCAACATTGCCACCGCCGCTTCCGGCACCATCGGCATATAAATCGCTACCACATCGCCTTTTTTAATGCCCAGATCCAGCAGTGTATTCGCGAAACGGCAGACATCGCGATGCAGTTCGCGATAAGAGATATGTTTACTCTGCGACGCGTCATCGCCTTCCCAGATAATGGCGGTGCGATCGCCATTTTCCTGCAAATGGCGGTCAAGACAGTTCGCCGCCAGATTCAGCGTGCCGTCCTCGTACCATTTAATCGACACATTGCCTGGCGCAAAGGAGGTGTTTTTCACTTTTTGGTACGGCGTGATCCAATCGAGAATTTTTCCCTGTTCGCCCCAAAACGTATCGGGGTCGTTAATAGACTGTTTATATTTAGTCTCATACTGCTCTGGATTTATCAGGCAACGATCCGCAATGTTGGCGGGAATGGCGTGTTTATGTGTTTGGCTCATGCTGTTGTTCTCCTTGTAGGATGTTAATAATATGTCGCATAAACGTTAAATGTAGGGTCTTAATAAGTTTTGTTTAGTATTTGGGCGACAGATCACGCAAAAAGGGAACTGTGCAAATAAGCAGCAATCTATTTTTTGATTGTGTCCCGCAAAATTAGATAAATTTTCGGGATAACATGACGTTATATGAAATTTTTAAAAAAAGTGATCCGTGTCCGGAAATCAGAAAAGAGAGGGAGTTTTGTCCAGGTTACTAACTCTAAAGTGGTATTTTACATACACTTACAATTGATTAAAGACAACATTTTAAGTGTGGTTATTTGTTACACATAGAGGAGATCAATGTAATAACAGTATTTGTGCGGTTGCTGTTATGGAAAACGATAAAAAATCGCCATTAAAGATAATGGCGCAATCTGGATGAGACCTCTATGGCAAGGAAAACACTACGCGCACGCCGTTTCTTCAGCCTTATATTTCCTTTTTTCTTCATTACCTCTGTTTACGCTGAGCAAACGCCTGTATCCGCAAAAACTGTTACTGTTGAAGCGAAAAATGAAACGTTCGCGCCTCAACACCCCGACCAATATCAGTCATGGAAAGCGACGTCAGAACAGTCTGCCCGTGAAGATGCGCTGGCGGAAGACCCTCGTCTGGTGATCCTGTGGGCGGGCTATCCCTTCTCCCGTGACTACAACAAACCACGCGGCCACGCGTATGCGGTAACTGACGTGCGCGAAACGCTGCGTACCGGCGCGCCAAAAACGGCGGAAGACGGCCCGTTGCCGATGGCCTGCTGGAGTTGTAAAAGCCCTGATGTCGCGCGCCTTATCCAACAAGAAGGCGAAGACGGCTACTTCCATGGCAAATGGGCGCGCGGCGGCCCGGAAATTGTCAACGATTTGGGCTGTGCCGACTGTCATAACACCGCGTCGGACGATTTCGCCCAGGGGAAGCCAGCATTAACGTTGTCGCGCCCCTATGCTGAACGGGCGATGGAGGCTATCGGCAAACCGTTTGATAAAGCAGGACGATTTGATCAGCAATCGATGGTCTGCGGCCAGTGCCACGTGGAGTACTACTTTGACGGTAAAAACAAAGCCGTTAAGTTCCCGTGGGATGAGGGCATGAAGGTCGAAAATATGGAGCAATACTACGACACTATCGCCTTCTCTGACTGGACTAACTCTCTGTCGAAAACCCCGATGCTCAAAGCGCAGCACCCGGAATATGAAACCTGGAGCGCGGGCATTCACGGTAAGAACAACGTGACCTGTATCGACTGCCACATGCCGAAAGTACAGAACGCCGAAGGCAAGCTCTACACCGACCATAAAATCGGCAACCCGTTCGACAATTTCGCGCAAACCTGCGCCAACTGCCACACCCAGGACAAAGCGTCCCTGCAAAAAGTGGTCGCCGAGCGTAAACAGGCGATTCATGACCTGAAAATCAAGGTTGAAGATCAGCTGGTACATGCGCACTTCGAAGCGAAAGCCGCATGGGATGCGGGGGCGACAGACGCGGAAATGAAACCGATTCTGAACGATATTCGCCACGCGCAGTGGCGTTGGGATCTGGCGATTGCGTCACACGGTATTCATATGCATGCCCCGGAAGAAGGTCTACGGATGTTAGGCAGTGCGATGGATAAAGCCGCGGATGCCCGTACTAAACTGGCGCGACTGCTGGCGACCAAAGGCATTACCCATGAAATTTCGCTGCCAGATATTTCGACGAAAGAGAAGGCGCAGAAAGCGATTGGTTTGAATATGCAACAAATCAACGCGGAGAAGCAGGACTTCCTGAAAACGGTCGTACCGCAGTGGGAAGATCAGGCGCGTAAAAACGGTCTGTTAAGCCAATAACCTCACATGTGACAAATTTGCCGGATGACAGCGCAAGCGCTTTATCCGGCCTACAGAAGTCTTGTAGGCCTTAAAGCTGCGCGCCATCAGGCATTATGTAATGGAGTGAATATGAGCGTATTACGTTCGTTATTAACTGCTGGGGTGCTGGCGTCAGGCCTGTTCTGGAGCCTGAGTGGAATTACTGCCACGCCAACGCCGCAGGAGTCGGATCAACGCTGGACGGTCACCCAGCAGCGTAATCCGGATGCTGCCTGTCTGGACTGTCACAAACCGGACACCGAAGGTATGCACGGCAAACATACGGGCGCTATCAACCCGAACAATAAATTGCCGATAACCTGTACCAACTGCCACGGTCAACCGTCGCTTCACCACCGTGAAGGGGTGAAAGATGTGATGCGTTTTAACGACCCGATGTATACGGTAGAGCAGCAGAACAGCGTCTGTATGTCCTGCCACTTGCCTGAACAACTGCAAAAAGCGTTCTGGCCGCACGATGTTCATGTTACTAAAGTGACCTGCGCCAGTTGCCATTCCCTGCATCCGCAGCAAGACACGATGCAGACGCTAAGCGAGAAAGGGCGGATCAAAATATGCGTGGATTGCCACAGCGATCAGCGTACTAACCCGCACTTTAATCCGGCGTCCGTTCCGTTGCTTAAGGAGCAGCCATGAGTTGCACCCGACGTCAATTTATTACCCGCGTCGGCGCGCTGGCGGCGGTCAGTGGGATGGCAGGACGCGTTGTAGCGAACACGTTGAATATTAACGGCGTGCGTTATGGCATGGTACACGATGAGTCATTATGCATCGGCTGCACGGCCTGCATGGATGCCTGTCGGGAAGTCAACAACGTGCCGGAAGGCGTATCGCGCCTGACGATTATTCGCAGCGAGCCGCAGGGGACGTTTCCTGATGTGAAATATCGCTTCTTCCGCCACTCGTGCCAGCATTGCGACCATGCCCCCTGCGTTGACGTCTGCCCGACCGGCGCATCATTCCGCGATGCCGCCAGCGGTATTGTCGACGTGAACCCGGACCTTTGCGTCGGCTGCCAGTACTGCATTGCCGCGTGTCCCTACCGCGTGCGCTTTATCCATCCGGTCAGTAAGACGGCGGATAAATGCGATTTCTGCCGGAAAACCAACCTGAAAGCGGGCAAACAGCCCGCCTGCGTTGAGTCATGCCCGACGAAGGCGCTGACGTTTGGTAATCTGGACGATCCCAACAGCGATATTTCCCGTTTGTTGCGGCAGAAAACCACCTATCGTTACAAGCTGGCGCTGGGCACAAAACCGAAGGTCTACCGCGTTCCCTTTAACTATGGGGAGGTGAGCCAATGACATCCGCTTCTGCATTTCATTTTGCATCACTGGTGTGGGACTGGCCCATCGCCATCTATCTGTTTCTGATTGGCATCTCCGCCGGACTGGTTACGTTGGCGATTCTGCTGCGCCGCTTCCATCCGGAGGCGGGTGGTTCGGACAGCACGCTGCTGCGCACCACGCTGGTGTTAGGGCCGGGGGCGATTATTCTTGGTCTGCTGATTCTGGTCTTCCACCTGACGCGCCCGTGGACCTTCTGGAAGCTGATGTTCCACTACAGCTTTACCTCGGTGATGTCGATGGGGGTGATGCTGTTCCAGCTGTACATGGTGGTGTTAGTGCTGTGGCTGGCAAAAATCTTTGAAAAAGAGGTGATTGCCCTGCAGCAGCGTTGGCTGCCGCGGTCAGGGATCGTGCAGAAAGTGCTGACGCTGATCGCGCCGTTTCATCGCGCGCTGGAGACGTTAATGCTGGTACTGGCGGTTCTGCTCGGGGCGTACACCGGCTTTCTGCTGTCGGCGCTGAAATCCTATCCGTTCCTGAATAACCCGATCCTGCCGGCGCTGTTTCTGTTCTCCGGGATTTCCTCCGGCGCGGCGGTGGCGCTGATCGCCATGGCGTTACGCCATCGTAGCAACCCGCACAGCACTGAAGCGCGCTTTGTGCATCGCATGGAGGTTCCGGTGGTATGGCTGGAAATTTTCCTGCTGGCGGCGTTCTTCGTCGGTCTGGCGTTGGGCGATGACGGCAAAATGCGCGCGCTGGCGGCGGCACTGGGCGGCGGATTCTGGAGCTGGTGGTTCTGGCTTGGCGTCGTAGGGCTGGGATTGATTATCCCGATGCTGCTAAAACCCTGGGCCAACCGCAGCGTCACGTTTCACGGCGTGCTGGCCGTTTGCGGCGCCAGTTTGACCGGCGTGCTGCTGCTGCGCTTTTTCATTCTTTATGCGGGACAGCTAACGGTTGCATAATCTGGACATCTTCCTTCCTGAAGCCGGATTTCTGGCGCTGTTGTTGAGTCTCGGGGTCAACGTGCTGACCCCGCTGGCGACGTGGTGCGGGATGGGGCAACATTGGCGTGGCGTCATGCGCCTGACGACCTGCGGCGCGTGGACGGCGTTCACGCTGCTGCTACTGGCGTTTGCGATTCTGGTTAGCTGTTTTCTGACCAGCGATTTTTCGGTCGTTTATGTTGCGCAGCATAGCCATAGTCAGTTGTCATGGGGACTGAAACTGGCGGCGGTATGGGGCGGTCATGAAGGCTCGCTCCTGCTGTGGGCGCTGCTTTTTTCGGGGTGGACGGCGCTATTCGCCTGGCGCTCCCGGCATGAATCTGACGCGCTTTTTCCGCTGACCCTGAGCGTCTTGTCCCTCATTATGGCTTCGCTGCTGCTATTTATTGTGCTGTGGTCCGATCCGTTCCTGCGTATTTTCCCTCCCGCCATGGAAGGGCGCGACCTTAATCCCATGCTGCAACATCTGGGGCTGATCTTACATCCGCCGCTGCTCTATCTGGGTTATGGCGGCCTGATGACCGCGGCGAGCGTAGCGCTGGCTTCGCTACTGTGCGGCGGCTTTAACGCCGCAACCGCCTGGGTTTGCTGGCGCTGGGCGTTACCCGGCTGGTGCGCTCTGACGCTGGGGATCATTCTCGGATCGTGGTGGGCGTATTGCGAACTGGGCTGGGGCGGCTGGTGGTTCTGGGACCCGGTGGAAAATGCCTCGTTGTTGCCGTGGCTTGCCGCCAGCGCGTTGCTGCACAGTCTGTATGTCAGCCGCCAGCGCGGGAGCTTCCGTCACTGGTCGTTGCTGCTGGCGATACTGACGCTGATCCTCTCGTTGCTGGGAACGCTGATTGTGCGTTCCGGCATTCTTGTTTCGGTACATGCCTTTGCGCTGGATAACGTGCGCGCGGTGCCGCTGTTTACCCTTTTTGCCGCGTTAAGTCTGGCATCGCTTGTTCTGTACGGCTGGCGGGCGCGGGAGCCGTATCCGGCGACGCGTTTGGGCGGCGGAAAGTGCGAAACGCTCATTCTGGCGACGCTGCTGCTCTTTAGCGCCGTCTTGTTGATCGTGCTGGTCGGGACGCTCTACCCCATGATTTATAGTTTGATGGGCTGGGGGCGGCTCTCCGTGGGCGCACCGTACTTTAACCGCGCCACGCTGCCCTTTGGCCTGCTGATGCTGTTGGTTATCGTACTGGCGACAATCAGAAGCCGCAAAGTCTCTTTGCGTTGTCAGCTTCCCGCACTGCTGGCGCATGCCGGGGTACTGGTGTTTGCGGCAGGGATCGTCTTTTCCAGCGGTAGTCGTCAGGAGATAAGCCTGAATCTGAGCCCCGGGCAGCAGGTGGATCTGGCGGGCTACATTTTCCGTTTTGAGCGTCTCGACCTGGAAGCCAAAGGTAACTACACCAGTGAAAAAGCGCTGATCACGTTGTGGCGGAATGAAAAACGCATTGGCAGCCTGCAGCCTGAAAGGCGCTTCTATGCCGCGCGTCGTCAACAGATGATGGAGCCGGGGATTCACTGGAACCTGCTACATGACTGGTACGCGGTGATGGGCGAAAAAACCGGACCGGATCGTTACGCCATGCGCTTATACGTGCAGACCGGCGTGCGCTGGATCTGGGGTGGGGGATTGTTGATGGTGTGTGGCGCGCTGCTGAGCGGATGGCGGGGGAGGAAGCGTGACGCGTAAATTACTCACAGCGTTGCCGGATGGCGGCGTAAACGCCTTATCCGGCCTACAGGATGCGCAAACCGTAGGCCGGATAAGCGTAGCGCCATCCGGCAGAAATTTTTTACTCTTAACGATCGTCCTGTTTTTAATCACCTTCGCCACCCACGCCCAGGTGGTGGATACCTGGCGCTTTGACAATCCACAACAGCAGGAAAAAGCGCTATCTATTGCCAGTCAACTGCGCTGTCCGCAGTGTCAGAACCAGAATTTGCTGGAATCCAATGCGCCCGTGGCGGTCAGTATGCGCCATCAGGTTTACAGCATGGTGGCCGAAGGTAAAAGCGAAGCGGAAATCACCGCCTGGATGACCGACCGTTATGGTGATTTCGTACGCTACAACCCGCCGTTGAATGAGCAAACGCTGCTGTTGTGGGCGCTGCCGTACCTGCTGTTATTGCTGGTGGGTGTGGTGGCCTGGCGGGTGAGAAAGCGTCAGCACGCAGAAAAGGGGGAACAATGAGCCAGTCTGAACACTCCACTGTGCCGTTACGTCCCATGCCCGTAAAGCGTCTGGCGGCTGCGGCGGTGTTGATGGTGGCTGCCTGTGTCGGCGGCTATCTGTTGACGCCGAAATGGCAGGCTGTGCGTAGCGAGCAACAGCGTCTGGCCGATCCGCTACGTGACTTTACGAACCCGCAAACGCCAGAGGCGCAGCTTTCCAGGCTGCAAGAAAAAATCCGCGCCAATCCGCAGGATAGCGAGCAATGGGCGCGGCTGGGCGAGTATTATCTCTATCGCAATGCGTATGACAATGCGCTGCTGGCATATCGTCAGGCGTTGCGTCTGCGAGGCGATAACGCGCAGCTTTTCGCCGCGCTGGCAACGGTGCTGTATTACCAGGCCGGGCAACATATGACGCCTGCGACGCGTGAAATGATTAATAAAGCGTTAGCGCTGGATGCGACAGAAGTGACCGCGCAGATGCTGCTGGCGGCGGATGCGTTTATGCAGGCGGATTATGCGCAAGCCGTGTCGCTGTGGCAAACCTTACTGGATGCCAACTCGCCGCGAGTGAACCGCGCGCAGCTGGTAGAGGCCATTAATTTGGCTAAATTGTTACAAAATCGGCAGAAATAATTTTTTCTTTTTTGTGACTTTTGTCATGTGTGCTGTTTAAAAAAACGGCGAATGAGACACAAGTAAAAATTAATTACCTCAGTGTATTATTCGTTTTTGACGAAGTAAAAAACTTTCCATAACAAATAGTTATTCATCATTAACGCCATAAACTCGCGTTATTATGCATAAAAACAGCCAAAAGCCCTGTTATGAAAGGGTTGCGCAAGACGCTATGCAAATGATACTGATTATGCGCGTTAAAAAACTCTACAAACCAACGCAACACAAATCATACCCTTTCAGTATGTATTGCTCTCATGCTTTCGGCGGAGAGCAACGCTTCATCGAGGAAGTCTGTTGTTATGAAAAATTTGAAAGTCAGCCTGGCCTGGCAAATTTTGCTGGCTATGGTGCTGGGCATTCTGTTGGGCAGCTATCTGCATTATCACAGTGACAGTCGTGAATGGCTGATTGCCAACCTGCTGTCGCCTGCTGGCGATATCTTTATCCATCTGATTAAAATGATCGTCGTGCCGATCGTGATCTCGACTCTGATTGTCGGCATCGCCGGCGTTGGCGATGCGAAACAGCTAGGCCGTATCGGCGCCAAAACCATTCTCTATTTTGAACTGATCACCACGGTGGCGATTATCCTCGGCATTACGCTGGCGAATGTCTTTCAGCCAGGCTCAGGCATTGATATGTCGCAACTGGCGACCGTCGATATTTCGAAATACCAGAACACCACGGCGGAAGTACAAAGTCATGCGCATGGGCTGATGGGGACGATACTGTCGCTGGTGCCGACCAATATCATCGCATCGATGGCCAAAGGGGATATGCTGCCAATTATCTTTTTCTCGGTCCTGTTTGGGCTGGGGTTGTCGTCCCTGCCGGCAACGCACCGCGAGCCGCTGGTAACGGTATTCCGCTCTATCTCCGAAACCATGTTTAAAGTGACGCATATGGTGATGCGCTATGCGCCAGTGGGTGTTTTTGCGCTGATCGCCGTCACGGTGGCGAATTTTGGTTTCGCGTCGCTGTGGCCGCTGGCGAAACTGGTGCTGCTGGTACACTTTGCCATTATCTTCTTTGCGCTTGTAGTGCTGGGCATCGTGGCGCGCCTGTGCGGGTTAAGTATCTGGATTCTGATTCGCATTCTGAAAGATGAATTGATTCTGGCGTACTCGACCGCCAGCTCCGAGAGCGTGCTGCCGCGCATTATCGAGAAGATGGAAGCTTACGGCGCACCAGCCTCTATCACCAGTTTCGTGGTACCGACCGGTTACTCATTTAACCTCGACGGCTCCACGTTATACCAGAGCATCGCCGCCATTTTTATCGCGCAGCTATACGGTATCGACCTGTCGCTGTGGCAGGAAATTGTACTGGTGCTGACGCTGATGGTGACGTCGAAAGGGATTGCCGGCGTGCCTGGCGTTTCCTTCGTGGTGTTACTGGCGACGCTGGGCAGCGTGGGCATTCCGCTGGAAGGGCTGGCGTTTATCGCCGGTGTCGACCGTATCCTCGACATGGCGCGTACTGCGCTAAATGTGGTGGGGAATGCGCTGGCGGTGCTGGTGATCGCCAAGTGGGAACACAAGTTTGACCGCAAAAAAGCGCTGGCCTATGAGCGCGATGTGCTGGGCAAATTTGATAAAACCGCCCAATAACGGATTGCCGGATGGCGCTTTGCTTATCCGGCCTACAGCGAAAGAGAATGTAGGCCGGATAAGGCGTTCACGCTGCCATCCGACAACCTGCTCCGGGTTGCCTGATGGCGCTACGCTTATCAGGCCTACAACGACTACGTTCATCCGGCAATAAACATCAGCCATTTGTTAGCGTTTCGAACTCTTCGCAACCGGTATCAAACCCTTCCAGACAGCTTAGATTCAACCAGTGCAACGCCTTCTGCTTGTTCTTTTCAATAAAGCCCGGTTCACCGTTTAAAAACATCATTCCCGCCCAGTATTCTGAATAGCCGGTACGGGAAATGGCGGAACTGCGTTTGAAATACCAGGCGGCTTTTTCATCATCGGCGGCAATGCCCACGCCGTTGGCGTAAATCAGGCCAAGCAACATTTGCGCATCCACCGCGGAGTCGTTATCCAGATCTTCAGAGGCCTTTTGCAGCAGCGAGATGGCTTTTGGGTAGTCCGGGCGCCCGGCCTGGGTGTTGACCAGGATCCGCGCCAGCGTAATTTCTCCCGCTTTACTGCCCGCGTTAGCCGCCTTTTCAGCCAGCTTTTTCGCGTCGGGATAATCCAGGCTTACCGGATTAGTGATTTTGATTTGCGCCAGTAGCGCGCAGGCGTCGGCGTCGCCACTGTCGGCGGCTTTTTGCGCCCAGTATTCAGCTTTGTTCAAATCGCCATAGCTCAACCAACTGTCGGCCAGAAAATATTGTGCGCGTCTGTCACCTGCCTCTGCTGCCTGCAAATACTGGCTACCCGGCTCAGGATCTGCGGCATGGGCAAAGAATGTCATAAACAACATCAATGCAAGAAGTAGTTTCATTTTGAGTTTTATTTAGGGTACGGAAAAGACAGTATAAAGAGATCGTATGGATAAAAAAACAGCCTCCGGGCGGAGGCTGTTATAGGGAAAATGCCTGATGGCGATGCTAATGCATCTAATCAGGCCTACAGTAGACGCAGGCCGAATAAAGCGTTCTGATGCCGCCATCCGGCAGATCAACCCATTGCGCTTTCGCGCAGGCGGGTTTTCAGCTTGTTGTACTCATCAATCACATACTGCTCGGCGGCTCGCTGATCGGCGATCGGCTCAACGCGTACGGCGCAGTATTTGTACTCCGGCGTTTTGGTAATCGGGCTGAGGTTTTCAGTCACCAGCTCGTTACAGGCGCCAATCCACCACTGGTAGGTCATGTAAATCGCCCCTTTGTTAGGGCGATCGCTGACCTGCGCGCGGGTGATGATTTTGCCTTTGCGCGAATGAACCCACACCAGCGCTTCATCTTCAATTCCCAGACGCGCGGCGTCGGCGGTATTGATTTGCGCATAGCCCGGTTCATCGGCCAGCGCGGCCAGCGCCGCACAGTTACCGGTCATTGAGCGGCAGGAGTAGTGGCCGACTTCGCGCACCGTCGACAGTACCATCGGGTACTCTTCGGTGAGTTTATCGATAGGCGCTACCCAGTCGCAGGTGAAGAACTGCGCCAGACCGTTGGGGGTATCGAACTTCTCTTTAAAGAGGTACGAGGTTCCCTGATCGGCATCCGACGTGTCGCGGCATGGCCACTGGATATAGCCCAGCTCGCCCATTTTCTCGTAAGTGGCGCCGTAGAAATCCGGGCACAGATGACGCAACTCATCCCAGATCTCCTGGGTGTTGTTGTAGTGCATCGGATAGCCCATCCGGGTGGCGATTTCACTGATAATCTGCCAGTCGGTTTTCAGGTCCCACTTCGGCTCAACGGCTTTAAAGAAGCGCTGGAAGCCACGGTCAGCCGCAGAGAAGACGCCTTCATGCTCGCCCCAGGAGGTGGAGGGTAAAATCACATCCGCCGCCGACGCGGTTTTGGTCATGAAGATATCCTGCACGATGACCAGTTCCAGATCCTCAAACGCTTTACGTACTGCAGAGAGTTCCGCATCGGTTTGCAGCGGATCTTCACCCATAATGTACGCCGCGCGCACTTCGCCATGCGCCGCACGGTGCGGCAGCTCGCTGATGCGATAGCCGGTATGCGCAGGCAGACTTTCTACGCCCCAGGCTTTTGCGAACTTCTCGCGGTTTTCCGGGAACTTAACGTACTGGTAGCCCGGATAAGTATCCGGCAGCGCGCCCATATCGCACGCGCCCTGAACGTTGTTCTGGCCGCGAACCGGGTTAACGCCCGCGCTTGGCTTGCCGAGGTTGCCGGTCAGCATCGCGAGGCTGGTCAGTGAACGCACGGTTTCCACACCCTGATAGAACTGGGTGACGCCCATACCCCACAAGATCGCTGCGCTTTTCGCGCTGGCATACATCCGCGCCGCCTGACGAATCTCCTGTGCGCTCACGCCAGTGATCTCTTCGACGGACTCCGGCGTATAGCCTTCGACAATCTTACTGTACTCTTCAAAACCTTCGGTACGGCTGGCGACAAACGCTTTGTCGTACAGGTTTTCTTCAATAATGACATGCCCCATGGCGTTGAGCAGCGCGATATTCGAGCCGTTTTTCAACGCGATATGCATGTCAGCGATGCGCGCGGTTTCAATTTTGCGCGGATCGCAGACGATAATTTTCGCCCCGTTGCGTTTAGCGTTAATCACATGATTCGCCACGATAGGGTGGGAATCCGCCGGGTTATACCCGAAGACGAACACTAAATCAGTGTTATCAATTTCGTTGATCGCATTACTCATTGCGCCGTTACCGACCGATTGGTGCAGACCTGCAACCGATGGGCCGTGTCAGACGCGAGCGCAGCAGTCAACGTTATTGGTACCAATAACGGCGCGTGCGAATTTTTGCATTACATAGTTGGTTTCATTTCCGGTACCGCGAGAGGAGCCGGTTGTCTGGATTGCATCCGGACCGTACTTCGCTTTGATGGCGCTCAAACGTTCAGCGACGTAATTGAGCGCTTCATCCCAGGAAACAGATTCCAGTTTGCCGCCACGCTGGCGACGGATCATTGGGGTTTTCAGGCGCGGGGTCAGGATCTGGGTATCATTAATAAAATCCCAGCCGTAGTAGCCCTTCAGACACAGGGTACCCTGGTTGGTTTTCCCCTGCGCCGCCTCAGCCCGGACGATTTTGCCGTTATCGACCACCAGATTGATTTTGCAACCTGATGCGCAATACGGGCAAACCGTGACGACTTTTTTCATCGGTTTCGCTCCAGTTAATCAAATCGCGCATACGCGCTGTCGCCCTCAGTATGCATGTTTTATGCCACTTTTTTAGTATGGGCTTTCCCTGATATTACGGGCGAATTTTGCTCAAAACCCTGACGAAAAACAGGCTATCGTCAGTTTTGACGTGTCGAAAGAAAATGCCGCATGACATTTATTATGGGAAGAAACGCTGAGCGCAGGCCAGATAAGGCGGAGCCGCCATCCGGCAATCTGCTCTGCCTGAAGTGGAAATTACCCGGATGGATAGACTCAAGGCCAGGGAACGCGTTGAGACTAACGCCAGGATAGAACAGGCCGCGGCAGGCAGTGCCATACCGCGGCCCGGCTTCAGAGGAGGCTGAAAAGGATTATCGCGGCAAAAATAGCGGCAATAACGAGATATTTCAGCGCGTAATAGAGAGTGCGGTTTTTCTTTTTCAGCCGTTGCCCGGCATCGCGTGCTGCGTGAACGTATTTAAAGATGCGATTAATCGCACCGGTGCGATCGTTCTCGTCGTTTGGCGAACTGGCGGCGGACATCAACGATGCGCCGACCCAGTGGTTTACGCTCTGCGCCCAGCGCCATTTCATTGGACGCTCAATATCGCAAAAGAGGATAATACGCGTCTGCTCAGTTTTATTTTCCGCCCAATGAACGTAGGTTTCGTCGAAGATGACGGCTTCGCCGTCGCGCCAGCTATGGCGCTGTCGATCAACTTCAATAAAACAGCGGTCGTCATTCGGTGTGCTTAATCCAAGATGGTAACGTACTGAACCGGCATAGGGGTCGCGATGTTTTCCCAGATAGGCCCCGGGAGGCAACTCGGCGAACATCGCCGCTTTAATAGAGGGGATGCTGTTGACCAGCTTTGTCGTTATCGGGCATAACGTTTCCGCCGACGGGTGGGCATCGGAATACCATTTAAGGTAAAACCGTTTCCAGCCGCGCTTGAAAAAGGTGTTGAATCCGGCGTCGTTATTGGCCTGCGCGGCTTTTATGTGATGCTGAAGCCGTAGCGCCTCTTCACGAATCACCTGCCAGTTTTCCGTCAGCTTCTGCAGCTCTGGAAATGCCGTGGTATCAAAGTACGGCTGCTTTGCCGGTAACGTTGAGAAGCGAGTCATGAACATATTGATCGGCGCCATAAACGTCGAGTGGTCAAAGAGCTGACGGGAAAGTTTTTGTTTTTCCACCCCGCGTGAATGCGCATAAATGACGCTGATAATAAAAATACCGATAATGATTGCTGCGAACATAACGTCACTGTCCTTCTAAGAAAACCTCATCCCGGGATTTTCAGGCAACCCTCCCGGTGATGCCAAAGAGAAAAGTGTAGTTCGTTGACAATAAATTTACATTTCTACAACTTAAAAGGGCCATTTTTGCTAAAGAAGCGAGTCTGCCCGTTTAACCTTTATCCAGGCTTGTCGACAGTAGAATTGAGATGGCTCCGCTACTTCACCCGGTGACGGCTGATTACGTTATGCCTTATCTCCCGATGACGGCTGCCAGATCACAATGCTTTCGTAAACCGAAAATGACTTTGCTTGTAACCTTCGCGAAGATAAAAACGGTGTGCATCGCGGCGTTTAATATTTGTGGAAAGCTCCGTTAGCTCGGCGCCCGCCTGACGTGCTTCTTCTTCTGCCCAGGCCAGAAGCTGACTGCCAACTTTTTGTCCCCGCATCTGCGGTAATACCACCAGCTCCTGAATTTCGCCAATCCAGTTGGCATGATGGAGATGAAACTGCATATGCAGGCTGATCATGCCGACTACCTCTCCGTTGCGCAGCGCTAAACGATAATGAACGTTGGGGTCCAGTAGATTAGCGGCAAATCCATCCCTGAAAGCCTGATAATCAAGCTCATTTTTAAGTAACTCACAGATAAGCGCGTAAACAGAATCGGTATCCTCTGTTGTCGCGTGGCGTAATTCACAGACTGGCATAATGTCCTCCCGACGCTTCATCAGGATCAACCATCTTTCGACAGACTGTAGCAAACTACCGTCATTATTTATTCTATGGCAGTTAAACGGCGGATAACGTGCAGCCAAAGATCACTCTGATGGCAAGGGGGAGGGCGAGCCTCCCGGGGAGTTAGGTGGCAGGCTGATGTTTAACCACGTTAATCATCCACGGCACACCGAAACGATCGCTGACCTTGCCGAAACCCTGCGCCCAGAAGGTCTCCTGCCAGTCCATTTCGATTTGCCCTTGTGCGGCAAGGTTATCAAACCAGCGCTTCCCTTCTGCTACATCCTGGGTATCAAGCACCAGCGTAAAGCCGGAATAATGCGCCGTTCCCGACGCGCTGGCATCACTCATCATGATATCGCTGCCGGCAATGCACATGTTGGCGTGGGCGATAGCAGTATCGGGAAAGCGCATTCCTGACGGGCAGCCCTCTTCGTTATCCGCCGCCGAGGGGGGCATTTCACCGAAGCTGAGTTTATAAAGCAGTTCTGCGCCTAACGTTTGTTGATAATACGCGATGGCGTCGGCACAGTTGCCGGCAAAAGAGAGATAGGGACTTAACGGCATGATGGTTACCTCAGGTAAGAGATGCTCGTTAAGTGTAGTTCGAAATTGGCACAATATTGTCGGTGGCAGGGCCGCTCAGGCCCGGTAAGCGAGGCGCTACCGGGCAATGACACGGTAAATCAGTTCTTTTTCACGAACTCGGATTTCAGTTTCATCGGGCCAAAACCATCGATTTTGCAGTCGATGTTATGGTCGCCTTCAACCAGACGAATATTCTTCACTTTGGTGCCGATTTTCAGCATGGAAGAGCTGCCTTTTACTTTCAGATCTTTCACGATGGTGACGCTATCGCCGTCCGCCAGCAGGTTGCCGTTGGCGTCTTTGACAATCAGCTCATCGCTCTCCTGAGCGGGTTCCGCATCGTTCCATTCGTGAGCGCATTCCGGGCAGATGAACATGCCGTTATCTTCGTAGGTATATTCGGAGTTACATTGCGGGCAGTGGGGTAATGACATGTTGGTATCCTCAAAAAGTCAGCGGGGGCAAACGCGCCCAAAAATGGCAGATCGCCGAAAAAGGCCGCAATTATACACAAAATCCTTAGCGTTGTCGGGACTATTGCCGCTTTTATAAAAGGGTCTGCGCCACGCCAGTCAGCAATGGTTTACACTCAAATAACCGCTTTTTTACTGTCACCACAGCGCATTAGGGCGTCCTTATTTACACCTTTTGACCGAATTGACATATATGTGTGAAGTTGATCACATATTTAAACCCTGTTAGGGTAAAAAGGTCATTAACTGCCCATTCAGGCGTCAACAGGTTCGGTTGTACAGTCCGTAACCGGACAGTGTAAGTAAACCTGCTACGCTTGTATGAGGGATAGCGTTCGCGCCCCTCCCTCCGCTCGACGGCGACGCTGGCGCGGTATGCCAGTGCCCGCCGTATATAGCGCTACAGGGCTTAGCCTATGAGGACAGCTATGCTGAAAAGGAAAAAAATAAAACCGATTACACTGGGCGATGTGACCATCATTGATGATGGTAAACTTCGCAAAGCAATTACCGCCGCCTCGCTGGGCAACGCGATGGAGTGGTTTGATTTTGGTGTTTATGGATTTGTTGCCTACGCGTTGGGTAAAGTCTTTTTCCCCGGCGCCGATCCCAGCGTCCAGATGATTGCCGCGCTGGCCACGTTTTCCGTTCCCTTCCTGATTCGTCCGCTCGGCGGGTTATTCTTTGGTATGCTCGGCGATAAATACGGGCGCCAGAAGATCCTGGCGATCACGATTGTGATTATGTCGATCAGTACCTTCTGTATCGGGTTAATCCCCTCTTACGCGACGATCGGTATCTGGGCGCCAATACTGTTGTTGCTGTGTAAAATGGCGCAGGGCTTCTCGGTTGGCGGGGAATATACCGGCGCGTCGATCTTTGTCGCGGAATATTCGCCGGATCGTAAACGCGGATTTATGGGAAGCTGGCTGGATTTTGGTTCCATCGCCGGGTTCGTGCTGGGCGCGGGCGTGGTGGTCTTGATCTCGACGATTGTCGGCGAGGAGAATTTCCTTGAGTGGGGCTGGCGTATTCCGTTCTTTATCGCCCTGCCATTGGGGATTATTGGTCTCTACTTACGCCATGCGCTGGAGGAGACGCCAGCGTTTCAGCAGCACGTGGATAAACTGGAGCAGGGCGACCGCGAAGGGTTGCAGGATGGGCCGAAAGTCTCCTTTAAAGAGATTGCCACCAAACACTGGCGTAGCCTGTTGTCATGTATCGGTCTGGTGATTGCCACCAACGTGACCTACTACATGCTGCTCACCTACATGCCGAGCTACCTGTCGCATAACCTGCACTATTCTGAAGATCACGGCGTGTTGATTATCATCGCCATTATGATCGGGATGCTGTTTGTGCAGCCGGTGATGGGGCTGCTGAGCGACCGTTTCGGTCGACGTCCGTTTGTGATTATGGGCAGCATTGCGCTGTTCGCGCTGGCGATCCCGGCCTTCATCCTGATTAACAGTAACGTTATTGGCCTGATTTTTGCCGGTTTGTTGATGCTGGCGGTGATTCTGAACTGCTTTACCGGGGTGATGGCCTCGACATTGCCGGCGATGTTTCCGACGCATATTCGTTACAGCGCGCTGGCGGCGGCTTTTAATATCTCTGTATTGATTGCCGGTCTGACGCCAACGCTGGCGGCCTGGCTGGTGGAAAGCTCGCAGGATCTGATGATGCCGGCGTATTATTTGATGGTCATCGCGGTGATAGGCTTGATTACCGGTATTTCCATGAAAGAGACGGCCAATCGTCCGCTAAAAGGCGCAACGCCAGCGGCGTCGGACATCCAGGAAGCGAAGGAAATTCTGGGCGAGCATTACGATAATATTGAGCAGAAAATCGACGACATCGATCAGGAAATTGCGGAGCTGCAGGTCAAACGTTCGCGTCTGGTACAGCAACATCCGCGTATCGATGAATAAATTTCGCGCTTAAGGTTCGCTTAATCTCTCGCGGGCATACTCTCCTCCATACCTTTGGAGGAGAGCGTCATGAAAAGCTATATTTATAAAAGTTTGACGACCCTGTGTAGTGTGCTGATTGTCAGCAGTTTTATCTATGTGTGGGTCACGACGTATTAAACGCCTGTTATGCCTTTTTCAACAGCACCCAGGCACGGGTGCCTGTTCTTTCCGTACGGTTTTGCAGGAAAAACTGCCCCTGATGTAGCTGGGTGATGCGGCTGACGATACTCAGCCCCAGGCCAATTCCGCCATAACGGCTGTCCATCCGCACGAACGCTTCGCTTAGCTTCCCGCATTTGCTTTCATCAATACCCGGCCCCTCGTCTTCGACCGCCATAATAGCGTCGGGGTCGGCGCTAATGTGGATAGTGATATGGGTTCCTTCAGGGCTATAGCGATGCGCGTTTTCCACCAGATTTCGCAACAGCATACGCAGTAATGTCGCGTCACCGCGCACCACCACGTCCGCCGCGCTTTCCGGCAGCAACAGAGTTTGCTGGCGCGTTTCCAGCATGGTGTTCAGCTCATCGTAGGAGGGGAGGATCACATCTTCCAGCAGTTTTACTTCCTGATAATTCCCGGAAGAGAATGACTGGCCCACGCGCGCCAGTTGCAGAAGCTGGGAGACGCTATCCATCATCTGGTCAAGACGGGCGATAAGCGGCGCGACATCAACATTGTGGGTTTTTGACAATAATTCCAGATGCAAACGCACCCCCGACAGCGGCGTGCGTAGCTCATGGGCCACATCGGCGGTAAAAAGGCGTTCATTGTCGAGCGTGGTGGTCAAACGCGTAACCAGTTGATTGATCGCCGAGACGACGGACTCAATCTCAAGCGTGGAGCTGTGAATGGCGATCGGCGCCAGATTATCCGCCGTCCGTGCTTCCAGCTCTTTTTGCAGTTCGGCGAGCGGACGGGTAATACGCCGTACTGCCTGGTAACAAATTAGCAGCGTCAGGCTAACCATAAATACGCCGGGGACGATCAGGCTGGCGACCGCCTCACGAATTTCGTGCATGATATGGCGATCGTTGTTGCGATTATCCCGCAGCGCCTGCTCGAACAATTGGATTTGCTCAGTGCTTTCATGCCATAACCAGAAGGTACTGATTAACTGGAACACCAGCAGAATAAGACCAATTGTCAGCATTAAACGCTGGCGAAGGGTCATCGCTCTTCGCTGAAAACGCATCAGGCTCACTTAGCTTTCCTCAGTGGCAACCAGCATGTAGCCAAACCCGCGAACCGTGCGAATGCGCGACTTGCCGACTTTGTCGCGCAAATTATGTATATGCACTTCCAGAGTGTTGGTCGAGGGTTCGTTATCCCAGTTGTAGATATCGTTATAAAGAATTTCCCGGTGCACCGGACTGCCTGCCTTGAGCATCAACCGTGAGAGCAGCGCGTACTCCTTAGGCGTCAGGGTCAGTTCCTGTCCATCCCTCCATGCCTGATGACGGCCTATATTGAGCGTCAGATTGCCAACCGTCAGTTCACTTTCACCCTGGTTATTATGGCGGCGCAGCAGCGCGCGGATGCGGGCGTGCAACTCCTCCAGGGCGAAGGGTTTAACCAGATAATCATCTGCGCCGACATCCAGCCCGGTAATGCGGTCATTGAGCGTATCGCGGGCGGTCAGAATGAGTACCGGCAGGGTATATTTTTTCTGTCGGATTCGCGTCAGGAAATGCAGGCCATCCTCATCGGGCAGCCCTAAATCCAGCACCATCAGACTGTAATGACCAGACTCCAGGCTATGCTCGGCGGCACGCGCTGTCGAAACGCCATCACACGCATAGCCTTCGGTTTGCGCGGCGAGTATTAACCCCTGTAATAATAGCGTGTCGTCTTCAACAATCAGTATCTTCATTCGCTTAGTCTCCTGCACGGTTGCAGAATATCATCTGCGGCCTGGTAATACGTCGTTTGTACGCCGGTTAATCCCAGCATGGTTGAGAAAAGATTGTCCTGTGAATAATCCAGCGTGCTCGCCCGTTTTTGCAGGCAGGCCTGATCCACCTGATAACGCTGTTGATAATCTTTAGAAAGCCAAATGAGCATCGGGACATGTTTTTGCGTATCCGGCGCAATGGAATACGGCAGACCGTGTAAATAAACGCCATTTTCACCCAATGATTCGCCGTGATCGGAAAGATAGACCAGGCTGGTTGTAAATTTATCCTGATGGGATTTCAGCAGGTTAATGGCTTTATCCACAATATAGTCCACGTACAGCACGGTATTATCATAGGTGTTGATCAACTGCTGTTGGGAACAGTTCTGAATTTCGTTAGTGTCACAGGTTGGGGTAAATTTTTTAAACTGCGGTGGATAACGGTTGTAATAAGTTGGGCCGTGGCTGCCGATGGTATGTAATACAATAACGCCATCGCCTTTCAAATGGTCGATATAGTCTTCCAGACCGTGAAATAACACTTCATCGTAGCACTCGCCGTCGATACATTGTCCGGGCAGGTTTAGTTCGGTGACATTTTGATGCGGAACGCGATCGCATGCGCCTTTACAGCCGCCGTCATTATCATTCCACAGTACGTTAATCCCCGCGCGCTGGATAATATCCAGTAGCCCTTCCTGGTGATGCGCCAGCTCTTCGTCATAATGTTTGCGCGGCATATCAGAAAACATGCAGGGAACGGAGATCGCGGTCGCCGTACCGCAAGAGGTGGTATGCGGGAAATAGATCACATCGTCTTTCGCCAGCAGCGGATTGGTGTCGCGCGGATAGCCGCCAAGAGAGAAATCATCGCCGCGCGAGGTTTCGCCAACAATAAGAATCGTCAGGTTTTTGCGATCGCCTTTCAGCATTAATGGATTGCGATGGGCATCCTCGCCAATGCGTACCAGCGGCAAATTCGCCAGCCGTTGATGCGAATACCATGACCAACTGGCGACAATACTGTTCGATGGGCTTAACGCTTTGATCAACTGTTTATTATTTCGAAATAGCGAGGCGTAATCTTTATAGAAAAAGGCGGCGACCAGAATAACTAATAAAATAGAGATCAGGATGCTGACCAGGCGGTAAAGCCCGCTACGTAAGCGCGGCGTCGCCGGACGGATTTTGACCCAGAAGGCAATCACGGCTGCCAGAACGCCGCTTAATCCCAGCGTCAGCACCATTTGCGGCGTCATCAGCGCAAAGGTTTCCGCGGGCGTGGTATCCATCATATTGGCGATCATGGAGCGATCGATGATGATGCCGTAAGTCAAAATAAAATACTGCGCGGCAGCGCCGACCAGAATAAAAACGCAGGCCAGCAGTCGGTTTAGCCAAATAAATGAGGCCAGCGTCAGCACACTATTGACCACGCTAAACGCGACGACCGGCATGGAAATAAACACCAGCACATTGCGCAGCGAGTTTAACGGTAGGTCTTGTAGTACCTGCTTGTAGAACGCAATGTTCAGGCAGACGGCAATATAAAAGGAAAAAAGCAGAAGCCAGGCGATTTGCCCAAGAACAGGTCTTTTAAGAAAGCGCTTTAACATGTTGATGCGTCCATCGATTCGGTGACGCTAATCGTGACAAAGTAAAATTAAGTGAACCTTAAGAACTTAATGTTGGTGGCGGCCGGATAACCTGCGCTATCCGGCCTGTTGCGATAACATTAACTACACGTGGTCAATCCTGTTTAACCGGCGCATCCAGCGGATACGGGTTTTTGTGAATGCGGTTGTAGTTCAACGCATACAGCGCGGTGATCACCATCAACGTGACGAACGACCACATCACTTCTTTGGCGCCGGAACCGATGACCGCCCAGATGCAATACACAAACGCGACGAAGGTAATCAGCAGATACAGCGGGCGCGCTTTACCAAAGTGACCGTGGCCCAACAGTAACAGCGCGGCACAGGTGTAAAGATAAGGCACCAGGGTGAAGATAACCGACACGGAGGAGACCAGACCAAACTCTTTCGCGGCGTTCGGCGACATACTGCTGAACTGGAAGATAGTCATCAGCACGCCGACGATAAGCAACCCAGCCACTGGCGTACCGGCTTTATTAACCCGCGCGAAGATCGGCGGGAAGAGACCATCGTCCGCCGCCGCTTTTGCGGTTTGACCGGCAAGCAGCGTCCAGCCGCCGAGAGAGCCCAGGCAACCCGCTGCCGCACAGAAGGAAACAATAGCCCCTGCGGTATCGCCCAGCGCCATACGCGCCGCGTCACCGAAAGGCGATGCCGACACGCGCAGCGCCGCGTTGGGGATCATCCCCATAATCGCCGTTGTGGAGAGCACATAGCAGACGGCGGCGATCAGTACCCCGCCGATGGTGGCGATAGGCACATTGCGTTTCGGGTTTTTGACCACACCGGCCGCAACGGAGGCACTTTCTACCCCGATGAATGACCACAGCGTAACGTTCAACGTGCTTTGAATCGCGCCGAAGGTATTCATGCCGCTCACGTTCCAGGCCGCCATATAGGTTTCGCCTTTAAACCAGAACCAGCCGAAGACCGCAATCCCTACGATAGGCACCAGCGCCAGTACGGTGGCGACGGCCTGTACGCGGGTAATCATTTTCGGCCCGACGATGTTCAGCAGAACAAAAATCCACAGCACCGCGACGCAGGTAAGCGTTAATACCAGCGGATCTTTCAGAATCGGGAAGAAATAGCTCAGATAGCCGACGCCGATAACGACCATCGCGATATTACCGATCCAGCATGCCAGCCAGTACAGCACGTTCGTTTGATAGCCCAAAAACGGCCCGAAGCAGCGGCGTGCGTAGGCATAAGAACCGCCGGGACTGGGATCTAAGGACGACATTTTGGCATAAACCATCGACAGCGCCAGGGCGCCGATGATAGTGACCAGCCATCCGTAGATTGCAATCCCGCCAGTGGCCGCCAGGTTGGCAGGGAGTAAGAATACCCCTGAACCCATAATATTCCCCGATACCATTAAGGTGACGGGGATTAGGCCCACTTTGTGAGCATCAGCATCCGAAGACATAATTTGGACTCCTGAAAAGGTGACTTCGTTACGATAAATTACGTCGTATCATACCCCCTCAGAATGCCGCTGAATTATGTCGGGGACGGGTTATCGCCAATGCTGCTATTATCGTGTCTTATCGTTGAGTGTAGAAAAATTAGGCAGCCGATCGTTCCCGATGTTGGCTAACATAATGCAGGGGGGTCATACCATAAAACTCTTTAAACACGGAAATAAAGTACGATGTGCTGTTATACCCACACAGCTGTGAGACTTGAGAGATATTCTTTCCGTCCATTAATAATTGGTTTACGGCATAACGCATTCGGCAGGTCGTGATTATTTGGCTATAACTGGTATTCTCGTTTTTGAGCTTTTTCTTTAACAAGCTTGGACTCAGGCACAGGCAGCTGGCAACGGCGCTCAGATTCCAGTCTTTATGAATATCGCTCTGAATGATGTGGTAAACGCTGTCACTGATGCGGCTGCGCAGCATGTGCATTAACAAAGAAATAAATTTTTTGTGGTCAAGAAAGCGGGATAAAACGGTGAAAAGGAGCGCACGGGTACGTTCACTAACAATTTCATCTGGTGTTTCCATCGCGCTGTAGCGGGCGGCGACCCTGAAGATATCCGGCGTCAGACAGTTGGCGGTCAATAAGGGATCGGCGTTGCGTTGCCAGACGGGAAGGTGTGAGAGATCTTTATTCAGGAATTGTAAATAGTCTTTAATATTATTGCGACTCACTTGTATTACTAGCACGCTATTTAATGATGAAATGTCAATAACGTTATTTTCACAAGCCAGAATGGCCATATGATTCGCTTTTAAACTGATTGGCTCCTTACCATTTACTCGTAACCATGTATCTTTTTCGGTTAATAACACTATGCAAGGCTCGTTGCTGCAAATCCTCATACCCGAACTCCTGGAATATGAACATAAAAGACCGGATCTCGCCAAACGGGAGAGATAACGGGGACTGAGTCAATTGTGTGATGAATTGAAACTGCACTAAAATAACTTTCCTGAATAATATTACAATATTTGTACGATGAATTAGGGTGTACAAAAAGTTGTACGCGAGTGGAAACTTGTCATTTTTGTATAAAAAAAGCGCGGGATGGGGCCCGCGCAAAAAGGTATGACAGTATTATTGTTTTGCAGCAATACTCAGGGAATACATGCCATCCTCAAAAAAAAGACTCTTTGTGATTAGGCTTTCACGCACATAACGTGATATACGCCATCAATAATTTCCGTGCCTTCGGTTTCATGCTCAAAGCCAGGGAAGTGATGATCCCAGGATTGCAGTGAGCGTAAGTAACCCACCTGCGGACTGTTTTCATCGCCAAAGTTTTCGCCGGAGAGCAGCATCGGGATGCCTGGCGGGTAAGGAATAACGGAGTTCGCCGCAATGCGACCCGGTAGATTTTCAATCGCCACCATTTCAATATTGTCGTTCACGATCGCGTTGTAGGCGTCGCGCGGGGTAATCTCCGCAACCGGCAGGGTGGAATAGGCGGCGTTGAGACGGGCGCCCGGGTTATTTTCACGTAGCCAGGCAAACATTTTATCGCCCAGGTCATGAATACCCATGTTCGCGTAAGTGTCAGGATAATCCTGCACCAGTTCCGGCATCACCTGCGCCAGCGGCGTATTCGCGTCGTAATGATGTTTGAAGGAGCACAGCGTGTTGATCAGCGTTCCCCATTTCCCGCGAGTTACCCCCATAGAGAACAGGAACATAATCTGAAAGTCGGTGGTGCGGGTCGGCACGATACCGTGGCGGCCAAGCCATGCTGTGACCAGCGCAGCAGGTACGCCGGATGCTTCCAGTTCGCCATCGTCGCCCATACCCGGCGCCAGGATACTGACTTTAATCGGGTCCAGCATACTCCAGTTATCCGGCAGGTCTTTAAAGCCGTGCCAGGTTTCCCCGGGGCGCATGACCCAGCAGTTCTGGTCAGTGGTCAGCAGTTTTGCCGGCGCGTCGGCGAAGTCATACGTTTTACCGGTTTGTGGATCGGTGACGACGTCTTTATTCCACGGTTTAAAGAACCAGTCGCCTTCATCGGTAAACTCTTTATAAAGACGCGCCATCGCCTGACGGAAATCAACCGCTTCGTCAATCACCTCTTGAGTCAGGGACAGGCCGCTGTTACCGTCCATCATCGATACCGCCACATCGTTGGATGCGCAGATGGCATATAACGGAGAGGTGGTGGCATGCATCATATAGGCCTGGTTGAAGCGGGAGAAATTCACCGCGCCACGGCCTTCACGGACGTGAATGTAGGAAGCTTGTGAAAGCGCATTCAGTAATTTGTGCGTGGAGTGGGTGGCAAACACGGTCGGACCGTTATGGTCGCCTGGCTCGCCGCGCATCGCGTAGTGATCGCAATAAATCGGGTTGAAGCGCGCATAGCCGTACCATGCTTCGTCGAAGTGAATGCGATCGCTGGTTTTTGCCAGCAGATCCTGCGCCTCTTTGGCGTTATAGCATACGCCGTCATAGGTACAGTTGGTCACCACGCTGTAAGACGGTTTCTGTCCGGCTTTGGTTTTGGTCAGCGGGCTGGCGCTGATTTTTTTCTGCAAGGTTTCAGGCTGCATTTCCTGCGGGTAGATTGGCCCGATAATGCCGTAACGGTTACGGCTTGGCACCATATATACCGGTTTGGCCCCGGTGAGGATCAGCCCCTGTTCGATGGATTTATGGCAGTTACGATCCAGTACAACGACATCATTATCCGTCATACAGGCCTGCATAATAGTACGGTTAGAACCGGAGGTCCCGACAACCACGGACCAGGAGCGGTCAGCACCGAATACGCGGGCGGCATTTTTCTCGCTTTCGCCAAACGCGCCGGTATGGTCGAGGAGTGAACCGAGCGTGGTACGCTCAATCCCCATATCGCTGCGGAACAGGTTTTCGCCATAATAATCGTGATAAAAGCGACCGGCAGGCGTTTTAGTGAAACCGACGCCGCCCTGGTGTCCCGTCGCCGCCCATGAATATTCATGAATGTCGCTGTATTTCATCAACGCGTTAAACAGCGGTGGTAACAGTTGCTGGCGATACCGGGTCATGGCGGCAACGGCGCGTCCGGCGATAAAGTCAGCGGTGTCTTCCAGAATCCAGGCGAATTCATCGACAAGCTCCAGCAGGTCGCGGTCCAGCGATGCCGTCGCTTTTTCTCTGTCGCCTAACAGGAAAACGGGCACGTTTTGCTGACGCTCGTGAAGCTTACCGATCAATTGCCTGACGCTCAGGTGCTCATCCGGTTGTTCCATTTGGTAGCTAAACATCAGACAGTCAATGGCTTCGTTCGCGGACAAGATGGCATAGCCGTCATCGAAGGATGTCGATTTAATGACGGTAACATTTTGTTGGCTCAAGGCATCTGCCAGACGCTCAACAGCGTTGCCAACCCAGGTGTCCTGATGCAGAAACTCACTTTCAACAATTAATACTTTCATCATCTTTTACCCGGTTGTGGAGGCCGTGCAATTTACGCCTTGCCGACCCGCCGTATGAATGTGACGTGGGCAAGTATTACCCCGTCAAATAGGGGGTGTAAAGTGATGGAATAATGGTCAGTTATTGATATTATTGTTTAATAAACAAATGGTTAATTATTGATAGCGAGCGATTTCACCCGCCGTTTATCGACAGGTGAATTATTTTTTTGGCTGATAGTGGTATCCGGCTTTAGCCGGGCATCGTCTGGCGTCGTTGCTGGCTTAGCTTGCGGTATTGTTGCGGCGACATACCGACAAATTTGCTAAAAGTACTGTAAAAACGGCTGCTGGATCGGAACCCGGCAGTCAGAGCGACATCGAGGATCGTTTTGTCTGTATCGCTCAATAAGGCACGTACGTGATTGATGCGCATCGCCGTGATGTACTGCTTCATCGTCAATTGCATAACCCGCTGGAATATCCCCATCGCGTAGTTAGCATTGAGTTTGACATGCTCCGCGACGTCGTTAATGGTGAGCGCCTGATCGTAGTTATCGGCAATAAATCCCAGCATCTGGCTTACGTAAAACTGCGCATGGCGTGAGACGCTATTCTTGTGGGTGCGTGATGTTTTATTGAGCAAAATGGGTTGCCAGCCGGAAAGGCTAAAGCGTTTAAGCATCAGGCCGATTTCATCGATCGCCAACTGGCGAATTTGCTCATTCGGGCTGCTTGTTTCCTGCTGCCAGCGCAACACTTCAAAGGTGCTAAGCTGCTGGGTCGCCAGTGATTTAACCACCATCCCGTGCGTGACGTGGTTGATAAGATCGCGATCCAGCGGCCAGGAGAGAAACAGGTGCATCGGCAAACTGAAAATCGCCATCTGGCGGCAGTTGCCGGGGCGGGTAAGCTGGTGTGGCGTACAGGCCCAAAACAGGGTGATATGCCCCTGCTTTATCTGCACGACTTCATTGTTGATTAAATACTCCACATCGCCGTCAAACGGAACATTCACTTCTACTTGCCCATGCCAGTGACTGCTGGCCATTCTGTGCGGCGGCCTCAGTTCAACGTCCAGTCGTTGATATTCGGAATAGAGCGACAGCGGGCTACGGGTTTGCTTTTCATCGCCGTTGCACATGTGCGGGTCGGGCGGGAGGAGGGATATTGCTTGCGTACTCATCGTCACTCCATTTCCTGAATTATCAGAATTATGCCCCTTTAGCCGGGAGGAAACCGGGAATCCGGACACAGAATCCGTCGATATTGTAGAGCGTAGCCTGACTATCAGGCCGAATACTCTGCTTTTTACGCCATTTTGTCCCAAAAACTCAGATCTCCCGCGCGCCAGCATACGATCTGAGTTTTCGGGAATGCTCATCGGGGAAGACGGAGGTTTTCACCGGGAACGCGTGCCACCATGAAGGTGTTCACTACTGTTCTGGAGAGTCATGATGACGGCACCCAAAATTACCTTTATCGGCGCAGGTTCTACGATTTTCGTCAAAAATATCCTCGGCGATGTGTTTCACCGCGAGGCGCTAAAGTCAGCGCATGTCGCCCTGATGGATATTGACGAAACCCGGCTGGAAGAGTCGCATATTGTGGTACGGAAACTGATGGACTCAGCGGGCGCTTCTGGCCGGATTACCTGCCATACCAACCAGAAAGCGGCGCTACAGGATGCGGATTTCGTGGTGGTCGCCTTTCAGATTGGCGGCTATGAACCCTGCACCGTGACCGATTTTGAGGTTTGTAAGCGTCATGGCCTGGAACAGACGATCGCCGATACGCTGGGGCCGGGCGGCATCATGCGCGCGCTGCGGACTATCCCGCATCTGTGGCGGATTTGCGAAGACATGATGGAAGTCTGTCCGAAGGCCACCATGCTCAATTACGTCAACCCGATGGCGATGAATACCTGGGCGATGTATGCCCGCTATCCGCATATCAAACAGGTCGGCCTGTGCCATTCGGTACAGGGAACGGCGGAAGAACTGGCGCGCGACCTGAATATCGATCCCGCCTCGCTGCGCTACCGCTGCGCCGGCATTAACCACATGGCGTTTTACCTCGAACTGGAGCGCAAAACGGCTGACGGGACTTATGTCGATCTCTATCCTGAATTGCTGGCGGCCTATGACGCCGGACAGGCGCCGAAGCCCAATATTCACGGCAATGAACGCTGCCAGAACATTGTGCGCTATGAGATGTTCAAAAAGTTGGGCTACTTCGTCACCGAATCATCAGAGCATTTTGCCGAGTACACGCCGTGGTTTATTAAACCGGGACGCGAGGATCTGATTGCACGTTACAAGGTGCCGCTGGATGAATATCCGAAACGCTGCGTAGAACAACTGGCGAACTGGCATAAAGAGCTGGAGGAGTATAAAACCGCCGAGCGTATCGACATCAAACCGTCCCGCGAGTACGCCAGCACCATTATGAACGCTCTGTGGACCGGCGAGCCGAGCGTGATTTACGGCAATGTGCGTAACGAGGGGCTGATTGATAACCTGCCGCAGGGAAGCTGCGTGGAAGTGGCTTGTCTGGTGGATGCCAACGGCATTCAACCGACGAAGGTGGGGACGATCCCTTCCCATCTGGCGGCGATGATGCAGACCAACATCAACGTGCAAACGCTGTTGACCGAAGCCATCCTCACGGAAAACCGCGATCGCGTGTATCACGCGGCGATGATGGACCCTCATACCGCGGCGGTGCTGAGTATCGAAGAAATCTATGCGTTGGTTGACGATCTGATCGCCGCGCATGGCGACTGGCTTCCGGCCTGGTTACGCCGTTAATCTCCAGCCGCGCTGGACGGCAGATCCGGCGTTTAACCTCTACTAACAGAAGGCGGGCGCTGGTAACAGCGACCCGGTACCCTATGAGCATCTCTCTGACAACAAAGCTGAGTTACGGGTTCGGTGCGTTTGGTAAGGATTTCGCCATCGGCATTGTGTATATGTACCTGATGTATTACTACACCGATGTGGTGGGACTCTCGGTCGGCCTCGTCGGCACCCTCTTTCTGGTCGCGCGAATCTGGGATGCGATAAACGATCCCATCATGGGCTGGATTGTCAACGCCACGCGTTCGCGGTGGGGGAAATTTAAGCCGTGGATATTGATCGGCACCTTAACCAATTCGCTGGTGCTTTTCCTGCTGTTCAGCGCCCATCTTTTTGAGGGAACCGCGCAGGTTGTATTTGTCTGCGTAACTTACATCCTGTGGGGCATGACGTATACCATTATGGATATCCCATTTTGGTCGCTGGTGCCGACCATTACGCTTGATAAGCGAGAACGCGAACAACTGGTGCCGTTCCCGCGTTTCTTCGCCAGTCTGGCTGGCTTCGTCACTGCCGGTATAACGCTGCCGTTTGTGAACTACGTTGGCGGTGCGGATCGTGGGTTCGGCTTTCAGATGTTTACGCTGGTACTGATTGCGTTTTTTATCGCCTCGACTATCGTGACATTACGCAACGTACATGAGGTGTACTCCTCCGACAACGGTGTAACGGCGGGCCGCCCACATCTGACGTTAAAAACGATCGTTGGATTGATATACAAAAACGATCAGCTCTCTTGCCTGTTGGGAATGGCGCTGGCGTATAACATTGCCTCCAATATTATCAATGGCTTTGCGATCTACTACTTCACCTATGTGATTGGCGATGCCGATCTTTTTCCCTATTACCTTTCTTACGCCGGCGCGGCGAATCTGCTGACGCTGATTGTCTTCCCCCGGCTGGTGAAAATGTTATCGCGGCGGATATTGTGGGCGGGCGCCTCCGTGATGCCCGTTCTGAGTTGCGCAGGGCTCTTCGCGATGGCGTTGGCGGATGTCCATAATGCCGCTTTAATCGTGGCGGCGGGTATTTTCCTGAATATCGGGACCGCGCTCTTTTGGGTGCTTCAGGTAATCATGGTGGCGGATACGGTCGATTATGGGGAATTTAAGCTCAATATTCGCTGCGAGAGTATCGCTTATTCCGTACAGACGATGGTTGTGAAGGGCGGCTCGGCGTTTGCGGCGTTCTTTATCGCTCTGGTGCTGGGGCTGATTGGCTACACGCCGAACGTGGCGCAGTCTGCGCAAACCCTGCAGGGGATGCAGTTTATTATGATTGTCCTGCCGGTACTGTTTTTCATGATGACGTTGGTTCTCTACTTCCGCTACTACCGTTTGAATGGCGACATGCTGCGCAAGATTCAGATCCACCTGCTGGATAAATACCGGAAAACGCCGCCATTCGTCGAACAGCCGGATAGCCCGGCGATTTCTGTGGTAGCGACCAGCGATGTAAAAGCGTGAGCATGTTCTCTCGTGCAGGCCGGATAAGCCGGATAAGCGTAGCGCCATCCGGCAATTAACCGATAACGCGGCCCGGGAGAACGCCGGGCCTGCCAGGTTATTTCGCGCAGTTAGCGCACTGTTTGCTGACAATCTGCTGGAAGAAATCGTTGCCTTTGTCATCCACCAGGATAAAGGCCGGGAAATCTTCTACTTCAATTTTCCAGATAGCTTCCATGCCGAGTTCCGGATATTCGACACACTCCAGATGCTTAATGCTCTGCTGTGCCAGTACCGCCGCCGGGCCGCCGATACTGCCCAAATAAAAGCCGCCATGTTTTTTACAGGCATCCGTGACCTGCTGACTACGGTTGCCTTTCGCCAGCATGATCATACTGCCGCCGTGGGATTGCAGTAGATCGACATAAGAGTCCATTCGGCCTGCGGTGGTGGGGCCTAATGAGCCAGATGGATAACCTGCCGGGGTTTTTGCCGGACCTGCGTAATAGATGGGATGGTCTTTAATATACTGCGGCAGGTCTTCGCCGGATTCAATACGCTCTTTTAGCTTCGCGTGTGCGATATCGCGACCTACGATAATGGTGCCCGTCAGCGACAGACGAGTCGAGACCGGGTACTGCGATAGCTGGGCGAGGATCTCTTTCATCGGACGGTTGAGATCGACTTTCACCGCGTCGCCTTCGCCCGCCTGACGCAGCGCTGGCGGAATATACTGGCCCGGATTGTGTTCCAGTTTTTCGATCCAGATGCCTTCGCGGTTGATTTTCGCTTTGATGTTACGGTCTGCCGAGCAGGAGACGCCCATCCCCACCGGACAGGAAGCGCCGTGACGCGGCAGGCGAATTACGCGAATATCGTGGGCGAAATATTTCCCGCCGAACTGGGCGCCGAGGCCAAGTTTTTGCGCTTCTTCCAGCAGTTCCTGTTCCAGGTGGAGATCGCGGAATGCCTGGCCGTGCTCGTTACCTTCCGTCGGCAGCGCGTCGTAATAGTGGGTGCTGGCGAGTTTAACGGTTTTCAGCGTGCTTTCCGCCGAGGTGCCGCCAATGACAAAGGCGATATGGTATGGCGGACAGGCCGCGGTGCCCAGCGTGCGCATTTTCTCAACGAGGAAGTTTTTCAGCTTGCCTGGGGTGAGCAGCGCTTTGGTCTCCTGATAGAGATACGTTTTGTTTGCTGAACCGCCGCCTTTCGCCACGCAAAGGAACTTGTACTCGTCGCCATCGACGGCATAGAGATCGATTTGCGCTGGCAGGTTGCTGCCGGTATTGACCTCTTTGTACATATCCAGCGGCGCGTTCTGCGAGTAGCGCAGGTTATCTTCGATATAGGTATTAAACACGCCTTTGGAGAGCGCGGCTTCATCGCCGCCGCCCGTCCAGACGCGTTGGCCTTTTTTACCCATGATAATCGCCGTGCCGGTATCCTGGCAGGTCGGCAGAATGCCTTTGGCGGCGATTTCGGAGTTTCTCAGGAATTGCAACGCCACATATTTGTCGTTTTCGCTGGCTTCGGGGTCATGGAGAATGGCGGCGACTTGCTGCTGGTGTTCAGGACGGAGCATAAAAGACGCATCATGGAAGGCCTGCTGAGCCAGCAACGTTAACGCCTGCGGCTCAACGTTGAGGATAGATTCTCCGTTGAATTCACTGACGCTGACATAATCGGAGGTGAGCAGATAATACTCTGTTTTGTCCTCTCCCATCGGGAAAGGCGCCTGATAGATAAACTCTTTTTTCGACATGTGCTTCCAGCCTAATAGTAAGAAAATGTATTAAGAGCCTCATGGGCCAGGCTCTAAGTCGCGCGCCGCGCATAGCCGGGCGGCGCGCGCAGCCATTACAGGAATCCGTACATTGCGGCAAAGATCCAGCCAAAGACGCAGGAGACGCTCACGCCAATCAAACCCGGCAGAATGAAGCTGTGGTTAATGACGAAGCGGCCAATACGGGTTGTGCCGGAACGGTCAAACTGAATCGCCGCCAGATCGCTTGGGTAGGTCGGCAGAATATAGTAGCCATAACATGCCGGCGCAGAGGCCACGATATACGCCGGATCGACGCCGATAGCCAGCGCGACGGGAACAATCGCCGCCAGCGCCGCCGCCTGGGAGTTAACAAACTTGGAGACCAGCAGCAGAACGATGGCGTAGGCCCACGGATACTCTTTGACCATTTCGCCCAGCACGCCCTGAATTTCCGACATATGCGCGCCGAACATGGTTTCCGCCATCCAGGCGATCCCGTATACCGCGACAATCGCAATCATACCGGAACGAAAAACTTCGTTTTTTGAGATAGACGCAGGATTGGTTTTGGTCAGAATGATAATGAGTGCCCCGGTCAGCAGCATGAACATCTGAATGACCAGCACCATCGACAACGGTTTGCCGCCGAAGGTTGGACGTAAGTCGGAGTCCGCGCCCAGGAGAGCGACCACGGCAATCGCCGCCAGGAAGATCCACATCGCCAGCCAGTTGCTTTTCGGCAGTTTTTTATCCAGCAGCGTCGCGGTATCGCCGTACACGTACTGACGGTTTTCCGGTACGGAAATAAATTTCTGAAACGCTTCGTCTTTATCCAGATCTTTACCGCGGAACCAACTAAAAATACCGATTGCCAGGATACCGAGCAGGGTAGACGGGATGGTGATCGACAGCAGATCGAGGAACTCCAGATGTTTTCCGTCAAATGTCACGTTGCCCAGCATCGCTACCAGAGAAACAACGGCGACGGAAACCGGACTGGCGATGATGCCCATTTGCGCGCCGATAGAACTGGCCGCCATTGGACGCTCCGGACGGATATTATTCTTGATCGCCACGTCATAGATAATCGGCAAAATGGTGTAGACCACGTGGCCTGTCCCACACAGAATCGTCAGGGTACAGGTGACGAACGGCGCCACAATAGAGACGTATTTGGGGTTGCGGCGCAGCAGCTTTTCGGCAATCTGCAACATCACATCCAGCCCGCCTGACGCCTGCAACGTCGCCGACGCGGCGACTACCGCGATAATGACCAGCATTACGTCAACGGGCGGTTTACCTGGCTGGAGATGGAAAACAAACACCAGAATGACCAGACCGATACCGCCCAACAACCCGAGCGCGATCCCGCCCTTTCGGGCACCATAAAACAGACATATTAATATTATGAGAAGCTGTATACTAAATAACATTTTTATTTATCCTCGCGATAAACCCAGTCAATTTTGATAAATGGATCACAGCCATCTTCTGATTTGTGTGAATGAGCATCAGGAAATGGCGAATATTCAATGCGCCAGTGGCGACGATTAACGATTAAGCTTTTTACAGAGTTGCTTTAAGTAATTATTTTCTTGCGATGGTGATGTTCAGAGGGAAGCACCCTCTGGCGATGGGCAGGTGGAGTCAGCGAGAGCAGTAAATTATGATTTGTCTGTTTTAAAAACAGGCGTTTATTATTTGATTTTTGTGTCTCGCCATCAGGTAAATCACGAGATAAATCGAACAGCATGTGACTTATGTGATCATTGTCACGCCATTTTTTTAAATTATTAGTATGGCGTGTGGAGACGCGTATCTGCTCACCAATATACGTATTGTCCATAGGCGTAGCACAAGCTCCATTGCTACAAACATAATTTTATTTAAGTGTCAGGAAAATTCCGGACAAATCCCTTTTTTAATAAAAATACACACTCTCGGCATGGGATAATACTTAATTAACTTTTGTTATCGTTTTGAAATTAAAAACAGCGCAGAGCGCTGTAATAATAGAAAATAACGTTAACAGGCCTGGGTTGAGTATATTTGATCTGACACAATTTCCCAGGTTTGTTATTAATGTGATAGCGTTTTTATTGGCATTGTTATAATAAATGTTACCAGGATATAACGCTTCGCGTCGGCTTTATGCGGTATCCTTACTGACAATATTGTTTCAGTAAAGAGTAATGTTCCGGCTGAACGCGGTAGCGGTAAACCGGCCTGCCGGTCACGCCGTAATGAATACTGGTAAACAAGATATGGCAATTCACCAGCCAGATGAGATATTTACGGCAGGAGACGCGCGAGATATTCACTTCGTTGGCCAACTCGTCGGTAGAAAATTCCTGCTCCTGATGCGCATCAATCCACTGGCATAAGGTGCGTAGCGTTTGCTGCGTCAGCCCTTTTGGTAGCCGACGAGGCTCCTGCTCGCTGGATGAATTACCGTGAATGAGCAGGTCAAGCTCAGACTGTTCGTAATACTGGCGTTTTTCCATCGCCGTTTTCTTACGTAGCCAGCCGGTCAACGCTTCTTCAAAGCGCGTGGCCTGAAAAGGCTTGATCAGATAATCCACCACGCCGTAGTGAAGCGAATCTTTAATGGTGGCGGCGTCAGCGGCAGAAGAAATGACAATAACGTCGCTTTTGCAGCCTGCGCTGTGCAGGACAGGCAGCAGATCCAATCCGTTTTCCTGCTGCATGTAGATATCCAGCAGGATTAGGTCAATGTGATTTTCACTGTTGAAGATAAACTCTTTCGCTTTTTCCAGCGTCGAAGCGGTTCCACAACAATGAAAACCGGAGATTTGCGCGACATAGCGGCGATTTAACTCCGCGACCATCGCATCGTCATCGACAATTAATACATTGATCATAGGCTGGTCCTTTTTCCATCCCAGGGTAACTGTACAAAAAATTGTGTGAAGATCCCAGGCTCGGACTCCACGGAAATTACGCCGCCAAGCGCTTCAACCTGCTGTTTAACCAGCGCTAAACCGACGCCGCGTTCGGCGCCTTTCGACGAGACGCCTTTTTCAAAAATCGCCTCGATGCGCTCAGGTTCGATACCCGGACCGTCATCGCTCACTTCGCAATGCAGCCAGCCATGACGGTAGTGTAACGAGACGCTGATTTCGCCGCCGGATTCCTGGCTCAACGCTTCCAGCGCGTTTTCAATCAAATTACCCAGCGCCGTAATCAGCACCGTAACCTGATCTTCATTGTTATTATCCGGTAACTGGCTGTCGCTGCTTATCACCAGGCTGTGCCCGAAATCAGAGGCGCGGGTAATCTTACTGAGCAAAAAGCCAGCGATAATCGGCGACTTTATTTTACCCAGCAGCAAACCGATCTCTTCCTGATAGTTATTGGCCGTCTTGATAATATACGCTTCAAGCTGCTTATAACTCTTCAGGTGCAATAATCCCAGAATCACATGTAATTTGTTCATGAATTCGTGGGATCGTTCACGGAGCGCATCCGCGTAGTTCACCATCCCGTCCAACCGCTGCATCAGTTGGCGAACTTCTGTTTTATCCCTGAAGGTGGATATCGCGCCGATAATTTCGCCGTTGCTGCGCACCGGAACGGTATTCACCAGCAGCAGGCGGCCTTTGACGATGATCTCTTCATCGCGGCGCGGCGTACCGTCACGCAACACTTCGCTAATGTCCACCACCTGCGACCAGGCATGACTCAGGGTGGATAATCTGGCGTCATCCTGCGTTTTTCGATAATCGAGCAGCGCCTGCGCCGCATGGTTAATCAACGTGACTTCGCCGCTATCATCCACGGCGATAACGCCCTCTTTGATTGACTGCAGCATCGCCTGGCGTTGTTCAAACAGGGTTGAGATCTCATAGGGTTCGAGGCCAAACAGGATACGTTTCAGCACCTTGACCAGCGCATACGTGCCTAATAACCCCACCAGAGCGCCGAACAGAATGGACCAGATAATACTGCCGCGGCTATTGTTGATCTGCTGCGTAACGTGACTGAGTTCCAGGCCAATCGCTACCACGCCGATCTGCCGGTGATGTTCATCATAAACCGGTGTGAAAACGCGCAGCGCTTTGGCAAGAAAGCCGCGATTAATGGCAACGTTTTCCTTTCCCTGCAGCGCGAGCAGAATGTCATCGCCTTTGAACGGTTGGCCGATTCGCTGCGTTTCTGGGTGCGAATAACGGATGCCCTGCATGTTGGTCACCACAATAAACAAAAAGCCATTATGCTGGCTCACCGCTTCGGCGAGCGTCTGAATGCCGCTTTCCGCAGGCGGTTTTTTCAGCCCCTCGCGAATTGCCGGAGAGTCCGCCAGCGAGCGAGCCACCGCCAGCGCTTTATCTGCCAGCGCGTCGCGCGTCATGCTGCTGATTTGCGAAAAATAGATCAGATGGACCACAACGAGCACCGAAAACAAAACGGCGCTGACCATCAGAATGACGGTAGTGCCGAGTTTCATGGGGCGTTTGCGTAACGCCCGGCATGGCAGGGAGTGTTTCATAGTGGACCTGAGCGGACGAATCGTAAGGTTATTATCCCTGATGAAGCGTCTAATTCAAAGGCATAGGCGATGTTGCTCCAGTGTTGAAAAGCCCGTCTGGTCTTGCAGGGCGCGCTACCTGCTCATGTCGTTAATTAATATCGCCGGATACCGTGATGGGTAATTTATTTTCATCAGAATTACATAAAATAATTTTTCATTAATTTTTATAATAACGTATGCGGTATCACATTTTATTTTTACTGACGTTCAGAATGCGTTTGATCACAATCAATCAGCACAAATATTTAATCTATTATGATTAGTTTTCATTACATATTATTAATAATTATGGAAGCAATGTGAGAAATAAAAAATGGAAATAAAAAAATGGCTGAACACAACCATAACCCGACGTGATGCTATTGTCGCTACTGCAAAAGTAGGGGCGGCGGTGACGCTAAGTCAGGCGATTACGCTGCCTTTTACTACCACTGCCCAGGCGCAGGAGACCACGATACCGAAGGATACCAACGGCGAAACCGTCAGGCACAGCGCCTGTCTGGTCAACTGTGGCAGTCGATGCCCGCTTAAGGTTATCGTGAAAAATGATCGCATTGTGCGTATTGAGCCGGAAGACGCGAAAGATGACGCGGTATTCGGCGAGCATCAGATTCGTCCCTGCCTGCGCGGGCGTTCCAGTCGCTGGCGCGTCTATAGCCCGGATCGCATTAAGTATCCGATGAAAAGAGTGGGAAAACGCGGTGAAGGAAAATTTAAACGTATTTCATGGGATGAGGCCACGGCCTTTATTGCGGCGGAATTAACGCGTGTTAGCGAACAATATGGCCGGGAAGCTATTTATTATAATTATCAATCCGGGGCATATTATCATACGCAGGGATCGCCCGCCTGGAAGCGATTATTAAATCTCACCGGCGGCTATTTAAATTACCATAATACCTACTCGACCGCGCAAATCGCGACGGCAACGCCCTATATGCATGGTACCTATGTCGGTAGCCATTTTACGCAGATCGCGCATTCCGATCTGGTGGTGCTATTTGGCCTGAATCTCTCAGAAACGCGGATGTCCGGCGGCGGTCAGGTTGAAGAGCTGCGCCGGGCGCTGGAGACCTCGAAAGCCCGAGTCATTATTATCGATCCGCGCTATACCGATTCGGTGATTACCGAACACGCCGAATGGCTACCGATTCGCCCAACCACGGACGCTGCGTTAGTCGCCGGCATAGCGCATACGCTGATTACCGAACAGCTTCTCGACGAGGCGCTGGTAAACCGCTATTGCGTCGGTTATGACCGTAGCACCTTGCCGGACACGGCTGCGCCTAACGCCAGCTATAAAGATTATGTTCTTGGCACGGGCGATGACGGTATCGCGAAAACCCCGGAATGGGCGGCGGATATCACCGGAATTCCGGCAACGCGTATTCGCCAACTGGCGCGCGAAATCGCCTCGGCGCGCGCCTGCTATATTTGCCAGGGCTGGGGGCCGCAGCGTCATGCCAACGGCGAACAAACCGTGCGTGCTATTCAGACGCTGCCAGCGTTAACCGGCCACTTCGGGCGGCCCGGCACCAACAATGGCAACTGGCCTTACGGTACGCCGTATGGCGTGCCATTGTTGCCTGTCGGTAAGAATCCGATCACAACCTCTATTCCTTGCTATCTGTGGACGGACGCCATTCAGCATCCGGAGAAAATGACCGCGACGACAATGGGTGTGAAAGGCGCGGACAGGCTAAAAACCGGAATTAAGCTGTTTTTCAACCAGGCCGGTAATACCTTGCTTAATCAGCACGGCGAAACAAACCGCACCCGTCAAATTCTCGCGGATGAATCGCTGTGTGAAACCATTATCGTGATTGAAAACCATATGACGCCCAGCGCGATGTATGCGGATCTGCTGTTGCCGGAGACCAGCTATCTTGAGGCGGAAGACCTGGTGGACAGCTCCTATGCGGCGGGATCGCATAACTATATGATTGCGATTCAGAAAACCGTTAAACCGATGTGGGAAGTGCGCAGCACGTATGACATCTGCGCGGATATCGCCGGGCATCTTGGACTGCGCGAGCAATATACCGAGGGCCGAACTCAGGCGCAGTGGGCGGAGATGCACTATCAGCAGATCCGTGAAAAACGTCCATACCTGCCGGAGTGGAGCGTGGCGAAAGAGATGGGCGTGATTGACCAGCGTATCGCTACCGAGCAGCAGAGCCTTGCGTTTGCCGATTTCCGCGCCGACGCCGAGGCTAATCCACTCTCCACACCGTCGGGCAAAATTGAAATTTACTCCCAGGCGCTGGCGGATCTGGCGCAAGCGTGGACGTTGCCAGAAGGCGAGCGAATTCCCGCATTGCCGGAATTTTGTCCGGCGAAAGAGTCGCATCTTAACAAAGCGCTGACGGCGAAGTATCCGTTGCAGTTAAGCGGCTTCCATACCAAAGGGCATACCCACTCGACCTACAGCAATGTGCTGATGCTGCATGAGGCGGTGCCGGATGAAGTCTGGATTAACCCGATTGACGCCAGCGCTCGCCAATTGAAGTCCGGCGATCGGGTGCATGTATTCAATGACCGCGGCGTGGTGGAGCTTCCCTGTAAAGTGACCCAGCGCATTTTACCCGGCGTGGCGGCGATGCCGCAGGGCGCGTGGACGCGGCTTGACGGCAACGGCGTTGATGTCGGCGGCTGTATCAATACGCTGACCAGCCACCACCCTTCGCCGCTGGCGAAAGGCAATCCGCAGCATACCAATCTGGTTGAAATTAAACGCGCTTAAGGAGTGATGTACGATGAAACAGTATGGCTTTTATGTTGACTCCTCGCGCTGTTCAGGCTGTAAAACCTGCCAGGTAAGCTGCAAGGATAATAAAGATCTGGATGTCGGTCCGAAACTGCGCCGCGTCTATGAATATGGCGGCGGAAGCTGGGTGAAAGAGGGGGAAAGCTGGCATCACGACACCTTTACCTACTACCTCTCTATTGCTTGTAACCATTGCGATGAGCCGGTATGTGTCTCCGGCTGTCCAACCGGGGCGATGCATAAACGCAAAGAAGATGGTCTGGTCGTGGTGGATGACAGCGTATGCGTCGGCTGTCGTTATTGTGAAATGCGCTGCCCCTACGGCGCGCCGCAGTTTGATACGCAGGCGAACGTGATGCGTAAGTGCGACGGTTGTCTTGACCGACTGGAGAACAATCTGCGCCCTATCTGTGTGGATTCTTGCCCGCAGCGAGCGCTGGATTTCGGCCCTGTCGATGAATTACGGGCAAAATATGGCACGGAGAATCAAATCGCGCCGCTGCCTTCGGCGTCGTTCACCCATCCTAACCTCATTATTAAACCGCATCCGAAAGCGAGACCCACGGGCGATACGGAAGGCGCAATCATGAACATTCGGGAGGTGCGCCATGCATGAGTTACCGCTGGTCTTTTTTACGGTCTTTACCCAGAGCGCGGTCGGCGCATTTATTCTGCTGCTGATTGGCGGCGCAATGGGGCTGGTCGCGCCGCGGCGTAAGGCTATCGGTCTGTTCTCGGTGATGTGCCTGTTTGGGCTGGGCGTCATTGTCGGCACCTTCCACGTCGGGCAACCGCTGCGTGCGCTGAATATGCTGCTGCGTGTCGGACATTCGCCGATGAGTAACGAGATTGTCCTGTCGGCGGCTTTTGCGGCGCTCGGCGGGCTGGGGGCGCTCGGTTTGTTGCTGAACCGGGCGACGCCGCTGTGTAACGCGTTGGTCTGGTTGGCGGCGATAGTCGGAGTAGTCTTCTTATACGCCGTTCCGCAGATTTACCAACTGCCGACGGTGGCGACCTGGCGTTCATCTTACACCACGGCAATGATGATATTGACGCCGTTGATTGGCGGCGGCGCGTTGGCGGCATTGTTTGGCGTGCGCCGTCTGGGGCTACTGGTCAGCGTGTTGGCGATTTTGGTGAGCTTTTGTCTGCGCCCGGGCTATATGGCGACGCTGATGAGCGCCGATAGCGCTCTGACCGCCGCGCAGCATAGCTGGTTTACCGCCCAGGCGATATTGCTGGCGGCGGGCGTGGTCGGGGTGGTGGTCTGCGCGCGCCTGAAATCGAGCGCTGCGGTGCTGGCCATGACGGCTGTGGTGGTTATCGCGGCGGAGTTGGCGGGTAGGATTGCGTTTTACAATCTGTGGACGCTGCCAATGTAGTTTTTGCCCGGCTTGTGCCATGTAAGCCTGATCAGCGTAGCGTCATCAGGCGAAATATTTCAGGAGCTATTGCTATGCCTTCCCGTGCTGTTTTGCCGCGTATCCTCGGCGCACTGTTTTACTACTCCCCTGAGAGGCCGGAGGTGAAAGCGTTGTTCGATTGTTTGCCAACGTTGCCTGAGCTTTACCCCTGGCGCGATCGCGGACCTATTGAATCACTGTGTGCGTCATGGTCGCTACCGGATGATGATGCGCTTACATGGCAATTTTCCGTGTTGTTTGAAGGCCAGGGAAAGATGCCCGTCCCGCCCTGGGGATCGGTCTATCTGGAAAAAGATAATTTGCTGATGGGGGAAACCACCGCCGATTATCGAGCTTTTTTACAGTCGCAGGGCATGGTATTCACTGACCGTGAACGCGAGCCGGAAGATCAGTTTGGCCTGATGCTATTAGCCTGTAGCGATCTGCTGGCACGAGGCGACAACGTGGCGGCCAACCGGTTACTGGAGGCGCATCTGCTGCCCTGGGGATTCCGCTATCTGGAATTGCTGCAACGCAATACCGTTAGCGCCTTCTATGCCCGGCTTGCCATCGTAGCGACCTGTTATCTGCAGGATGTTCAGCAGCAACAGGGACTACAGCCTGAGAGTAAACGGTTGTTTTTCTGAGGTATTGGTCAGGTTTTGATGACGTGCCGTAATACTTGTGCCGCCATTGTGCCCGCTGTTGCGTCAGCGGGCACAGTTTACTATTACAGCTCCGGCGTCTTTTTGAAACCGGTCAGCATCAGCACCAGGCTCTGTTTTGAGTCCGCTGGCGTGAAATCGTAGTGATTTCCCTGACGGTCGCCGCCGATATACCAGGATATTTCCGTTTTCCCTTCCGCCAGCGCTTTGCGCACCGCTTTATCGACATCAACCATACGATACTCATGTGAATGGTCCAGATATAATACGGCATCGGAACGGTAGTTGATCGCCGGTTTATTGTTCCAGGACACGGTACTGACGTGCCAGTCACTGCTGGTCGGGTAAAAGAAAATTTGATCGGCGCCGTTCGTTTCCGTTTTGCCGCCAAAAAGGCGAATACGGTATTTGAATAGCGAAGTGTCCATATTGGCAGGCAGGGGCGGGATCTTAAATTTCACCAGCGTGAGCGTTTCCGGGTGCTGCGTGCGTCCGCCATTTGTCCAGTCATCCTGTACGTACAAGGTATCGACGCTGGCATGAGGCTTGTCGTCTTCGCTGCTTACCCAGGTATTTTCTTCCGCTTTACTGTAGGCGTAAGGAACCGTAGTGCCGCAATCCAGTCCCTGATTCATACACAGATCCGTCATAAACTGCGCGCCATCTTCCGTCCAGCCATTCATAAAATCGGCATGGGCGGTATAAAGACTTCCCCAGCGCTCTTCCCGGGTTTCGCCATGCATTACCGGGTCCATCGACAATTCTACTTTGGACGTATCCAGCGAGGAGATCTGCGGGAGTACCCAGGCGATGTTCATATTAACCGTTGGGATTTTTACCGGATAGTCTGCGGAACATTTCCCGTGGTCGGCATAGATAGCGTTATTGTGGCTATGGGTCGGTTTCAGGTTGACGCCATCCCAACAGTTGGGGAAAGCGATCCCGATATTAAACTGGACGGCATCGCCCGCTTTACGCAGGCCGCATATTTCGCCTACCTTGTTGGTGTAACCTTTGCCGTTGGCACATAAAAAGGTGATTGCGGAACTGGGGCCAGTACCGTGATGATCGCCTGCCAGTAACTCCAGCCCGGCCGGGAATGGATGGAGCGGATATTGCGCTACATTTGTGGATTGATAATAGGTCTTTTGGTAGGCCGGATTTACGATTTCACCATCGGGTAATTTCATGGACGGCGCCCAGTAAGCGGAGCTGTCGGCTTTATTATCACAGGTGGTATCGGGTTGCGCGCGCAACGTCTGGTAGGTAGAGACCGCGTCGGTGTGGGTGTTGCCAAAAAAGTCATGCCACATCGCCTGATTCGCTTTACCAAACATCATAATCGCGTCATCGCCCAGCGTGTGGTGATAGCCGCACACGACATGTGCCTGAGGACCGGCATGGGCCGGGAATGCGCCAGCGGCAACGAGCGTAGCCAGGCTGACGGTAATAAGGTTGAGTTTCATTTTTTTGCTGCCCGGTTGAATAGAAGTGGGAGCAGCAATAGCAGATCAGATTGCGGTGTTACATCTCATTAATTATCACTTTTTGTCATTTGCCCTGCATACAGGGGCGAATTTGCAGACGTACTATTTAAATAATTAGCCGAAACTACCCTCCTCTTGATTATGTCAATTTACAAAAAGGGTACGTTAGTGATTAAAATCGGGCTTTTTGTGATAACCCTCACTATTTCATTTTGCCTATGCTAATGGCGCTCGCCATAACCGAATAACGATTCTATCGGACATCGGCTTTATTTTTAAGAAATGCGTTACGACATCAGTCGTGACGCGATCTGCTATGGATTTTTTATGAGATTACTAAAACGCGTTATTGTGGTTGTACTCTTGGGCGTGATTTTATTTATGGTCAGGGACGATATACGCTATGTTTATCAACTGATCCTCAAATATGGTGATAAACCCTCGGCGCTAGCACTGAGTAGCTATAAAGCGGTTATTCAGCAAAAACCAGTCGCAGGAGTTAAGAGTAACCTTTCAGGTTTGACCTACTCCGCCGAAGACAGGATGCTTTTCGCCGTTATTAATAATCCCCCTGAACTGGTCTGGTTAACGACAGAAGGGCAGCTGGTAGGACGGATGCCGCTGCAGGGCATCCACGACCCGGAGTCTATTGCATGGAGTGGGGGCAACCAGTTCCAGATAGGCAGTGAGAAAGATGGCGCGGTCTATAAAACACAGGTGGATATTCAGCGCGGCACCATGCAGATAATCTCCATGGTGAAGCTTGAGGGCTATGACAAAGCAAAAAATAAAGGGCTGGAAGGTACGGCATGGGATGCGAAAAATGAGAGATTATATGCCGCAAAAGAAAGAAAACCCATCATGATCAAAGAAGTAGAGATGAGCAAAAATGGTATCACCAGAGCGTTGCCTTCTGCCATCACTGCAAGTGTGAGCGATCTCTCCGGACTTGAATACCATGCCCCAACGGATTCGCTGCTGGTATTGTCGGATGAGTCAAAAATGATTCTTGAGGTCAGTTCCGAGTGGCGGGTGCGCGATCGATTGTTCCTGACGGCGGAGTGGTCAGGGCTCAGAGACGATATCCCCCAACCAGAAGGGATAGCCATGGATAATGAAAATAATTTGTATATTGTGAGTGAACCAAATCTGTTTTATAAATTTTCGTGTGATATACAGAATGACTAAAATCTATTTTTACTGTCATAGTATGCTAAAACAGAACAAGGTTGTTAATACCATGATTTGACGATTGCTTGATTCGTTGATTCATTGTTGGGGATATTTATGTTTTACTTACCTCAGTAACGGATTACTTTGTGGTGTAGCGTAACGGTAATTGTCCTCCTCATATTTGCGGCAGCGTAGTCTGCCGCTTTTTTTTATAAATTAACTCTCTCTGTAATAATTAACAGACAATAAATATTACTCTGTTTTTTTCAGGAGGACTCCGAAGAGGCCTCGCAGGGTGATGTTTAGTTATCAGGCATAATATTCTTCATCAACACTTACCGAATGCCATGTCGCCTCGCTAAGTGAAATCATTTCATCTACGCCGGAACTCTTGTTAACCGGGGTTTCCGTCGGCGATGTACCTGTAAATGTTCCACTGGCGGTATAGTCCGTATCGTTGACCGTGACCTTCACCTGAATATCCTGATGCGCCTCCACGACTCCCTTAAGGGTGACGGTGTTATCCAGACTGTTAACAGTCGATCCCAACGTTGGTTCGGCGGACGGTTGTGTATCAATAGTCAGCTTAATTGTTGCGTGAGCTTCTAAGCGACCCGATAAAGGTCGGTGTATTGATGTTAGTGATATTATCGCCTCCGGCGCCGATATCACTATTATCCTCCATGGAACGTACTGGCGGTGTAGAGTCTATCGTCAGCCAGCCGATAGACAGCGAAGAATTATCCATAGCGTTTGCGGAACGAACACTGATTGATCAGCTTTCATTCACTGCTGTTCCCGGAGATTTTATGGGTATTATCGGTACATCAGGTTCAGGTAAATCTTCTTTAATCAAAGCACTATCAAATTCCAGTCATTGCTATACGGGAACAGTTAAATTAAACAACGTAGATATCACACCGATCTCTGAAGATGATAGCCAGAATTGCCTTGCCTACCACTCTAGCAACATTTTAGAAAAAATTACGTAATATCGACTGATATGTAAAACTCATTCAGCATCAAATGGATTAATTCAACATCAGTAGTAATATCCATTTTTTTATAGGCTGATCTCTTTTGTGTTGAAATCGTTTTTATATTTCGATCTAATAAATTTGAGCAACTTTTAACAGATAATCCTGCTGCCACGTAATAAATAACTTTTTTCTCGCTCAATGTTAGATCGAATTTTTTAGCGAGCAACAGAATCCCATCTCTTATATTAATATGTTTTGCTTTGTTCTTATACTGCATTGTCAGATATCTCAATTAACATATTGATGACGAGAGGAAGATAAAAACGCTAAAAATTCCGATGGTGTAGTTTTGAAATGTTTTTTAAAAACGCATGTAAAATAAGAAGCACTATCATAACCACACATATAAGCCACTCGAGTAATATTATATTCACTATTGCGTAGAAGTTTTGTCGCTTTATTCATTCGCGCATTAAGGTAAACTTCGCTGAATGAGGTGTGCTCTTGTTTCAATTTCCTTTTTAATGTGGAACAACTCATATAGAGTGAGTCAGAAATATCCTTGAGCGCCCATTTTCGACTTATGTCGCTTATAATAATATTATAGATATTTTCGGCTAATGTATTTTGCGATAGTTCTCTAAAGAGGGCAAATGCTTCAGGTTCATAGATGAACTCTGAAAGTAGAAATCTTATTAAATATTCCTTTTTATCTTGGGATAATTTCTGGCTTTTATTTGAAGAGTGTAAGAGGTTGAATACTCTTGCTACGCCTGTTTCTATTGGCGCTAACAGATGTTTTGTCGTCGGTTTTGTTAATGGGGCCGAAAAGTCTGCATGTTCATACAGAAAAAAATTATAAGCATTTTTTATTGACGCTGAATCTAATTCAATTAAATTATAATTTAACTGTTCATGAGTCTCTTCCATAGTGATATGAATGGTTTGATCTTTAGCTAAAAATATTAACATTGGCCCTGATGCCGTAATATACTCCCCGGACGATGTCGTAATTGAAATTTTACCCGTGGTGAGCTTGATGAGTACGGACTGCAGTAAATTTAATCCCTGAAGTGATAAGGATTTCCTCTGCCAGTTTTGCGCTGATTGTAAACATTCAATGCTCCCCACCTGGACAGGTGAGGGATTAAATACTTTTAGCATGATAATTTCCTTTTATTAAATGTGCGTGTAAATCAAAATTATTCTGAAAAATATTTCAAAAGAAAACTAATATATAGCTATATAATTATTTGCGAACTTAAGGTATCAGGTGGCGATCTTTTCATTTTCTATGGAAAATGCTATTTTATATTGCATTTCTACATATTATAGTATCGTTAAAAAACTATGTCGCGTATAAAAAAAAGATGGAAATTTACAAGAATTGGCTCATGTTATTATCAATTTATCTCTTTAAAATTTGAATTAAGTAATAATTGCCTTTAATCTTTTAGAGAATAGCTCTTTAATTTCATGGAGGTAGTTAGCATGAGGTATAAGATCTGATGTTAATTTGTGATAAGGTTTATCCTGGATGTAAATATTAACGCTCTCGGCCAGGAAAGGCATACAACGCGGTAAATATATACTGCGGCGGGTAGACGGTGTAGCGATATCCGGAAGTTTGAGGGGAGGGGAAGCATTCAATCGTATGGTTGGCTTTATGAAAAACGGTGTAACACGTTAGTGAGGTTCTTTGATCTTACCCAGCAATAGTGGTCACGTGACTAAGTGAGTAAACTCTCAAGCAAGAGGTGACTCATATGAAAAAACCAGCATCAACCACCAAAAAGCCACGCAAGCAGCACACGCCTGAATTTCGCAGGAAGCCCTGAAACTGGCTGAACGCATTGGGGGGCCGCTGCCGCCCGCGAGCTTAACCTGTATGAATCACAGCTCTACAACTGGCGAAGCAAACAGCAAAATCAGCTCTCTTCTTCTGACCGCGAACAGGCGATGCCCGCAGAGATCGCCCATCTGAAGCGTCCGCTGGCAGAAGGGGATGAGGAACTGGCCATTCTCCAGAAGGCCGCGGCATACTTCGCGAGGCGCCTGAAATGAAGTATGTCTTCATCGAAAAACATCAGGCTGAATTCAGTACCAAAGCCATGTGCCGTGTACTTCAGGTTGCCCGTAGTGGCTGGTACGTCTGGCATCAGCGTCGTCATCAGATAAACCAGCGTCAGCAGTTCCGCCTTATCTGTGATAACGTCGTCCGGGAGGCATTCAGTGACGCAAACAGCGCTATGGTGCGCCACGCCTGACGGATGTATAACATAAAAACCGTGGCGGCCAGCTTGCGATGCGTTACAGATGGTGCAATGGCGGCGTAAACGACTGGGAAAGTCAGCGTGCATACAGACAGAGGTGGTCAGTACTATTCAACGGATTAGCAGAGCTTACTGAAACGACATAATCTGCGGGGGAGTATGAGCACCAGAGGCTGTTGTTATGACAATGCCTGTGCAGAAAGCTTCTTTCACACGCTGAAGGTGGAATGTATCCACGGAGAGGGCTTTGCCAGCTGGGAAATAATGCAGACAGCAGTGTTTAATGATATCGAGTGTGATTACAATCAACGGCGTCGTCACAGTGCCTGTGGCAGTCTCAGTCCGGAACAATTTGAAAACCAGAACCTTGCTTAGGGTTGTGTCCATATTACGCGGGTAGGATCAGTCCATTTCTGTAGTCTGCCTGTTGTTCTTCATCGTCAGTTGAAGTAACAGCTTTACCTCCGGCTACAGTAAGGATGATTGAAAAAATCATTTTAATGGCTTCAGCCAGCCCATTAAAAAATTGCTTTCCAACTATCTGATTTATTAGAGGTATTGTCTTTCATTAAGATAGCGAGTCCTGGTGGTTTAAAAATAAAGACACAGTATTATAATGAAAATAACACATCATTAAATATTGAATTTGCTAACTCGTTGTGTGATGCTGAAATGATTTTATTGCATATTATTAATTTCTGGGATGAATGTTATGAATGGAAAATTTTTGTGTGGTTTATTGGTTTCGCTATTAATTAGCGGATGCGGTGACGATAACACCCCTACAGAGAAAGTCTTGAAAGAACAATTTAGTAATCAATTTCATGGGCGTCTTATCCTTGATTCAATTGATATCAAGGAAACATCGGTTGATGGAAATAAGAGAACATATGCTGCTGATGGCTTACTTTCTACTGGCTACGATCTGTATACACCAGTTGCCTCGTTAACTGATTATATTGTTGTTCAAAAATCGTGGGATAAAGGCAAAGATATTAAATTCTCAGCAACTTTGAACAGTCTTGGTAATAAAGATACTGGATGGAAAACAATATTTTCTTCATTACAAATGTCAGAAACACCAAAAGGAAATCCAATTCCTAATGTTGAAACTGACGGTAAATATATCATCATGGATGGAGCAGGTTTTGATGATAAAATAAATGCAATTAAAGATGAATATGCCAGGAAGAAATCAAAACTAAACGAATTAAATAATGATATCGCAAAAGTTAAAACTAATATATTAGTTATTAATAAAGAAATCGATGAGTGTTGGGGGAAAGGGGAAGATGGAAAAACACAAAGCCGTTATTTTGTTCAGCGTGATTTGAATAAAGAGCTGGAACTCTTTAATAAAGAAAATGCTCCTTATTATTTTGAGAAGAAGTACAATGCTGAAGTTTTCGACCCAGCAATGAAGGCTCGCCGGGAAAAATTAAAGAATTACAGGTTGAGTGATTTTGATGACATAAGGGCGGAGAAACGTGCTGTATTAGAAAAACATAAAGAAGAATACTCCGTAAAATATAATGAAATTAATGAGAAGATAAAAGCGAAAATGAAGGTGCTCGATGATGGTTTACAAGAGTTGATAGCAAAGAAACGTGGTCTCATACAGCAGCAATCAACCATCTCAGACGAGATTCGCAATCTTGATTATCAATATAAAAATTGGGTAAATTTTATGGAAGAGCTAAATAAAAGAAAATAACTGACTATTATTATGAGTGATAAAAAAGAGACTGAAATCTGATCTCTTTTTTTGAGCCTGTCAGTAATTCTATGTAACTGCTAATATATTAAAGGTGATTGCTCAGGCGGTCACCGAATTCGATAATAAAGCGGCCCATCGCCAGTCGCCAGTTCTGGATCGGCATACCCCATTTTTTTGATGCATCCTTGATTGCCAGATAAATAACTTTTCGTACCGAGTCATCCGTCGGGAACACTTTGCGTTTCTTAATCGCGGCACGGATCACGCTGTTCAGGGATTCGACTGCGTTTGTAGTGTAGATGGTAGATGGTCTTGCGGATATCCGGCGGATAACTGAAGAGCGTATTGAGGTTTTCCCAGTGCGCACGCCAGCTTTTGCTGATTTGCGGATATTTCGGGAAGACGCTGTTTATCGCATCCGGGAAGCCCTTCAGACCGTCCACACAGGCAATCAGGATGTCCTGAAGGCCCCGCTTTTTCAGCTCCGTCAGCACGCTTAGCCAGAACTTTGTGCCTTCATTTCCGGACAGCCACATGCCGGCAACGCTTTCTGACCTTCGGTATTGATCCCCAGCGCAGGGAAAACTGCTTTGTTTATCACACTGCCATTCTGATGAACTTTGACAACATACAGTCCATATAAACAAAGGGATACAGCGTATCCATTTGTCGGTTTTGCCACTCAGTGACCTGCTCTTTTACGGCGTCGGTGACTTTAGATATCAGCGTGGGCGACACATCGGAGTCGTACATTTCTTTGAAGGTGGCAACGATTTCGCGGGTAGTCATGCCTTTAGCGCAGAGGGATAAAATCTGGCTGTCCATCTGCGTAATGCACGTCTGGTGCTTCTTAATCAGCTGCGGTTCGAAGGTATTTTCACGGTCACGCGGCGTGTTCAGTTCGATCTCGCTGTTATTGCATAACACCGTTTTTGACGAGTAGCCATTGCGGGGGGATGAGCCTGTTTTGGGCGCATTTTTCTCATACCCGGGGTGGTCAGGCAGCTCCGCATTGAGCGCTGTTTCGACGGTAAGCTTCGTCAACATGCGGGAAAAAGCATGGAGATCGGCTTCGGTTTTAAGGCCTTCAGCCACTTCAGCCGCAAGGGCTTTGAGTTTCTTTTCGTCCATAATTGCCTGTCTCTGTTGTTGGAGTGAACATATCAAAAACAGGCACTTACACAATTTTAATTACAGTCTCACGCCCGGTCGCCCCTACGCAGTTGCACTTCCTTTCATTTGCTGTGGCCAGTTTGCGGGAAGACTTTCACCTTCAGTAATTAAGTTTGGGGTGATCTTCTTTACTCAATAAATTATTTTTGTCGTTCAGCTCCTCACGGACTTTTGCCAGTGACTTCTGAAATGCCGGGATTGTTTGCAGTCTTGCAAACTCTACTGCTCCCACATAACGGCCAGCATCAACATCACTTTGCCAGTGAGCACCACATATCACTCTGCTTTGCCCGAACTCCCATCCTCGTCTGGCGAGCTCCTGCGCGCGTTCCGGTCTGGCCTCGGATAATACTAATGCCAGAAGTGTACCATAAGCAGTATGCCCGGAAGGGTAAGAGCCATCTTTTCGCAAAGTATTCTCATCTTCAGGACGGCAGGTGGAATGATTAAATAAGACAAAGGGGCGAGTACGCATATAATATTTTTTTGCCGAAGCAGTAGCGTAGTAGCCGCCCATTTTCAGAAGATTCTGTAACATATTCCAGGTTTCAGGCGTATCTTTGGGATTAATTTTAGCACCCACTACTGGCGAGAATATTCTGGCTATATTTTCCACGCTTACATCTGCATCCTCAGCAGCTTGTTTCCATCGTGGGGAACCCTTTATCGCATAGCCCTTGAAATAAGCCTCCTTATCATAGCGGAAAGCCGGATCATCATTACCTGGCGGTGGTGGTAAGTAGAACTGACTGTTCACTGATTCTTCAGGAGAATGAAAGGGTTGCACTGTTTCTGCTGATGTATATTTAGCTACGATCAGTGGTAGAAAAAATAGTAAATAACGACTTTTCATAAAGACTCACTCCGGATCAGGCAATAATAAACAGATGTAATCCTATAATGATTTATTGCAATGGTTATTCAACATACAGGTAAAAAAGCAGGACGCTGTACTGGCATTATCGTCTGTCCATACCGGACTGACTGCAGCGGACAACAGAACAATACCGGTACTTCCGGCTAACAGCATTTTGTTTAACTTTTCTCCCCGGTTGTTTTTTATCTGCGTGCCTGACTGACACGCATTAGGTTAAAATGTTTACGTAATAACAAACTATGAATAAGTATTTTAAACTATGTGCCCTGTTACCCCGACAACTACCACCAGTCATGATGTGCTGAGTATTAATTTATGATTATGAACAAGAGTCGTAAACAATATTTAAGAATAAAGAAACCGAAAAAGAAAAAATGCCAAAATTGGCGAAGGGATTATTGTTGTCAGTGATGGAAAAGTTCATGGCGGAAATATTGGATTCACTTGTCGAGGCTAGCGAACCGTCAGATGGAGTGATACGCGTTATTACTGATAATAATCTCCCTGTAGCTAAGTAAGCTTTTGACCCTGGCCCAAAGGTGAGCGGCTGATCGCCGAAGCGTTGGGCGTTGCGCCAGAGAAAATCTGGCCTTCTCGTTATAGCTAGTCAGACCAGAGATGGGGGCTACGGATTTCCATTCCCAGAAAAGCAAAAACCCAGCCATAGGCTGGGTTTTCTGAATAAGTGGTGCCCGGACTCGGAATCGAACCAAGGACACGGGGATTTTCAATCCCCTGCTCTACCGACTGAGCTATCCGGGCAACGGGGCGCATTAAACCGTAAAGGGGCGCGGTCGTCAACGGCTTTACACGAAAAAAGTGATAAAAGCGCGCTGACTGCCTGCTTTTCAGGCAAAATGCATAAAATCAGTACCCGTCAGGTGAGCGCTCCACCCTGACGGCACTGTGCAAAACGCAGAATATCTTCCGCCAACCGCTGAGCGGTATCTACATCAGCCTGACTGCGGTTGACCAGCATTCGGCTGAGACAACCTTCCAGCACCAGCTCCATCTGCCTTGCAACCATCGCCGGATCGTCAATTTCCAGCGTGGTCAGTAGCTCATGGGTAAAATCATGTGCCGCGCGTTTTTGTTGATTAGCCAGTTGGTGAATAGGATGGGTTGGGTCGGGATAAAACGTACAGGCGGCAATGAACAAGCAACCAGGATAACGGTTATTACTGACACATTCCGAGAGCGCGCTGTAGCGTGCCAGTAGCTTTTGTTCAGCAGAAAGCGTCTCATCAAGAAGAAGCTGGCGTCGCCAGATATCTACCTGCTGACTCAGATAACGTAGCGCGTCATATAAAATGGCTTCTTTATCTGGCCAGAAACGCTGTAATGTGTCGAGTGGGCGATTTACGCGCTCCGCCACCATTTCCAGCGTAGTATCGGCTATCCCTTGCGTCTCCAGTAATTTCAGGGCTTCTCCCAGAATATCTTCACGTTGCACGGTATTCTCCTCCGTCTTTGCTTTTGCAAGTGTCGCTCACGGTTGGCGATCGTGCAAATGCGCGCTAAAGGTGGCGGCGTCCATAAAGCCGGTGACTCGCGCTTGCGGCTGTTCCTGGCCTTGGGCATCAAAGAACAGAATGGTGGGCAGCCCGAGAACTTGCAGATGCTTTAACAGCGCGACGTCCTGCGCATTGTTAGCGGTGACGTTAGCCTGTAAGAGCACCGTGTCGCCGAGCGCCTGCTGGACCCGCGGATCGCTGAAGGTATACTTTTCAAACTCTTTACAGGCCACGCACCAGTCGGCGTAGAAATCCAGCATAACGGGTTTGCCTTTGGCCTGCGCCAGCGCCTGATTGAGTTCGTCCACGGTAGAAATAGCCGTGAAATTGAGGTGCGCTGGAGCTTGCGCGGATGGCGATCCGAACGCCCAATCCTGTAGAGGCCGCACGCTAATGAGCGCTGCCGCCAGCAGGATAATCTGTACGATACGCATCCACGCTCGTCTGGCCTGAAGGCTGGTGATAAAGGCCCAACCAAAGAAAGCGACGCCCAGCAGCGACCACAGACGTAAACCCCAAGCCTCGCCAATAATCCGCTCCAGTAAAAAGACCGGTAACGCGAGGATCACGAAACCAAAAGCGGTTTTAACATGCGCCATCCACGGGCCGCTTTTCGGTAGCAGGCGGTTGCCAAACACGGTGACCAGCATTAGCGGCAGACCCATACCTAATGCATACAAATACAGCGTGCCGCCGCCCAGCCACATGTTGCCGCTCTGAGCGATATAAAGCAGAATCGCGCTTAACGGCGCTGTAGTGCAGGGCGAGCAAATTAATCCGGCAATCGCCCCCATAACAAAAACACCGCCGGGCGAGCCGCCTTGCTGACGATTACTCATTAATGTCAGCCGGGTTTGCAGTGAGGAGGGGAGCTGTAGTGTGAACAGGCCAAACATCGACAACGCAAGCAGGGTGAACACGATGGCAAGGCTGATTAACACATAAGGGTGCTGCAGTGCCGCCTGAAACTGTAATCCCGCTGCGGCGACGACCAGACCCAGTGCGGTATAGGTCAGCGCCATCCCTTGTACATAGATAAAGGCCAGCAGCAGTGCGCGCCCCGTCGACAAACGTTGCCTTCCCCCCAGGACAATACCGGAAATCAGCGGATACATGGGTAAAACGCAGGGCGTAAAGGCGATGCCTATGCCGATCAGCAGCGCCCAGAGCGCGGAAAAAGGTAGCTGGGCGGCGGGTTTTGACGTCTCACTCGTCTGGGTGACAGCAGGCGTCGGCGTGGCGTCTATTGCCGCGGCGACTTCACTTAGCGGCACCGTTTTCGTTTCCGGCGGATAACAGAATCCCGCATCGGCGCACCCCTGGTACGTTATCGTTAATGTCGCGCCAGCCGCCGCCTGGTTAACCGTTACCGGAACGTTTAGCCGCTTACGGTAGATTTCGCTTTTTCCGTAGAACTCATCTTCATGCCAGACGCCTGCCGGGAGTTGGACTGCGGCGATATCCGCTTTCGTCGGCGTGATACTGATTTGTTTACGGTAAAGGTAGTAACCCTCTTTTACCTGCCAGGAGAGGGTAAGATCGTGTTGATTTTGCTGAAAATCAAAAACAAACGCCCGGTCGGCAGGGACGAACTGCGAGCGACCCGGCGCGTCGAATAATCCGGCGAAGGCGGATGTGCTGCACAGCAGCAGGATCAGCGTAAAGATGCGTTGAGCCATGAGAGGTAATCAGTATCTCCGTGAGTAACAGGTAAAACCAGAAGTTCAGGCGTTTGATACGGGTGATGAGACTTCAGGCAGTCGATAAGCGCTTGCTGATGTGAAACGGTGGTTTTTAAGATCATTTGAACTTCATACTCCTGCTCCAGTTTGCCTTCCCAGTAGTACAGCGATGTCGCGCCGGGGAGGAGGGTGGCGCAGGCGGCCAGTTTTTCCGCCAGCACTTTGGCGGCCAGATCCTGGGCGGTAGCTTCATCCGGGGCGGTACAAAGCACCACAACGGCCTCGGGGATGGAAATATCCTGACTCTTAACATCAAGCATAAACACCTCGAAAGAACAAAAAGACCCGCAAGTGAACGGTCACTATACAACGGACGAGGGCAGGATGTTAGTCAAAGGGCGGGAGAATGCGGGGCGTGATACGCCCCGCGGGTGAAACACTTACAGCATAAAGCTGCCCAGCAGGAAGCCGAAGCAGACAGCCAGAACGACGCCTAGGGTGCCTGGGATGAAGAACGGGTGGTTAAAGACGAATTTACCGATACGGGTTGTACCGGTGTCATCCATCTGTACCGCCGCAACCAGAGTCGGGTAGGTCGGCAAAATGAACAGGCCGGAAACGGCGGCGAAGGAAGCGACTGCCGTCAGCGGAGAGACGTTCAGCGCCAGCGCCATCGGCATCAGCGCTTTCGCCGTTGCCGCCTGAGAGTAGAGCAGCGCGGAAGCAAAGAAGAAGATGACGGCCAGCAGCCACGGATGGCCCTGGATGACGCTACCCGCAGTGTCTTTGATCCAGTCGATGTTAGCGGATACGAAGGTATCGCCCAGCCACGCCACGCCCAGAATACAGATACAGGCGCTCATCCCTGCTTTAAAGGTACTGGAGTTGAGGATGGCGTCAGTTTCCACTTTACACAGGATGGTGGTCAGCGTTGCGACGCTCAACATGATGATCAAAATAGCGTTGGTGGTGTTCATCAGCGGTTTCTCAACCAGGCCGAGGCTCGGACTGTTGACAATCGCATAAACAACCACGCAGATAACGCCCAGCAGGAACAGCCAGACGGAATTTTTTGCCATTGGTTTGATTTCAATCTGCTTTTCACCACGCAGTTCAATCAGCCCTTCTTCCAGACGCTTGCGGTAAATCGGGTCGTCCGACAGTTTGGAGTTGAACAGCATCGTGACCAGGAAGGACATCACCAGCACCGCCAGCAGCGTAGAGGGGATAACCACGGACAGCAGGTGAATATAGCTAATGCCATGACCTTCCATAACAGAAGACATATACACCACGGCCGCAGAAATCGGCGAGGCGGTAATCGCAATCTGCGCGGATACCACGGCGGTCGAGAGCGGACGGCAAGGTTTGATTCCCTGCTCCTTCGCGACTTCAGCAATAACCGGCAGCGTTGCCAGGGAAATATTCCCGGTACCAGCAAAAATAGTCAGGAAATAGGTCACAATCGGTGCGAGGATAGTGATGTATTTCGGGTTCTTACGCAGCAGTTTTTCCGTCTGGTTTACCAAATAATCCAGACCGCCCGCGACCTGCATAGCAGAGATCGCGGCGATAACCGCCATGATGATGGAAATGACATCGAATGGAATTGTCCCTGGCTTCACGCCGATGGCGGCAAGTACCAGAACACCCAGCCCACCTGCGAATCCAATACCGATGCCCCCAAGTCTGGCACCCAAAAAGATTGCCAGCAAAACAATGATAAGTTCGACAACTATCATATTAGCCTTCCTTGTTGTTTAACAAGTTGATATTAAATTGTTGTTATTTGGTAACTTCTTGTAAGAAAAAAGGCACGTCATCGTGACGTGCCTCTTTGGTACTACCCTATACGATTACTGTTCGCTTTCATCAGTATAACGTTTAGCTTTATAAGCCGGGTGCATCAAGTTCTGTACGGAGAAAATATCGTCCAGCTCGGCTTCCGTTAACAGGCCGCGCTCCAGCACAACTTCACGTACGCTCTTACCGGTTTCAGCACAGATTTTACCGACGATGTCGCCGTTGTGGTGGCCGATGAACGGGTTGAGGTAAGTGACGATACCGATGGAGTTATAAACGTACCCTTCGCACACTTCTTTATTCGCGGTAATGCCGTTAACGCATTTTTCCAGCAGGTTGTAGCACGCGTTGCTCAGAATGTGGATGGATTCGAACATCGCCTGACCGATAACCGGCTCCATAACGTTCAACTGCAACTGACCGGCTTCCGCCGCCATCGTAACGGTGGTGTCGTTACCGATGACTTTAAAGCATACCTGGTTTACGACTTCCGGTACTACCGGGTTCACTTTGGCTGGCATGATGGAAGAGCCCGCCTGCAGTTCCGGCAGGTTGATCTCGTTCAGGCCGGCACGAGGACCAGAAGAGAGCAAGCGCAGGTCGTTACAGATTTTGGACATCTTCACTGCCAAACGTTTCAGCGCGCTGTGAACCATAACATATGCGCCACAGTCAGATGTCGCCTCAATCAGATCTTCAGCCGGAACACAGGCGAAACCAGTGACTTCAGCCAGTTTTTTCACCGCCAGCGGAGAGTATTCTTTCGGCGTGTTCAGACCGGTACCGATTGCCGTTGCGCCAAGGTTGACTTCCAGCAGCAGCTCAGCAGTACGCTCGATGCTTTTCACTTCTTCTTTCAGCAGGATGCTAAACGCACGGAATTCTTGACCAAGCGTCATCGGTACGGCGTCCTGCAACTGGGTACGACCCATTTTCAGGATGTCCTGGAATTCAACCGCTTTACGTTCGAAACCTTCACGCAACTGGTTGATGGCATCGATCAGTTTGACGATAGAGGCGTAAACCGCTACACGGAAGCCTGTCGGATAGGCGTCGTTAGTGGATTGACATTTATTCACGTGGTCGTTCGGGTTCAGGTACTGATATTCACCTTTCTGATGACCCATCAGTTCCAGCCCGATGTTGGCCAGCACTTCGTTGGTATTCATGTTGACGGAAGTGCCCGCGCCGCCCTGGTAGACATCTACCGGGAACTGGTCCATGCACTTACCGTTGTTAAGGACTTCATCACATGCGGCAATGATGGCATTCGCCACACTCTTAGGAATGGTTTGCAGCTCTTTGTTGGCCAGCGCCGCCGCTTTTTTTACCATAACCATGCCACGCACAAATTCAGGGATGTCGCTGATTTTGTTATTGCTAATGTAGAAGTTTTCAATCGCTCTCAGAGTGTGAACACCATAGTAGGCTTCAGCTGGAACTTCCCTGGTACCCAACAGATCTTCTTCGATACGAATGTTGTTTGACATGTGAACCTTCTTTTTCAAGCTGCCAATGATTTTTACTTTAAAACACACAGGATATATGTGATTTCGAATGTTTTCTGACCGACGATTATCCCCTCCATCGGCCTGATAAACGAGATCATATGCTGGTTCAGAATTCCTACCGTAATCTGGATCACTTAAAGTGTGGGAATTTACCCCTTATTTATTATTTTGTGAAATAGGTCACCGCTTTAGTATTACTACCTAAAATAGGTGTACAAACCACTTGAAATTTTGCTACGCACCACCATATCGAATCGATGCGAATCGCAACCCCATTCAAATGGTCGTCGCAGACGGCCATGACTTACAGGAGAGTCCTTTGCGCTGGATACCCTTTTTAGCTGTCTTTCTCTATGTTTACATTGAGATTTCTATCTTTATCCAGGTCGCCCATGTGCTTGGCGTCCTGATGACGTTAATCCTGGTGATTTTTACGTCTGTTATCGGTATGTCGCTGGTACGTAACCAGGGTTTTAAAAACTTTTTGCTGATGCAACAAAAAATGGCGGCCGGTGAGAGCCCGGCGGCAGAAATGATTAAGAGTGTATCGCTGATCATCGCTGGCTTACTGCTCCTGTTGCCGGGATTTTTCACCGATTTTCTCGGCCTTCTCCTTTTGTTACCGCCAGTGCAAAAACATTTGACGCTGAAGTTGCTGCCGCATTTACGTTTTTCCCGGATGCCGGGCGGCGGGTTTAGCGCGGGTACTGGCGGTGGCGAAACATTTGACGGCGAGTATCAGCGTAAAGATGACGATCGCGATCGTATTGAACATAAAGACGATCGTCGGGATTAAAGGTAGAGATGCTGGCCGGATAAGTCGCGTGAGGCGTTATCCGGCCAACAGATACGTCTTACGCCATGCGTTTTCGCTTCGGTAAAAACAGCCATAATGCTGCCAGCATAATAATGGCATATAAGCTTTTCCACCCCAGCATTACCAGCAATAACAGGCACAGTAGACAACCCGTCACCGCCAGTGCATAGCAGCGCCCTTTCAACAGTCGACAGCCCGCCAGCATACAAAGCAGATAGAGCATAATAAAAATACCGTTAGCATAGACGATCAGCGCATTGAGGTTAATCTTCAGGGCGTAGACGACCAGGGAACTCACGCAACAACAGGCCAGAATAACGTTTAACGCGTGCAAGGGAAGGCGTCCGGGAGAGAGTTGAGCCAGATAGTGATCGGGCTGATATTGCATTTGCGTCCATATCAGACGCGCAAAACTCTGAGCATACACATTCAGGCTGGCAAAGCAGGTGAGATAACCAATAATGCAGGCTATCCACAACGCCTGGATACCGAAGAGATGAACAATAATAAGCGGTAGCGATGCTGTTGCCGCTATCTTGTCGCTATAGACGCCAAAATGCAGCACCACGGCGGTACAGGTCCAATAAATGGAGCCGGCCAGCATCAGGCCAATGATCAATGCGCGCGGAAAATCACGTTCAGGATTTTTAAATTCAGACGACAAATGCGTAAAAGCCTCAATTCCCACAAATCCCCAGAACATGATCGCCAGGGCGGTACACAGCCGGGAAAAGGTGATTTCGTTTGCGGCTGGGAAGGTGATATCTGCAGGTTTAATCGCGCCTTTCCACAGAATGGCGGCAATAAGCGCGATAATTAATCCAGCGATAATGGCTTGCAGGTTGGCGCTGGAGCTGGCGCCGCGCGATCCCATAAACCATAGTAAACCTAGAGTACCCAGCTCCCCAAATAAGAGCTGTTCGCTTTGCCAGCCAAACAGCGCCTGGCCGAAACCCACCGCAATATGCAAGGCTGCGGGAAAACTAACAGGAATGACTGATAAAAACAGCCAACTGATCACTCGTTGCAGACGCGGGCCAAATGCCATCCCGACAAAATGCGCTACGCCGCCAGCGTGTGGAAAGTGACGCCCCAGCACAGCAAAGACAATCGCAATAGGGAAAATCAAAATAATGAGCAGCGGCCATGCCCAAAGGCTGATGTCGCCTGCCGCCAGCGCAGCCAGCTCCGGAAGCGCAAAAACGCCAGTCCCTAATAATGATGTGGTTAACAAGATAACGCCCTGAACCAACCCAAGCTCTTTTTTTAGTTCATTCATCAGCTCATTATCCGGCGGCATTGTAACGTCAGGTGACGACAGACATTTTTAAGCGTATCACACACGCCTTTTCTTATAGCAGGATGTTCTAAACCTTGGGTAAACGTGAGATAAGTAGCGTTTTTACCGCTTTTTTCGCTCAGAAGAATTTTTTTTCATCTCCCCCCTTGAAGGGGCAAAACCCCATCCCCATCTCTCTGGTCACCAGCCGGGAAACCGTTTACGGGCCGGCGTCACCCATAACTGATAATGACTTTCTCAAAGGAGAGCTATCAATGAGTATTCGTCCGTTACATGATCGTGTGATCGTCAAACGTAAAGAAGTTGAGTCTAAATCTGCTGGCGGCATCGTACTGACCGGTTCCGCAGCGGGTAAATCAACTCGTGGCGAAATCATCGCTGTCGGTAAGGGTCGCATCCTGGACAACGGTACTGTACAGCCGCTGGACGTGAAAGTTGGCGACATCGTTATTTTTAACGATGGCTACGGTGTGAAATCTGAAAAGATCGACAATGAAGAAGTGTTGATCATGTCTGAAAGCGACATTCTGGCAATTGTTGAAGCGTAATCCGCGAACGACACTGAACATACGAATTTAAGGGAAAGAGAAAATGGCAGCTAAAGACGTAAAATTCGGTAACGACGCTCGTGTGAAAATGCTGCGCGGCGTAAACGTACTGGCAGATGCAGTGAAAGTAACCCTCGGTCCGAAAGGCCGTAACGTGGTTCTGGATAAATCTTTCGGTGCGCCGACTATCACTAAAGATGGTGTTTCCGTAGCGCGTGAAATCGAACTGGAAGACAAGTTTGAAAACATGGGCGCGCAGATGGTGAAAGAAGTTGCCTCTAAAGCGAACGATGCTGCAGGCGACGGCACCACCACCGCGACCGTACTGGCGCAGTCCATCATTACCGAAGGCTTGAAAGCCGTTGCTGCGGGCATGAACCCGATGGACCTGAAACGTGGTATCGACAAAGCGGTTGCTGCGGCGGTTGAAGAGCTGAAAGCCCTGTCCGTACCGTGCTCCGACTCTAAAGCGATTGCTCAGGTAGGTACTATCTCCGCTAACTCCGACGAAACCGTAGGTAAACTGATTGCGGAAGCGATGGATAAAGTCGGTAAAGAAGGCGTCATCACCGTTGAAGACGGTACCGGTCTGCAGGACGAACTGGACGTGGTTGAAGGTATGCAGTTTGACCGCGGCTACCTGTCTCCTTACTTCATCAACAAGCCGGAAACTGGCGCAGTAGAGCTGGAAAGCCCGTTCATCCTGCTGGCTGATAAGAAAATCTCCAACATCCGCGAAATGCTGCCGGTTCTGGAAGCCGTTGCAAAAGCAGGCAAACCGCTGCTGATCATCGCTGAAGATGTTGAAGGCGAAGCGCTGGCTACCCTGGTAGTGAACACCATGCGTGGCATCGTGAAAGTGGCTGCTGTTAAGGCACCGGGCTTCGGCGATCGTCGTAAGGCGATGCTGCAGGATATCGCTACCCTGACCGGCGGTACCGTAATCTCTGAAGAGATCGGTATGGAGCTGGAAAAAGCAACCCTGGAAGACCTGGGTCAGGCGAAACGTGTTGTGATCAACAAAGACACCACCACCATCATCGATGGCGTGGGTGAAGAAGCTGCCATCCAGGGCCGTGTTGCTCAGATCCGTCAGCAGATTGAAGAAGCGACCTCCGACTACGATCGTGAAAAACTGCAGGAGCGCGTAGCGAAACTGGCAGGCGGCGTTGCGGTTATCAAAGTTGGCGCTGCGACCGAAGTTGAAATGAAAGAGAAGAAAGCCCGCGTTGAAGATGCCCTGCACGCGACCCGTGCTGCGGTAGAAGAAGGCGTGGTTGCTGGTGGTGGCGTTGCGCTGATCCGCGTTGCTTCTAAAATTGCTGACCTGAAAGGCCAGAACGAAGACCAGAACGTGGGTATCAAAGTTGCGCTGCGCGCAATGGAAGCTCCGCTGCGTCAGATCGTGCTGAACTGCGGCGAAGAGCCGTCTGTTGTCGCTAACACCGTTAAAGGCGGCGACGGTAACTACGGTTACAACGCAGCAACTGAAGAATACGGCAACATGATCGATATGGGTATCCTGGACCCAACCAAAGTTACCCGTTCTGCGCTGCAGTACGCGGCTTCTGTGGCTGGTCTGATGATCACTACCGAGTGCATGGTGACCGACCTGCCGAAAAGCGATGCTCCTGATTTAGGCGCTGCTGGCGGCATGGGTGGTATGGGTGGTATGGGCGGCATGATGTAATTGCCCACACCCTGCATCCTTCAGGCTGCAGATGCGTTGGCTAACCCCAGTCACTTACTTGAGTAAGTGACTGGGGATTACCGCCTTCCTGCAACTAGAATGATTTGGATGTTTATCTCCCAGAATTGAGAAACCCCCGGGCAGAAATGACCGGGGGTTTTTCTTTTAGTCATCTTTTTAGTATAAGATTCAGATACGGACAAAACGTCCAGCTCATTGATTATGGGGAATAACATGCACGTGAAATATTTAGCAGGGATCGTTGGCGCCGCGCTGCTGATGGCGGGTTGTAGCTCCAGCAACGAACTCACCGCTGCCGGCCAAAATGTACGCTTTGTCGAAGATAAGCCAGGCGCGGAATGCCAGCTAATTGGTACGGCAACCGGTAAACAGAGTAACTGGTTTTCAGGCCAGCACGGCGAAGAGGGTGGCTCAATGCGTGGCGCAGCGAACGATCTGCGTAATCAGGCAGCCGCGATGGGTGGAAACGTGCTGTATGGCGTAAGTAGTCCGTCGCAGGGCATGTTGTCCAGTTTTGTCCCGACGGCCAGCGAGATGAACGGCCAGGTTTATAAATGTCCGAATTGATATGTCTGAATCGTAACGCCCTCTGAAAGATTCAGAGGGCGATATGGTTAGCGTTTTTCCTGCGATGACGCCATGCGTAGATTATGCAACGCGCGCATACATTGATCTTGCGTCAGACGCGCTGCTTTACCGGTTCCAAGCGTTCTGACAAAAACCTTACACGGTTTTCCTTCCAGCTTTTTAAGACGCGGGCTGAAATTCAGCAAGCGGCGTGATATCGCTTCAGCTTCTTTAGAGCCTGACTGACTACGGGTCTTAATGATGGTGCCGCAATCATGCGATTGTCCTGCCTCATCCGTATAACGATAAACGAGCGCTAAATAATGGTTATACAGATTATGTTTCCAGTCAGGCTGGTTATAGGTATCGAATTCGATATTACCGTTTTCCAGGCAGTCAGCATCGTATAATGGTAAAAAGTCCAGCATTGAAGAAATACGCAATACGAGCTCACGCATTTCGGCATTATTAATGGCGTGAATAATAGCCATCACCAGAACTTCAACCTGCCACTCACCGACCTGTAAATCAAGATGGCTACCATTGTGCAGCTTTAACGTAAAGGTTAATACTTTTTCTGTATTATCGCTCAACGCTAAAGATTCAACACGCTGATTAACATCGGCGTTTTCCAGCTCTTCACGGAGTATTGCCGGAATATTCTCATGCATTTTAAGCACATGACTGCTTTTGGCTTTCTGGCGTTTTTCCTGCTCTTGTTCCGGCAGCGAGTGTTGTAAATAAAGCCGGTGTTCAAGGCCGATCAACAAGTCTCGCAGCGCGAGCACAGGAAAGAAAAGCAGTGTTTCTTTATTTCTCAGTGACTTCACCTTAAGCGCCAGCGCGATAAACTTATCATTGTGACGAATAACGCCGGTATTTAGTCCCTTAATCGTTAAGGCCATGTCAATTCTCCACAAATATAAAATAATTAAATGTTTTACTGCAATGTATTTGATATATAAATTGTTTATGCCGTCCTATAAAAAGGAGAACCAGTATAATTCGAAAATGCAGTACACGCTAAGCGAGTCCTAAAACGGACTTTATTGAAAAGAGAGTATCGGAAAGGTGTATTTAACGAAGGTTAGTTTATCCTCGCCAAAGGGTGAGGAGAATCGCGGGGGGAATCTCCTCGTGATATTGCGCGGTAATATTTTTCGTCGTCCCTGACGCGCCCGCGAGAATTAGCACTGCCGAAGCTGTAAATCCAGCGGTGTTTTGCTCGGTTCGCCGCCGATTTCACGCGCCAGTCTTGGCACCATATAGCCGGATACCAGCGTGAGCAGTTCGCGCATGATTTGCCGGGCTTCGTCATCGGTGACCATAAAATGCGCGGCGCCCTGCACTTTATCCAGCACATGCAGGTAATAGGGCATCACGCCGGCGTCAAATAGCGCGTTGCTCAGATTCGCCAGCGTTCGCGCGTTATCATTCACGCCACGCAGCAGGACGCTCTGGTTGAGAAGCGTGACGCCCACGTGGCGCAGTTTCTTCATCGCCAGGCAGAACGCCTCGTCCACTTCATTAGCGTGGTTGATATGGTTCACCAACAAAATTTGCAGACGTGACTGGTCAAAGCGGGCGACCAGTTCGTCAGTAATGCGTGCCGGGATGACGATAGGCAACCGACTGTGGATGCGTAGCCGCTTGACGTGCTTAATGGCTTCCAGTTGCGTGAGCAGCCAGTCCAGCTCATGATCTTTCGCCATCAGCGGATCGCCGCCGGAAAAGATGATCTCATCCAGTTCCGGGTGTGCGGCGATATACTCCAGCGCGACTTTCCAGTTGCGCTTATTGCCTTGATTCTCTGCATACGGGAAGTGACGACGGAAACAGTAGCGGCAATTTACCGCACATCCGCCTTTTACCAGCAATAGCGCCCGGTTTTGGTATTTATGCAATAATCCTGGCACCACGCTGTGTTGCTCTTCCAGCGGGTCGGTGGAGAAACCGGGGGCGACAATAAATTCATCCCGGGACGTCAGCACTTGACGTAAAAGAGGATCGTCAGGGTTGCCCTTCTCCATGCGCGCAATAAAAGCGCGCGGCACGCGGAGGGCAAACAAGCGCCTGGCGTCCTGTCCTGCCCGGAGGTTTTCATCAGCTTCAATCTGTAAAAGATGCAGCAGTTCGTCGGGATTGGTCACAACATCGGCAAGTTGCGCTAACCAATCTTCTCGCAATGGGGTATTTAGGGTTACAATATGCGCCATTTTGTGGCTTAGCTACCAGTTAACAATTTCAGAGGGCCTTATGGCGACTTACTATAGCAACGATTTTCGTTCCGGTCTTAAAATCATGTTGGATGGCGAACCTTATGCGGTTGAATCCAGTGAATTCGTGAAACCGGGTAAAGGCCAGGCGTTTGCCCGCGTTAAGCTGCGCCGTCTGCTGACCGGCACGCGCGTTGAGAAAACCTTCAAATCGACCGATTCCGCAGAAGGCGCGGATGTAGTCGATATGAACCTGACTTACCTGTACAACGACGGTGAGTTCTGGCATTTCATGAACAACGAAACCTTCGAGCAGCTGTCTGCAGATGCCAAGGCTATCGGCGACAACGCAAAATGGCTGTTGGATCAGGCGGAATGCATCGTAACCCTGTGGAACGGTCAGCCTATCTCTGTCACTCCGCCGAACTTTGTTGAACTGGAAATTGTTGATACCGACCCAGGTCTGAAGGGCGATACCGCAGGTACTGGCGGCAAACCAGCCACGCTGTCTACTGGCGCAGTGGTTAAAGTTCCGCTGTTCGTGCAGATTGGCGAAGTGATCAAAGTCGATACCCGTTCCGGCGAATACGTATCCCGCGTAAAATAATTTACGTTATCGGGAAAAATGGTGCAGCGTATGCTGCGCCATCCTTTTTTTCGCGCCTCAATGATGAAACGCTTTATCAGCCTTGTCGCGCTGGTTCTTCTTACCAGCACATTATTAACGGCATGTAATACCGCCCGCGGCTTCGGCGAAGATATTCAGCATCTTGGCCACGCCATCTCCCGCGCAGCCAGCTAATCGCTTCTCGTCTTCCTAAAATTAGTCGATCGCCCGTCATTTTCTGGGATGTTGTCTATTATTAAGTTGCTATACACAAACAACATTGGCTAGAAAAGGAAGACATTATGGTTAAAAAGACAATTGCAGCGATCTTTTCTGTTTTGGTACTTTCCACTGTATTAACTGCTTGTAATACCACGCGCGGCGTGGGCGAGGACATCTCGGACGGTGGTAGTGCGATCTCTGGCGCTGCAACCAGAGCTCAGCAGTAATCATCAACGGTACGGCATGGCGTCGTACCGTTAATCGATTTTCTCCGGAAGCATAAGAAAGGGAGAATACCGGTTATCCATATGAAGTTTCATACGGATATTACGTTTATAGGTGTAAACCGTTTTCCCGTGAATGCCAAGCGCATACGCAATCTCTTTATTGCTGGTGCCTTCCGTCCACATCGCGAGCACTTTTTCCTCCTGCGGAGAGAGCAATGGCGTGGCGCTTTCCGGCGCTTCCTGCAGTGGATGAGTATATAGCGCTCCTTTAATTCGTTGTGCAAGCTCATGTAAAGGCGTGTGTTTAGATAACACCGCATGACTGGCATATTGCGGTCTGTACGGCATATTCCCTGACTGTAATAATACCAACGGCGTCATCCTGCAGGCGGCAAAAAATGCATTGATAGGCTGCTCGGGTAAGGCATCGTTGAGAAAACCATATAAATCAGCGATAACCAGATGGGGCTTCCATTGCAGAATATGTTCTTTCGCCAGTATAAGGTTATTCATCCCGGATACCAGCAGTGAAGAACTGAGCACATCAGTGTGATTAAGCCAGGCCTCCATGCCCGTACGGGTAAAGTGGCATCGGTCTATCACTAAAATTTTCAACATAGTTTTTTGCACCCGGAAGTAGATAAAGCACTTTCTTTCCCAGAAGGCGTTCCATCATAGAGAACTCCTGTGGGCGCTAAATGCGAAAACTACGCGGCTTAAAAGGGCCAATTCCCGCCTTTAGACGGAAAAAAATAAAAAGGTTGAAATTCATTTTCTCTCAGGCAAGAATGGCTTTTCATCCGTATACGTTACAGGACGACCTGTAAACGCTATTCTCACCGGGGACGGCCCCATTAATTATCTGGAGCCTGCTATGTCCTGGATCATTCTATTAATCGCTGGTTTACTTGAAGTGGTATGGGCTGTCGGCCTGAAGTATACCCACGGTTTTTCTCGTCTGACCCCCAGTATCATCACCATTACGGCCATGGTTATCAGTATGGCGTTACTTTCCTGGGCAATGAAAACGCTGCCCGTTGGAACGGCGTACGCCATCTGGACCGGCATCGGCGCCGTTGGGGCGGCAATCACCGGTATCCTTCTGCTGGGCGAGTCTGCCTCACCGGCGCGTTTGCTCAGTCTTGGCTTGATCGTCGCGGGTATCATTGGGCTAAAACTCAGTGCGCATTAATTCGTCGCTGATATTGCTACGAACCTGATTGTTTTACCCAAATTAATTTATTGACGTCAAACCCCTCCCGGGTCGCGACGGCCAGCATTTGCTGTTTTATTTCCTCAGAAAGCGTTGGCGTGCGAGAGAGTATCCACAGATAGTCGCGATCCGGGCCGCACACCAGCGCATGACGGTATTCCCGGTCAAGCGCAATCACGTTATAGCCGCCGTAGAACGGGCCGAAAAAAGAGACCTTGAGCGCGGCGCGGTTTGGACTACCGGTAAAATACGCTTTGCCTTCTGTTTTTTGCCACATTTCCCGATCCGGGTTATAGCCTTTATTGATGACATTAATCCCGCCATCGTCACGCAGACTATAGGTGGCCGTGACTTGTTCCAGTCCACGTTCAAATCGATGATCGAGGCGTGCGATCTCATACCAGGTGCCGAGGTAACGTTTGGCATCAAAGTTATTTACCACGGTAACGCCTTTAGGCGGAGTAGGCGAACTACAGGCGACAACCAGAAATGCAGCCGTAACTGCAGCAACGACGGGCAGAATGCGCATAGCGTTTTTCCTTCCAGTGTTTTTTCTAAGTGTAGAACCTGGCGGGAAAATGAGAGGCAGGAAAAGAAAAAACGCCCTCTTATCGGGTAGATAAGAGGGCGTCGTGGCAACTTAGAGAGTGATAACGCCAATTGCCGTCACAACGGTCAGGATTGCCGCCAGACCGTAAAAGACCCATTTGCCCGCGGGCACGTGGATTTTCAGGTCATGCATCGCGTGGTGCATACGGTGTAGGCCACACCATAGCGGCAGCACGATCATCAGGAACAGAAAAACGCGACCAATAAAGCTTTGGGCGAACGTCAGTACGCGCTCAAAACTCAGGGCATCGCCCGGAAATAGCCCCAGCGGCAGCATGATGCCAACCAGTAGCACGATCACCGGCGCGATGATCGCGCCCCACATACCGCCTGCGCCAAACAGTCCCCAGAATACGGGTTCATCAGAACGTTTTGGGTTTGGATTAATCATCCGGGACTCCTTACCAGAACAGGGCAACATACAGAATGACTACGGTGACTACCGCAGTGACCACCCAAAGCCCTTTGATGATTGGCTCTGGCCCCATTTTTTCGTCTTTTACAATGATATTGGCCGCCTTCGGCGCCAGTTCAAACCAGGTTTTGGTGTGCAGCAGCGCGGCCGCCAGGGTGATCAGGTTTAAGATCACTACCACCGGGTTTTGTAAAAAGCCGACGAATCCCATCCAGGATTCCGCGCCGTGTTTGAGCGCAAACAGACCGAAAATCAGTTCAATACTGAACCAGACTGCCGGCACCGCTGTGCCTTCGCGCAGCATATAAAAGCGATAAAACGGCAGTTTTTTCCACCAGGTGGACGTCATCGGCCGCACATAGGGTTTGCGTTTAGTCGTCATGTTGCACTCCTTAGCGTGGTTTCAGGGTGGCGATAAGAAAGTCTTTCGAGCTTTCCACTTTACCCTGCTGAATGGCCGCAGCCGGATCGACATGTTTTGGACAGACTTCGGAGCAGTAGCCCACGAAAGTACAGGTCCATACGCCGTTCGGACTGTTCAACTGCGCCATACGCTCCTTCTTACCGTGATCGCGGCTATCTTCGTTATAGCGATGCGCCAGCGTAATCGCAGCCGGTCCGATAAACTCAGGATTCAGACCGAACTGCGGGCACGCGGCGTAGCACAGACCACAGTTGATGCAACCGGAGAACTGATGATACTTCGCCATTTGCGCCGGGGTCTGGACATTCGGCCCCTGATCTGGCGTGCGAGAGTTGCCAATAATGTACGGTTTAATCGCTTCCAGGCTTTCGATAAAGTGCGTCATATCGACAACCAGATCGCGCTCAATCGGGAAGTTCGCCAGCGCTTCCACCTTCATACCGTTGGTGTAATCGCGCAGGAAGGTTTTACACGCCAGTTTAGGGACGTTGTTGACCATCATGCCGCAGGAGCCGCAGATCGCCATACGGCAGGACCAGCGGTAGCTCAGGTCTGGCGACAGGTTATCTTTGATGTAGCCCAACGCGTCCAGTAGCGATGTTGTTTCATCATAAGGAACTTCATAGAAAGCACTGTGCGGCGCGGTATCGGTTTCCGGGTTATAGCGCACCACCTCAACTTTCAGGTTTTTCATCTCAGCCATTCGCCTTCTCCTTCTTATCGGCTGCTTCCGCTTCACCGCCGTAAACACGTTTGGCTGGCGGCAGGGTGGTGATTTTCACGTCGCTGTATTCCAGACGGGTCGTGCCATCAGCATCGCGGAAGGCGAGGGTGTGCTTGAGGAAGTTCACATCGTCGCGCTCGGTACAGCCTTCATCCAGACGCTGATGCGCGCCGCGGGACTCTTTACGCGCCAGCGCAGAGTGCGCCATACATTCCGCCACGTTCAGACCATGACCCAGTTCGATGGTATACAGCAGGTCAGTGTTGAACACGCTGGAAGTATCGGAGATACGTACGCGCTTGAAACGTTCCTGAAGCTCGGCCAGTTTATCAACGGTTTTCTGCATCAGTTCCGGGGTACGGTAAATACCGCAACCTTCTTCCATAGACAGACCCATCTCATCGCGGATCTTCGACCAGTTTTCGTTGCCTTCCTGGTTCACCAGATTTTTCAGACGTTGTTCAATATCGGCAACCTGGGCGTCGAGCGCGGCGCTATTTGCGGCGCCTGCCGTAGCAGCGCGTTCCATTGCTTGTTCGCCAGCCAGACGACCAAACACCACCAGTTCCGCCAGTGAGTTGGAACCGAGGCGGTTCGCGCCATGCAGGCCAACAGAGGAGCATTCGCCAACGGCAAACAGCCCTTTGACACGGCTTTCACAGTTCTGGTCGGTTTCAATGCCGCCCATGGTGTAGTGCGCGGTCGGACGTACTGGAATCGGTTCTTTAACCGGATCGACGCCGACATAGGCTTTCGCCAGTTCGCAAATGAACGGCAGACGTTCATGCAGTTTCTTCTCGCCGAGATGACGCAGGTCGAGGTGAACCACATCGCCGCGCGGCGTGGAGATGGTGTTGCCTTTACGCCATTCGTGCCAGAAAGCCTGGGATACTTTGTCGCGCGGCCCCAGTTCCATATATTTGTTTTTCGGCTCGCCCAGCGGCGTTTCGGGGCCCATGCCGTAGTCTTGCAGGTAACGGTAGCCATTTTTATTGACCAGAATACCGCCTTCGCCGCGGCAACCTTCAGTCATCAGGATACCGGAACCTGGCAGGCCGGTCGGGTGATACTGAACGAATTCCATATCACGCAGCGGAACGCCGTGGCTCAGCGCCATGCCCATCCCGTCGCCGGTGACGATGCCGCCGTTGGTATTATAGCGGTATACGCGGCCTGCGCCGCCTGTCGCCATGACCACGGCGTTGGCGCGGATTTGCACCAGCGTGCCTTCCATCATGTTCATTGCCATCAGGCCGCGCGCATGGTTGTCATCAACCAGAATATCCAGCACAAAATGTTCGTCAAAGCGCTGGATTTGTGGGAACTGCAGGGAAGTCTGGAACAGGGTATGCAGCATATGGAAGCCGGTTTTATCCGCGGCGAACCAGGTACGCTCGATTTTCATACCACCGAAGCGACGCACGTTAACGCTACCGTCCGGACGGCGGCTCCACGGGCAGCCCCATTGCTCCAGCTGCGTCATCTCAGTGGGACAATGGTGGACAAAGTAATCCACGACATCCTGCTCACACAGCCAGTCTCCGCCTGCTACCGTATCGTGAAAATGGTAGTCAAAGCTGTCATGATCCTGGGCGACAGCGGCTGAACCCCCTTCGGCAGCGACGGTGTGGCTGCGCATCGGGTACACTTTTGAGATCAGTGCGATTTTAGCATTGGGATTCGCCTGTGCGGCAGCAATTGCAGCACGTAATCCCGCGCCACCGGCGCCTATAATGGCAAGATCGGCTTGAAAGGTTTGCACGACATTCCTCCAGATTATTGTAATTTCACCCTCGCGCAGCCAGATAAAGCCTCTGGGTTCTGCGAAGTATGAATGCGTTTCCACTGCTCCTTTATGGGTACAACAGTATAGTCTCAGGGATGTCAGGGAAATTTGACGTGTTCGATTTTTTTAGCGTATCAGAGGGATGAATTATCATTGATTTTGATTAATTTAATTACTAAACCATCTGAAATCACTTTTTTTACCCTCCAGAAGGCGCCCGATACGCCTGCGCAAAATTTGTTTCGCCCGCGCGTTGCGAGTAGACTTCGTGACCTTGTCTTAAACTGGAGAAAGAATCATGAGCGAAACGGCAACCTGGCAGCCGAGCGCGTCCATCCCCAATTTATTAAAACGTGCGGCGATTATGGCGGAAATCCGTCGTTTCTTTGCCGATCGTGGAGTGCTTGAGGTTGAGACGCCCTGCATGAGTCAGGCGACGGTCACAGACATTCATCTGTTCCCGTTCGAAACGCGTTTCGTCGGACCTGGCCATTCCCAGGGGATCAACCTCTATTTAATGACCAGTCCGGAATACCATATGAAACGCCTGCTGGCGGCAGGGTGCGGTCCGGTTTTCCAGCTATGCCGCAGTTTCCGTAATGAAGAGATGGGACGACATCATAATCCGGAATTCACCATGCTGGAGTGGTATCGCCCGCATTACGATATGTACCGCCTGATGAATGAAGTGGATGATTTGCTTCAGCAAGTGCTGGATTGTCAACCTGCGGAAAGTCTCTCCTATCAACAGGCGTTTCAGCGCCATCTGGAGATTGACCCGTTATCAGCAGATAAAACGCAACTGCGTGAGGCGGCGGCAAAGCTTGATTTAAGCAATATCGCCGATACGGAAGAAGACCGTGATACGTTGCTGCAACTGTTGTTCACGATGGGGGTTGAGCCGCATATAGGTAAAGAAAAGCCGACCTTTATTTATCACTTTCCGGCAAGTCAGGCATCGCTGGCACAAATCAGTACCGAGGATCATCGCGTCGCCGAGCGCTTTGAGGTGTACTACAAAGGTATTGAGCTGGCGAATGGTTTCCACGAACTGACGGACGCACGTGAGCAACAACAGCGCTTTGAACAGGACAATCGTAAGCGCGCCGCTCGCGGTCTGCCGCAGCAGCCGATTGACCAAAATCTACTGGATGCGCTGGCCGCCGGTCTACCGGATTGTTCCGGCGTGGCGCTGGGTGTTGATCGTCTGGTGATGCTGGCGCTGGGAGCAGAAAGCCTGGCGGACGTGATTGCTTTTACGGTCGATCGGGCGTAAATCTGAAATTCACTCTTTCGCGAGATAAAATGGCGCAATAAGCGCCATTTTGTAGCATATTTTTTCAATTATCCTCTGTTTGCCACAACATAAGGCTGGAACTTTGATGCCATTTAGGTATCAATCCTGTGTTGATTTTTTTATCGCTGACCTTCGTAAAAAAGAAGGCGGCGTCAATCGGTGAGCGGCGTCTGGCAAACGCGCTCGAGCGTAAGGGATGGTTGAATGACCCACACGATAAAAAAGATGAGCCTTATTGGGCTTATCCTGATGATTTTTACTTCTGTTTTTGGTTTTGCGAATAGCCCGTCGGCGTTTTATTTAATGGGGTATAGCGCAATCCCGTGGTATATATTTTCTGCCTTGCTGTTTTTTATTCCATTCGCCTTAATGATGGCTGAAATGGGTTCCGCTTATCGCAAAGAAGAGGGCGGGATCTATTCGTGGATGAATAATAGCGTGGGGCCACGTTACGCGTTTATCGGCACGTTTATGTGGTTTTCATCGTATGTCATATGGATGGTAAGTACGGCGGCAAAAATTTGGGTACCGTTTTCTACTTTTGTTTTTGGTGCCGATATGACGCAGCACTGGCGTATTGCGGGGCTTGAGCCTACGCAGGTTGTCGGGCTGCTCGCCGTTGGCTGGATGATTCTGGTGACGTGTGTCGCCGCCAGAGGGATCAATAAAATTGCGCGAATTACGGCGGTCGGAGGTATTGCCGTAATGTGTCTTAATTTAGTTTTATTGTTAGTGAGTGTCGCTATTTTGTTATTAAATGGTGGGCATTTTGCACAAGAAATTAATTTTACCTCGTCACCGAATCCGGGTTATCACTCCGGCCTGGCAATGTTGTCATTTGTGGTATTTGCTATTTTTGCTTACGGCGGTATTGAGGCTGTCGGCGGACTGGTGGATAAAACCGAGAAACCGGAAAAGAATTTTGCGAAAGGTATTGTCTTCGCGGCCATTGTGATTTCAATTGGTTATTCTTTGGCGATCTTTTTATGGGGCGTCAGTACTAACTGGCAACAGATATTAAGTAATAGCGCCGTTAACTTAGGGAATATTACCTACATTTTGATGTCGAGTTTAGGCACGACATTAGGTAACGCGTTAAACCTTTCTCCGGAAGCTGCGATGACGGTGGGCGTCTGGTTTGCGCGTATCACCGGCCTTTCTATGTTTCTGGCTTATACCGGCGCGTTTTTTACGTTGAGCTATTCACCGCTGAAAGCCATTATTCAGGGGACGCCAAAAGCGTTGTGGCCCGCGCCGATGACGACACTGAACGCTAACGGTATGCCGGCGACCGCTATGTGGCTACAGTGCGTACTGGTGAGTCTGTTTATTTTGCTGGTCTCTTTTGGTGGTGACACTGCATCGGCGTTTTATAACAAACTCACGCTGATGGCGAACGTCTCAATGACCTTGCCATACCTGTTCCTTGCGCTGGCATTTCCCTTCTTTAAAGCGCGTCAGGATCTGGAGCGGCCATTTGTTCTCTTTAAAACCAAAGCCTCTACCCTGGTCGCGACGGGTGTTGTGGTGCTGGTGGTGACGTTTGCCAACGTCTTTACCATCATCCAGCCGGTGATTGAAGCTGGGGACTGGGACAGCGCCTTGTGGATGATCGGCGGCCCGATCTTCTTCTCGCTGCTGGCGATGGCAATTTATCAGAATTACAGCAGCCGCATGAGCGCCGATCCGGAGTGGGCGGCGGAGTAATCTTTGCCCGGATAGCGTTAGCTCATCGGCTTTATGAAAAGGATATTTATAATGAGTCCGAAAATGTTTGCGTTGTGCGCTATCTGGATTTTACTGGCTATCCCACTCATCGCTGTATTTTCAGTCCTGGATAAAGAGTGGATGATTGGCGAGAGTGGGATAACCAACATTTGTGATGTGATGAGAACTGTCGAAAATGATGATTCCAGAAGTTTTGGCGCGATGATGACGCTGCCCCTGTTTTTCCCATTTTTTTACGTTACTGTGTATAAGAAAATACGTAGTTGGTTTTTGTACTGTGTCGCGTTGGTGATATTTGCTTACTGGTCCTGGCAATTCTTCCTGCGCTATCAGTTTTGTGTGTGATCTATGCTAAAAGACCTGATAAGCCTATGTCATCGAGTCTTTTAGCGTCATCCGGTACCATTGCGTTTACAAACTCCCCGCCGGGCGGCTGGTTTTACCCGCTGACGTTAACGTTCTCCCCGTTTGTTTACCGCCGAGACTCTCCAGACGCATCTGGAACGGCGGGAACGGCATATCAATACCGTGCTCGCGGAAGCCCGCCAGAATCAATTGGTGGATCTCATGGCGTAATGGCATACGGTGTCCCATTTCCGCGGCATAGATACGCAGTTCGAAAATCTGAATACCCTGCTGAAGATCCACCAGAAAGATTTCAGGCGGTGGGTTATCAAGCACCAAAGAACAGCGCTGCGCCGCCGTCAGCAGAATTTGCGTCACCTCTTCGCTATTGGCATCCGCCGGCGCCGGGATGGTTAACACCACACGCGTAACGGAGTCAGACAGCGACCAGTTGATAAACTGTTCGGTGATAAAGGCTTTATTCGGCACGATAATCTCTTTACGATCCCAGTCACTGATGGTGGTGGCGCGGGTATTGATTTTGGTCACGCTGCCGGTGAGATCGCGAATGGTCACCGTATCGCCGATACGAATCGGCTTTTCAAACAAAATAATCAGGCCGGAGATAAAGTTAGCGAAAATTTCTTGCAGGCCAAAACCAAGCCCGACGCCGAGCGCGGCCACCAGCCATTGTAGCTTCGACCACTCAATGCCGATCATCGAGAAACCGACCAGCCCGCCAATCAGCATTAACAGATATTTGGTGATGGTCGTGATGGCGTAACCGGTACCAGGCGTTAAATCGAGATGCTGTAATAACGCCAGTTCCAGCAGCGCAGGCAGATTACGCACCAACTGCGTGGTGATGATAAAGACCAGAATCGCAATGAGCACCGCCCCGAGGGTAATCGGCTCCAGGCTTTCCACGCCTTGCACCGTAGAGGTGACATCCCACAGCGAAATATTCTCCAGGAAGCCGAATGCCGAGTGGATTTCCGACCACAGTACAATTACCGATAGCAGGGCGATAAGCATCAGAATTGAGCGGACCAGACGCAGCGACTGGGCGCTAATAGCGTCAAGATCGATTTCACTTTCATCGATGTCGACCGCGCCTTCCAGGCTGGAGGAGTGCGCCGGTTCTTCTTCGCCGCGCGCGCGCTGCGCCAGCATTTCCGCCCGACGATGTTTGGCGCGGTCAAAAGCCAGTCGGCGTCGTTGGATCAGCATCCAGCGGCGAATGACGTGATAGATGACCAGCAACAGGAACCAGATGGCGACCGAGGTTTCCAGTCTCGCCAGTAGCGCCTGCGCCGTGGCCAGATAACCCACCGCCGCCGCCAGAATCGCGATAAGCGGCGCGCCCATCAACATATTCCACAGCAGGCTGTTGACCATGTTGTCGCCGTTGCCTTCTTTATCAAGATAGAGCGGGATGCCCGCTTTTTTCAGACTCAGCGTGACCAGCGCCAGCGCGCCGCATATCAGGATGAAGCAAAGGCGGCCCAACGAGCCGGAAAACTCCCGATCGTTAAGATTATCAAACATGATCACTGCCATAATGAGCGGCACGATCAGCCCAATGCTCATCAGGTAGTAGCGCATCGCTTTCGCTACCCGGTTTCGCGGCCAGCCGAAATGTGCCACAAACAGACCATTAGGGCGGGCAAACGCGGCGCAAATCATGACTACCCACAACAGCGGTACTGTCGCCGTCACGCCATCGCCGATGGCGACGGCCAGCGGATACGGCCAGGCTTCCTGTAGACCATAGCCGAGCGTCGCCCACAAGACCGGCAGCGGCGAGGCGACCAGAATCGACCAGAACACCGTTCGCAGCGTCAGCGAGAAGTGATCCTGGGTGACTTTCCCGACGCGCGAGGCCGAGCGCTCAAGGAACCGGTTGAAGTGTTGGCGTGAATAGAGGCTAAACCCGACCAGCGCCAGCGCGCCGAATAACGGCAGCAGCGTCTCTTTGCTGGTCAGCATCATGATGCTGGCTTTACCTAACTGATTAAACGTATCTAATGAGATAAGCCGACGTAAATCCTGAACCAAATCAACAGGCCAGGAGAGCGATAGCGGGCTAACGTCAGCGGTCCAGAACAGATAACGGTGGGTCGCTTCATTAACCTCTTTAAGCGCATCCTCCAGTTGGCTGTTGGAGACTTTCAGTTTGGTCAGCTCCAGGATCAGCGTATCGCCGCCCTGTAACAACGAGTTGAGCAGCTCGCGCTGAGTGCGAAGCTGGGCGTCAAGAATCTGGTTTTGCTCGGCGGTCAGCGGCTGTCCATTGGCCTGACGTATTTGCCGTAGCTGCGGCTGCTTATTGAGTAACTCTTCATAGCGCATTCGGTGAACGCGTAGCTGCGCCATTTCCGTATCAAGCTGCTGCGGCTTAGGCATCTCTGGCAGACGGGCGACCTGCGCGCGCAGCGCTTCGCCAAGCATGTTGGACACGCCAAGCCATTGCGACTGCTCCCGCAGCGTATTGAGCGCCTGACGCACCTGTAACGTTTGGCTGGTGGCCTGTCGCTGCTGCGAAGCGACCAGATCCATCCGCTGCGCTTGTTGATTGAGCGCCTGTGACAGCTCGCGGTTGACTTTAAATTGTTCGACGATGCCTTCCGGCAAACCGGCGCTGTTTTCCGCCAGCAGCTCAGTGCTTTCCAGCGCGCGTTCCGCTTCACGTTGGCGCAGGCTGTTGAGCTGATTGCGCAGCGCCTGAAGATACGCATCCAATTGCTGGCTCTGTTTTTCCGCCAGCTCGGAACGCAGACGAGCCAGTTCCTGCCGGTTGTTGGCGGACAGTTGCGCCAACTCCAGTTCGTCGACTAACGCTTTTAGTTTGGCGGACTCCGCCTGCATACTGAGACTTTGCGCCTGGCTAAGCGCGGCACTTCCGCCTGCGGCGCCGAGCCGTCGCTCAATCTCATTAAGCTGGCGGCGGGCGTCGTTTTGCTGTTGGGGAAGCTGGCTGAGCGAGTCGGCGATCTCCCTGACGCGCTCCTGCTCCTGTTGCGCCTCGCGGGTTTTATCCAGTAGCTGGCTGCTAACCTGCAAGATCTCCTGATTTAACGCTTCGGTGGACATCTCTGGCGGTACGCTGCGAGGTTCATCGCGCAGATTATTCAACTGGGCGCGCAAGGTGGCGGATAGCTTAGGGAAGTTATCAATAACGTGTTGATATTGTTTCGCGCGCTCAAGCGAGCCTTTTCGCTCTTCAAGCGCGTTTAACGCAGTCTGGAGCGCCTCAACGGCTTCCGGCTGAGCGGGCTTCGCCGCTTTTGCCTGCTCCAGTTCCTGCGTGATTTGTTTGGCGTCGGGGGCCGTTGCGGCGAACGCCCCCGTGCTGAGGCACCAGGCCATCAGAAAAGCGATAATCAGGCGCACGTCAGCATTCTCTCTTGATTAGGTGTCGTCTTTTTTATTGTCAACCAGCGGGCTGGCGTCCTGTTCGGCTTTAATTTCTTCTGCCGGCAGCTGAGCAGGTTCTACCTCCGGCGCGACGAATGTTTCGGTCGACGTCGCCAGCGGTTGGCCAATTTTGGTAACGGACAGGCTTGCCAGCGACGCGATCAGATTCACTTTCCCCGGCGCAAATAAGTTGATGACCGTGGAACCCAGTTTAAAGCGCCCCATCTCCTGGCCTTTCAACAAGGCGACAGACCCTTCATGTTCGCCTTCTGGCCAGGTCCAGCGCTTGATGATGCCTTCGCGCGGCGGGGTAATGGTCCCCGCCCAGACGGTTTCGATACTGCCGACAATAGTTGCGCCGACCAGAATCTGCGCCATAGGGCCGAACTCGGTATCAAACAGGCAGATAACGCGCTCGTTGCGGGCAAACAGGTTGGGGACGTTTTGCGCGGTCAGATGGTTAACAGAGAACAGATCGCCCGGTACGTAGATCATTTCGCGCAGGATGCCGTTGCATGGCATATGCACGCGATGGTAGTCGCGAGGGGAGAGGTAAGTGGTCACAAACGTGCCGTTGCGGAACTTATCCGCCATCAGGTAGTTACCCGCCAGCAACGCTTCAAGGCTGTAATTATGGCCTTTGGCCTGTAAAATTTTATCTTCTTCGATACGACCCAACTGGCTTATCACGCCGTCAGCAGGCATCACCAGGATGTTAGGATCGGTATTGAGCGGACGCACGTCATCACGCAGCGGACGAACAAAGAAATCATTGAACGTACGATAGCTGGCGGTATCCGGTTTTTGCGCCTCGGTCATATCGACTTTGTAATACTTTACGAAGAGATCGATAACCAGTTTTGTCAGCCATCCTGCTCGTTTGCTTGCGCCCCAGCCCGCCAGGCGAGTGAGCCATAGTTTCGGCAGAATGTATTGTAGCGAAAGTTTAAATGAGTTTAACAAGGTAGCCTCCAGGCCATTGTTGTTCCTGAACCGGCAGTTATACCGGTATCCTGAAAAAAGTGGACGATTCTAACGACGCCTAGCGTATCTGTCAGTCGTCCGTATCAGAAAAGTTTTTACGCGTTTTTACCTGCGCCATACTTTCAAGAATTCGGTGATAATTTTCGAAACGGGTTTCCGCAATAGCGCCGTTCTCTACCGCTTCGCGAATGGCGCAGCCTGGATCGGCGTCATGCTTGCAGTCCCGGTATTTGCAATGTCCCAAATAGTCATGAAATTCGACAAAGCCCTGGGTGATTTGTTCCGGCTCCAGATGCCATAAGCCGAACTCGCGCACGCCGGGGGAATCAATGACATCGCCGCCATGCGGGAAATGATACAGACGAGCAGCGGTAGTGGTATGTTGACCCAGACCGGAGACATTCGACACATCGTTCGTCAGAATCTCGTTCTGTAAGCCGAGCAGAGCGTTTAGCAGACTGGATTTTCCGACGCCGGACTGCCCGGCAAAAATACTGATGCGACCGGTTAATGCCTCTTCCAGCGGTTTCAGACCATCCTGCGTATGGCTGGAGACCATCAGCACGCGATAGCCGATATTGCGGTAGATATCCATCTGCTCATTAACGAAGTCCATACCTTCGTCGTCCAGCAGATCAATTTTATTGAGTACGATAAGCGGCTCAACCTGTAGGGTTTCACAGCCGACCAGATAGCGATCGATGATATTCAGCGACAGCTCCGGCAAAATCGCGGAGACGATAACGATTTGGTCAATGTTGGCGGCAATAGGCTTCACGCCGTCGTAGAAGTCCGGGCGCGTCAATACCGAGGTGCGCTCATGCACCGCTTCAACGATGCCTTTTACGTTGACGCCCTCTGCGGCGGCTTTGCCCGGACGCCAGACGACGCGATCGCCCGTCACCAGCGAACGGATAGTGCGGCGGATATTGCAGCGGTGAACCTCGCCGTCAGCAGACTCCACATCGGCATGCATACCAAAACGGCTAATGACGATACCTTCTGCAGGCTCGCCAAACAGGTTGTCATCGTAGTCGGCTTTCTCCGCGGACGTTTTTAAACGACGCTGGTGATTGGCGTTCACACGGCGCTGCTGGCCTTTGGAGAGTTTATTTTTGCTCAATCGTACTGGCTCCTGGTCGCCCATAGTGGGCAAAACATCTATGATACACGCAATTGTAGATGAATATAGTCACAGTGAATGTGACCTCTGAAGGGTGGAAAATAGCATGAGTGCCGATGAAAACAACCTGATTTGGATCGATCTGGAGATGACAGGTCTGGACCCCGAGCGCGATCGCATTATTGAGATAGCCACGCTGGTGACGGATGCCAGTCTGAATATTCTGGCGGAAGGGCCGACGATTGCGGTACATCAATCCGATGCGCAACTGGCGTTAATGGATGACTGGAACGTGCGCACCCATACCGGCAGCGGTCTGGTGGATCGCGTTAAGGCAAGTACGATGGGCGAACGAGACGCTGAACTGGCGACGATTGAATTTCTGAAAACGTGGGTGCCTGCGGGTAAGTCGCCGATTTGCGGTAACAGCATCGGTCAGGATCGTCGTTTTCTGTTTAAATATATGCCGGAACTGGAGGCCTACTTCCACTATCGCTATCTGGATGTCAGTACGCTCAAGGAACTGGCGCGCCGCTGGAAGCCGGAGATTCTGGCCGGCTTTACCAAGCAGGGCACGCACCAGGCGATGGATGATATTCGCGAGTCGGTGGCGGAGCTGGCTTACTACCGCGAGCATTTCATTAAGCTGTGAGGCGTAACATGCCGGATGGCAACGCCAGAGCGTCTCATCCGGCAGCTCTCCCGCCACTGAATTACTGCGTAAACCATTTCTCCTGCATCTGCGCATATTCCGGCGACGCTTTCACCTTGTCGAGCGCGGCATTAATTTCTTGCAATAGCGCGTCGTTGCCTTTGCGTACCGCAATGCCTAACCCTTTTCCGTAGTAGTCAGGATCGCTGGCGCGTTCATCCATGATGGCGTAATCCGGATTGTTTTTTAGCCACTTACCAATCGCGGCGACATCGCCAAACACGCCCTCAAGACGGTTATTTTTCAGATCGGTAAAGGCGTTTAGATAGCTGTCATAGGCGACAGGCGTGATGGCTTGTTGTTTATCCTGCAAATAGCGCTGATGCGTTGTACCGTTTTCCAGACCGACTTTTTTGCCTTTCAGATCGGCAAAAGTGTGATAAGCCCCTTTACGCGTGACGACTACCGCCGATAGACCTTCGTAATAGGGTTGGCTAAAGGAGACCTGCTGCTCACGTTTGGGCGTCATATCCATACCGGCGATCACCGCATCAAACTTTTTGAAGCGTAGGCTGGGGATCAGACTATCAAAGCTCTGGTTAGTGAATGAGCACTCCGCTTGCATCTCTTTGCAGACCGCGTTGGCGACATCAATATCGAAACCAACAATTTTATTATCGGCATCGACAAACTCATAGGGCGCATAGGTGGCGGAGGTGCCAAAATGTAATGTTCTGGCGGAAACGGAAGCGGCGTGAACGGAGAGGCTGGCTAACAGCATGACAATAAGTTTTTTTTTCATCTTGATCCCTGATATCAATTGGATGTTGTGGTCACCGTGCTATTCTTTTTTTGGCGCAGGGTGCTATTCTGATTCTGTGCCTTTAGGCGTGGCGTGAAAAGTTTTTTGTTGCATAGCGCACGCTTTGCTCGTTTTTTGTCTTGTTTGGTGATTTAATCAGCATTCAAACAAAAATCGCGAAAAAATGCGTTCAGGGGCTTGCAGCTAAATGGATTTCTCGTATAATGCGCCTCCCGTAACGACGCAGAAATGCGAATTACGACAGCAACAAATTTGCGGGAATAGCTCAGTTGGTAGAGCACGACCTTGCCAAGGTCGGGGTCGCGAGTTCGAGTCTCGTTTCCCGCTCCAAAATTTGAAAGTACTTGTTAAGTACAAGCGCACCCAAGCGGGAATAGCTCAGTTGGTAGAGCACGACCTTGCCAAGGTCGGGGTCGCGAGTTCGAGTCTCGTTTCCCGCTCCAAATTTGAAAGTGCTTGTTAAGCACAGACGCACCCAAGCGGGAATAGCTCAGTTGGTAGAGCACGACCTTGCCAAGGTCGGGGTCGCGAGTTCGAGTCTCGTTTCCCGCTCCAATTCTTATCTACAGTAAAATTATCCACAACGAATATCGCGTTGGGGCACGTTTTGTTCCGCTTTCGTCAGATCCTTGTAAACAGACTTATCCACAGGGCGGCCCATTACTCCTGGAATGCAAAAAATCATACCTGACGCGTAGAATTTCTATAATTTACTGAAAAATATAGAAAAAATAAGATTTCAAAACGTTAGCGTTATTGACTATTCCTTTTTTCCCTCTTGAATCGCAATGTGTTTTTATTTTTATACACAGCCTGTGAATAATTCAGGCATCGCGCACCAGCCCTTTTTCAATCACCCTGACCAGACGCTGTTTTTTCGGTAGCTGCACTTCAATGATGCAGGCGTTGCGCTTTTCAATTTGTTGCGCAATCGCCCATTCGATATGCTCATCGAGAAGTGGATGCTCACCCTTGCGGCTTTCCAGCGCCGTAATGACGGCATTACTCCACGGCGCATTCCCCAGCGCGACGGCAACATTGCGCAGCCAGCGTAAATGGCCAACGCGCCGAATCGCAGAACCTTCAGTGACTTTCAGAAACTGCGCTTCGCTCCAGCTAAACAACTCAAGCAAATCTGGGTTATGCAGCGCCTTGCGTGGGCTAAAATCTGCTTCGTCGGTCAACTGAGAGTAACGATTCCATGGACAGATAAGCTGGCAGTCATCGCAGCCGTAAATACGGTTGCCTATCAGTGGGCGAAATGCTTCCGGAATAGCGCCTTCCAGCTCAATGGTGAGATAAGAAATACAGCGCCGCGCGTCCACCGTATACGGTTCGACGATCGCCCCGGTCGGGCAAATGGTCATACAGGCGACGCATTTGCCGCAACCTTCCTCGACCGGCTGGTCGACCGGCAGCGGTAAATCAATCAGCAGTTCCCCCAGGAAAAAGAATGAGCCCGCCTCCCGATTAAGGATAAGTGAGTGCTTACCCGTCCAGCCAAGTCCGGCTTTTTCCGCTAATGGGCGTTCAAGAATAGGCGCAGAGTCGACAAACGGTCTAAAATTCAGCGAACCGCAGTACTGCTGGATCTGCTCGCCCAGTTTTTTAAGGCGGCTGCGTAATAGCTTGTGATAATCACGCCCCAGCGCATATCGGCTAACGTAGCCCAGCGTGGGATCCTTCAACGTACTGGCAAACGCGGCGTTGGCGGGCAGATAGTTCATGCGCACGCTGATGACACGTAGCGTACCGGGTAAGAGTTCATGAGGCCGGGCGCGCATCATACCGTGGCGCGCCATCCATGCCATCTCGCCGTGGTATTGTTTGTCCAGCCACGCCTGCAGCGCAGGTTCGGATGCGCGCAGATCGGTATCAGTAATACCGACCTGCTGAAAGCCCAGCTCCAGCCCCCACTGCTTAATATTTTGCGCTAACTGATTGAGATCGAGGGGCTTTGACATGATGGACCATAACATGAAGAAAAACCCTGTAAGTATACCACACTCCATTTGGCCCGCCGATGACATCAAACGGCTGGAACGCGATGCGGCGGATGCCTTCGGACTCACACTCTATGAATTGATGCTGCGCGCTGGCGACGCGGCATTTCGGGTAGCCCGTGACAGTTATCCTGACACCCGACACTGGCTGGTGTTGTGTGGTCATGGCAACAACGGCGGCGATGGTTACGTCGTGGCGCGACTAGCGCAAGCGGCGGGCATTAGCGTAACGTTGCTGGCGCAGGAGAGCGACAAACCGTTACCTGAAGAAGCGGCGCAGGCGCGCGATGCCTGGCTGAATGCCGGCGGCATTATCCATGCTGCCGATATTATCTGGCCGGAAGCGACGGATCTAATTATCGACGCGCTGCTTGGCACCGGTATAGCCCAGGCGCCGCGCGACCCGGTAGCCGGTCTGATTGAACAGGCGAACGCCCATCCTGCGCCGGTTGTCGCCGTCGATATCCCGTCAGGCCTGCTGGCGCAAACGGGCGCCACGCCTGGCGCGGTGATAAGCGCCGCGCATACGGTCACGTTTATCGCCCTGAAACCAGGCCAGCTGACCGGCAAAGCGCGTGACGTTACCGGCATATTGCATTATGACGCGTTGGGACTGGAAGGCTGGCTGGCGAGCCAGACGCCGCCGCTCCGGCGTTTTGACGCGACGCAGTTGGGGCAATGGCTAACGCCGCGTCGACCGACCTCGCATAAGGGCGATCATGGTCGTCTGGCGATTATTGGCGGCGACCAGGGAACAGCGGGCGCAATTCGGATGGCTGGCGAGGCGGCGCTGCGTACGGGGGCTGGGTTGGTCAGAGTACTGACTCGCGGTGAAAACATCGCGCCGTTGCTGACAGCCCGCCCGGAACTGATGGTACATGAACTCACGCCTCAGTCGCTGGAAGAGAGCCTGACCTGGGCTGACGTTGTGGTGATCGGCCCGGGGCTTGGGCAGCAGGAATGGGGCAAAAAAGCCTTACAGAAAGTAGAAAACGTCCGTAAACCTATGCTGTGGGATGCGGATGCGTTGAACCTACTGGCAATCAATCCTGATAAACGTCACAATCGCGTGATTACGCCGCATCCGGGAGAGGCAGCCCGCCTGTTAGGATGTTCTGTGGCAGAAATTGAAAGTGATCGCTTACTTTCAGCGCAGCGTCTGGTAAAACGGTACGGAGGCGTGGTCGTGTTAAAAGGCGCAGGAACGATTATCGCCGCTGAACACCACCCTCTGACTATCATTGACGCTGGTAATGCAGGGATGGCGAGCGGCGGGATGGGCGATGTCCTGTCCGGCATCATCGGCGCATTGCTCGGACAGAAGTTTACCCCGTATGATGCGGCATGTGTGGGATGTGTGGCTCACGGCGCGGCGGCGGACTTACTGGCAGCGCGTTATGGCGCTCGCGGCATGTTGGCGACCGATCTTTTTACTACGCTGCGGCGTATTGTTAACCCTGATGTGATTGACGTAAACCATGATGAATCGAGTAATTCCGCTACCTGACGAACAGGCGACGCTAGACCTGGGGCAACGGGTAGCCAACGCCTGCGATGGCGCGACCGTTATTTATCTGTATGGCGATTTAGGTGCCGGTAAAACGACGTTTAGCCGGGGATTTTTACAGGCGTTAGGCCATAACGGTAATGTAAAAAGCCCCACCTATACGCTGGTAGAGCCTTATGCGCTTGATAACATGATGGTATATCACTTCGACTTATACCGTCTTGCGGACCCGGAGGAGCTGGAGTTTATGGGCATTCGCGATTATTTCGCCAACGACGCCATTTGTCTGGTGGAGTGGCCGCAACAAGGTAAAGGCGTTCTCCCCGACCCGGACGTCGAAATCCATATTGATTACCAGGCGCAGGGGCGTGAGGCTCGCGTAAGCGCGGTATCCTCATCGGGTCATTCGTTACTGGCGCGTTTAGCCGATTAGCTATAAAGGTGGCGGGATGATTTATCGCATCAAAAATGCCGTAATAGCAGCCTTAATCCTGCTGTGCGCGCAGGCGGGCGCCGCCAGTCTCTCTGATATTCAGGTGTCCAACGGCGAGCAGCAGGCGCGCATTACGCTGAGTTTTATCGGCGAGCCGGAATATGCTTACTCACAGGACGGTAAACGGACCGTGGCGCTGGATATCAGGCAGACCGGCGTGATTCAGGGGCTGCCGCTTCAGTTTAGCGGTAACAATCTGGTAAAAACGATCCGTGCCGGAACGCCGAAAGATGCGCAATCTTTACGGTTGCTTGTCGATCTGACGGAAAATGGTAAAACCGAGGCGGTGAAGCGGCAAAACGGCGGCAACTATACGGTCATTTTCACCATTAATGCCGATGTTCCGCCGCCACCACCACCGCCTGTCGTCGCGAAACGGGTTGAAAGCGCGCCCCGTCCGACGGAGCCTGCCCGTAATCCGTTTAAATCTTCTGATGATCGCCTGACCGGCGTAACCAGCAGCAATACCGTTACGCGGCCTGCGGCGCGCGCGTCAGCAGGCGCTGGCGATAAAGTGGTGATTGCTATTGATGCCGGGCATGGAGGTCAGGACCCCGGCGCAATAGGCCCGGGCGGTACGCGCGAGAAAAATGTCACCATCGCCATCGCGCGTAAGTTACGCACATTGCTGAATAACGATCCGATGTTTAAAGGCGTGCTGACGCGTGACGGCGACTATTTTATTTCGGTGATGGGGCGGTCTGACGTGGCGCGTAAGCAAAACGCCAACTTCCTTGTCTCTATTCATGCGGATGCCGCGCCAAATCGCGACGCCACCGGCGCCTCCGTCTGGGTATTGTCCAATCGTCGCGCGAACAGCGAAATGGCAAACTGGCTTGAGCAGCATGAGAAGCAATCCGAACTGTTAGGCGGCGCTGGCGATGTGCTGGCGAACAGTCAGTCAGACCCTTACCTGAGCCAGGCGGTACTGGATTTGCAATTCGGTCATTCGCAGCGGGTAGGGTATGATGTGGCGACGAACGTACTAAGCCAACTCGACGGCGTGGGGTCGCTGCATAAACGTCGCCCGGAACACGCTAGCCTGGGCGTGTTGCGTTCGCCGGATATCCCGTCCATTTTGGTGGAGACGGGCTTTATCAGTAATCACGGCGAAGAGCGATTGCTGGCGAGCGACCGCTATCAGCAGCAGATTGCTGACGCTATATACCGGGGGTTGCGTAAGTACTTTGCAGCGCATCCGATTCAGTCTGCGCCGCAGGGCAGCCCAGGCCAGACGGCCAGTACCAACCAGCCTGGCGCCATAACCGCCGCGAATTAAGGAGATTTCATGCCGATTCAGGTTCTGCCGCCGCAGCTTGCGAACCAAATCGCCGCTGGCGAAGTGGTGGAACGCCCTGCGTCGGTTGTTAAAGAGCTGGTAGAGAATAGTCTGGATGCAGGCGCCACCCGCGTTGATATCGACATCGAGCGTGGCGGCGCGAAGCTTATTCGTATTCGCGACAATGGCTGCGGCATTAAAAAAGAGGAGCTGGCGCTGGCGCTGGCCCGTCATGCCACCAGTAAAATCGCCTCGCTTGACGATCTGGAAGCGATTATCAGTCTGGGATTTCGCGGCGAAGCGCTGGCCAGTATCAGTTCGGTCTCGCGTTTGACGCTAACGTCGCGCACGGCGGAGCAGGCGGAAGCCTGGCAGGCGTACGCGGAAGGGCGCGACATGGACGTGACGGTAAAACCCGCCGCGCACCCGGTCGGCACCACCCTGGAAGTTCTGGATCTCTTTTATAATACGCCCGCCCGGCGCAAATTCATGCGTACCGAAAAAACGGAATTTAATCACATCGATGAGATCATCCGTCGTATTGCATTGGCCCGTTTTGACGTCACGTTTAACCTGTCGCACAACGGCAAATTGGTACGGCAGTATCGCGCTGTCGCAAAGGACGGGCAAAAAGAGCGCCGGTTAGGCGCCATCTGCGGCACGCCGTTTCTCGAACAGGCACTGGCGATCGAGTGGCAGCATGGCGATCTGACCCTGCGTGGCTGGGTCGCCGATCCGAATCACACCACCACGGCGTTAACGGAGATCCAGTACTGCTATGTGAATGGCCGCATGATGCGCGACCGCTTGATCAACCATGCCATTCGCCAGGCCTGTGAAGATAAATTGGGCGCGGACCAACAGCCTGCGTTTGTGCTGTATCTGGAGATTGACCCGCATCAGGTGGATGTCAATGTTCATCCCGCCAAGCACGAAGTGCGTTTTCATCAATCCCGGCTGGTGCACGACTTCATCTATCAAGGGGTGCTGAGCGTTCTGCAACAGCAGACGGAAACGACGCTGCCGCTGGAGGAGATTGCGCCAGCGCCGCGGCATGTCCCGGAAAACCGTATCGCCGCCGGGCGCAACCATTTTGCTGTACCCGCCGAGCCAACTGCGGCGCGCGAGCCCGCGACACCGCGTTATTCCGGCGGCGCATCGGGCGGTAACGGCGGGCGTCAGTCCGCAGGTGGTTGGCCGCACGCGCAGCCAGGTTATCAGAAGCAGCAGGGCGAGGTTTATCGCACGCTTTTACAGACGCCGGCGACGAGCCCCGCGCCGGAGCCGGTTGCGCCTGCGCTTGACGGACATAGCCAGAGTTTTGGTCGCGTACTGACAATAGTCGGCGGTGACTGCGCGTTGCTGGAACACGCGGGGACTATCCAGCTCTTGTCGCTGCCGGTTGCGGAGCGTTGGCTGCGTCAGGCGCAGCTTACACCGGGTCAAAGTCCGGTTTGCGCGCAGCCGTTGCTGATTCCGCTGCGTTTAAAAGTGAGCGCCGATGAAAAAGCCGCGCTGCAAAAAGCCCAATCTTTGTTGGGAGAATTGGGTATTGAATTTCAGTCAGATGCGCAGCATGTGACCATTCGGGCAGTGCCTTTACCCTTACGACAACAAAATTTACAAATCTTGATTCCTGAACTGATAGGCTACCTGGCGCAACAGACCACATTTGCAACGGTCAATATTGCACAATGGATAGCGCGTAATGTGCAGAGCGAACATCCGCAGTGGTCGATGGCGCAGGCCATATCGCTGCTGGCGGATGTTGAGCGGCTATGTCCGCAGCTGGTAAAAGCGCCGCCGGGTGGCCTGTTACAACCTGTTGATTTACATTCGGCGATGAACGCCCTGAAGCATGAATGATGTAAGCAAGGCGAGCCTGCCTAAGGCGATATTTTTGATGGGGCCGACGGCCTCCGGCAAAACGGCGCTGGCGATAGAACTGCGTAAAGTTTTGCCAGTAGAGTTGATAAGCGTTGATTCCGCCCTCATTTATCGGGGAATGGATATTGGCACGGCTAAGCCGAATGCCGATGAGCTGAAAGCGGCGCCGCATCGACTGCTGGATATACGCGACCCGTCGCAGGCGTATTCGGCGGCGGATTTTCGCCGCGACGCGTTAGAGCAAATGGCGGAGATCACCGCTGCGGGGCGTATCCCGCTGTTAGTGGGCGGTACCATGCTGTATTTTAAGGCATTGCTGGAAGGGTTATCGCCGCTGCCTTCAGCAGATCCGGAAGTCAGATCCCGGATAGAGCAGCAAGCAGCGGAGCTTGGATGGGAGGCGTTGCATCAGCAACTTCAGGAGATAGATCCGGTTGCCGCCGCGCGAATTCATCCAAATGATCCGCAAAGACTTTCCCGGGCACTGGAAGTTTTTTTCATTTCGGGTAAAACTTTAACGGAGCTAACGCAAACGTCAGGAGACGCGCTACCGTACCAGGTGCATCAGTTCGCTATCGCCCCGGCGAGCCGTGAACTGCTCCATCAGCGCATTGAACTGCGTTTTCATCAGATGTTGGCTTCAGGTTTTGAAGCAGAAGTCCGGGCGCTTTTTGCCCGAGGAGATTTGCATACGGACTTGCCTTCCATCCGTTGTGTGGGATACCGCCAGATGTGGTCATACATTGAGGGCGAAATCTCATATGATGAAATGGTTTATAGAGGTGTTTGCGCCACGAGACAGTTGGCGAAGCGCCAGATGACCTGGTTGCGCGGTTGGGAAGGGGTGCGCTGGCTTGACAGTGAGAATCCCGATCGGGCGCGAAAAGAAGTATTACAGGTTGTTGGTGCTATCGCAGACTGAATGTGTACAATTGAGACGTATCGTGCGCAATTTTTCAGAATCGAAAGGTTCAAAGTACAAATAAGCATATAAGGAAAAGAGAATGGCTAAGGGGCAATCTTTACAAGATCCGTTCCTGAACGCATTGCGTCGGGAACGTGTTCCAGTTTCTATTTATTTGGTGAATGGTATTAAGCTGCAAGGTCAAATCGAGTCCTTTGATCAGTTCGTGATCCTGTTGAAAAACACGGTCAGCCAGATGGTTTATAAGCACGCGATTTCTACTGTTGTCCCGTCTCGCCCGGTTTCCCATCACAGCAACAATGCCGGTGGCGGCGCCAGCAATAACTACCATCACGGTAGCAACGCGCAGGGTTCTACTGCGCAACAGGACAGCGAAGAGACTGAATAAGTTCACGCGCTGTTTATCCATGTCGGGGGCGTCGGATAATCGCCCCCGCTGGTTATTAAGAGGGTTTACGCTTGTTTGACCGTTATGATGCCGGTGAGCAGGCGGTACTGGTACACATCTATTTTTCGCAAGACAAAGATATGGAAGACCTCCAGGAGTTTGAATCTCTGGTCTCTTCCGCCGGTGTCGAAGCAATGCAGGTGATTACCGGTAGCCGTAAAGCACCGCACCCGAAGTACTTTGTAGGTGAAGGTAAGGCAGTTGAAATTGCGGAAGCCGTGAAAGCGACTGGCGCAGCGGTCGTATTGTTTGATCATGCATTGAGTCCAGCCCAGGAGCGAAACCTGGAGCGTTTGTGCGAGTGCCGGGTTATCGATCGCACCGGTCTTATCTTAGATATTTTTGCCCAACGTGCGCGTACCCATGAAGGTAAGTTGCAGGTTGAGCTGGCGCAGCTACGCCATCTGGCTACGCGTCTGGTGCGTGGCTGGACCCACCTTGAACGTCAGAAAGGCGGGATTGGTTTGCGCGGTCCGGGTGAAACCCAGCTCGAAACCGACCGTCGTTTACTGCGTAATCGCATTGTGCAGATTCAGTCGCGCCTGGAGAAAGTTGAGAAGCAACGTGAGCAGGGGCGGCAGTCGCGCATCAAGGCCGATGTTCCGACGGTATCGCTGGTGGGCTATACCAACGCCGGAAAATCCACCCTTTTTAATCAGATCACTGAAGCGCGGGTCTATGCGGCAGATCAGCTATTTGCGACGCTGGACCCCACGTTACGTCGTATTGATGTAGCGGATGTCGGTGAAACCGTTCTGGCGGATACGGTAGGCTTTATCCGCCATTTACCGCACGACCTGGTGGCTGCCTTTAAAGCTACCCTGCAGGAGACGCGTCAGGCGACGCTGCTGCTGCATGTGGTCGATGCGGCGGATGTTCGTGTGCAGGAAAACATCGAGGCGGTAAACACCGTTCTTGAAGAGATTGACGCTCACGAAATCCCCACCTTAATGGTGATGAACAAAATCGATATGCTGGACGACTTTGAACCGCGTATCGACAGAGATGAAGAGAATAAACCCATCCGCGTTTGGCTTTCAGCGCAAAGCGGCGTGGGAATACCACAGCTTTTTCAGGCTTTGACGGAGCGTCTTTCCGGCGAGGTGGCGCAGCATACGCTGCGTTTGCCGCCGCAGGAAGGGCGTCTGAGAAGCCGGTTTTATCAGCTTCAGGCAATAGAAAAAGAGTGGATGGAGGAAGACGGTAGCGTCAGTCTGCAGGTACGAATGCCGATTGTCGACTGGCGTCGCCTCTGTAAACAAGAACCGGCGTTGATCGAATACGTGATCTAGACGCGAAGTCATTCAGGTCGTATTGAAGCGGTAGCTGAGAGAATTTCAGGAGCTCACAACGAAGTGACCTGGGGTAAAAAAGCCGCCACTCAAGACGCAGCCTGAAAGATGATGTCTGTAACGGCGGTTCGTCTGAAGCATGGAGTAATTTCGCCTTATCCTCTGAGGTCGAAAGACAACGGGGATCACCGCATAACAAATATGGAGCACAAACATGGCGTGGAATCAGCCCGGTAATAACGGACAGGACCGCGACCCGTGGGGAAGCAGCAAACCAGGCAGCAACTCTGGGGGAAATGGAAACAAAGGTGGCCGCGATCAGGGACCTCCCGATCTGGATGATATCTTCCGTAAGCTGAGTAAAAAACTCGGTGGTTTTGGGGGCGGTAAAGGCACCGGTTCCGGCGGCGGTAGCTCATCGCAAGGCCCGCGTCCGCAACTGGGAGGCCGTATTGTCGCCATCGCGGCGGCGGCAGTAGTCATTATCTGGGCGGCCAGCGGTTTTTATACCATTAAAGAAGCCGAGCGCGGCGTTGTGACGCGTTTTGGTAAATTCAGCCATCTGGTAGAGCCAGGTCTGAACTGGAAGCCGACATTTATTGACGACGTTACGCCGGTGAACGTCGAAGCGGTGCGCGAACTGGCGGCGTCAGGCGTGATGCTGACGTCTGATGAAAACGTCGTGCGCGTTGAAATGAACGTGCAATACCGCGTCACCGATCCGCAGAAATATCTGTTTAGCGTGACCAGCCCGGACGATAGCCTGCGTCAGGCCACCGACAGCGCGCTGCGTGGCGTCATTGGTAAATACACGATGGATCGCATCCTGACCGAAGGTCGTACCGTTATTCGTAGCGATACCCAACGCGAGCTGGAAGAGACTATCAAACCGTACAACATGGGGATTACCCTGCTGGACGTGAACTTCCAGGCTGCGCGTCCGCCGGAAGAGGTGAAAGCCGCCTTTGACGACGCGATTGCCGCACGTGAAAACGAGCAGCAGTACATTCGTGAAGCGGAAGCGTATACCAACGAAGTTCAGCCGCGCGCCAACGGTCAGGCGCAGCGTATTCTGGAAGAGGCACGCGCCTATAAAACCCAGACTATCCTGGAAGCGCAGGGTGAAGTCGCCCGGTTTGCGAAGATTTTGCCGGAATATAAAGCCGCGCCGCAGATTACACGCGAGCGTCTGTATATTGAAACGATGGAAAAAGTGCTGAGCCATACCCGTAAAGTACTGGTTAACGACAAGAGCGGTAATTTAATGGTGCTGCCGTTAGATCAGATGCTGAAAGGCGGGAATGCGCCGGCGGCAAAGAGCGACAATAGCGCCAGCAATCTGCTGCGCCTGCCGCCGTCCACAAAGTCTAACGCCAGCGGAGCAAGCAACACGTCGTCCTCAAATCAGGGCGATATTATGGACCAACGCCGCGCGAATGCGCAGCGTAACGACTACCAGCGTCAGGGGGAATAACGATGCGTAAGTCAGTTATTGCGATTATCATCATCGTGCTGGTAGTGCTCTACATGTCCGTCTTTGTGGTCAAAGAGGGCGAGCGCGGCATTACGCTGCGTTTTGGTAAAGTTCTGCGTGACGATGAGAACAAACCGCTGGTTTACGCGCCGGGTCTGCACTTTAAGATCCCGTTTATTGAATCAGTGAAAATGCTTGATGCGCGTATCCAGACGATGGATAACCAGGCCGATCGCTTTGTGACTAAAGAGAAGAAAGACCTGATTGTCGACTCCTACATCAAATGGCGTATCAGCGACTTTAGCCGTTACTATCTGGCGACCGGCGGCGGCGATATTTCGCAAGCCGAAGTGCTGTTAAAACGTAAATTCTCGGACCGTTTGCGTTCTGAGATTGGTCGCCTGGACGTAAAAGACATCGTGACCGATTCTCGTGGTCGTCTGACTCTGGAGGTGCGCGACGCGCTGAACTCCGGTTCAGCCGGTACCGATGATGAAGTGGCGACCCCGGCGGCGGATGACGCGATTGCCGAAGCGGCGGAACGCGTCACGGCGGAAACCAAAGGTAAAGTACCGGTCATCAACCCGAACAGTATGGCGGCGTTGGGTATCGAAGTGGTCGATGTGCGTATTAAGCAGATCAACCTGCCGACCGAGGTTTCTGAGGCGATTTACAACCGTATGCGCGCCGAGCGTGAAGCGGTCGCGCGTCGTCATCGCTCACAAGGTCAGGAAGAAGCGGAAAAACTGCGTGCGGCTGCTGACTATGAGGTGACGAAAACTCTGGCGGAAGCCGAGCGTCAGGGGCGTATCATGCGTGGTGAAGGTGATGCTGAAGCCGCGAAGCTGTTTGCCGACGCGTTCAGCCAGGACCCTGATTTCTACGCGTTCATTCGTAGTCTGCGCGCTTACGAGAAGAGCTTCGAAGGTAATCAGGACGTGATGGTACTGAGCCCGGACAGCGATTTCTTCCGCTACATGAAGACACCGAGTTCGACGACACGCTAAAATAGCGTCAGCGGTTTTAGACCAGCAAAACCACCGCATCCAAAGGATGCCGGTGGTTTTCTTTTATAAGGGCGATAAATGAATTCAACAATCTGGTTGGCGCTTGCTCTGGTATTAGTCCTCGAAGGGCTGGGACCGATGCTGTATCCCGGCGCATGGAAAAAAATGGTTTCGGCACTGGCGCAACTGCCGGAAAATGTTTTACGTCGTTTTGGCGGCGGACTTGTGGTCGCGGGAGTTGTGGTCTACTACATGTTGAGGAAAACGATTGGCTGAACAAAAAGTGGTCGGATTTGCCGCAGATTGAGTGCAAAAAGTGCTGTATATCTGAAAAAGCGATGGTAGAATCCATTTTTAAGCAAACGGTGATTTTGAAAAATGGGTAACAACGTCGTCGTACTGGGCACCCAATGGGGTGACGAAGGTAAAGGAAAGATCGTCGATCTTCTGACTGAACGGGCTAAATATGTTGTACGCTACCAGGGCGGTCACAACGCAGGCCATACTCTCGTAATCAACGGTGAAAAAACCGTTCTCCATCTTATTCCATCAGGTATTCTTCGCGAGAATGTAACCAGCATCATCGGTAACGGTGTTGTGCTGTCTCCGAGCGCGCTGATGAAAGAGATGAAAGAACTGGAAGACCGTGGCATCCCCGTTCGTGAGCGTCTGCTGCTGTCTGAAGCCTGTCCGCTGATCCTTGATTATCACGTTGCGCTGGATAACGCGCGTGAGAAAGCGCGTGGCGCGAAAGCGATCGGCACCACCGGTCGTGGAATCGGGCCTGCTTATGAAGATAAAGTGGCACGTCGCGGTCTGCGTGTTGGTGACCTTTTCGACAAAGAAACCTTCGCTGAAAAACTGAAAGAAGTGATGGAATATCACAACTTCCAGTTGGTTAACTACTACAAAGCTGAAGCGGTTGATTACCAGAAAGTTCTGGATGATACGATGGCTGTTGCCGACATCCTGACTTCTATGGTTGTTGACGTTTCGGACCTGCTCGACCAGGCGCGTCAGCGTGGCGATTTCGTCATGTTTGAAGGTGCGCAGGGTACCCTGCTGGATATCGACCACGGTACTTATCCGTACGTAACTTCTTCTAACACCACTGCAGGTGGCGTGGCGACCGGTTCCGGCCTGGGCCCGCGTTATGTTGATTACGTTCTGGGTATCCTCAAAGCTTACTCCACTCGCGTAGGTGCGGGTCCGTTCCCGACCGAACTGTTTGATGAAACCGGCGAGTTCCTCTGCAAGCAGGGTAACGAATACGGCGCTACTACCGGCCGTCGTCGTCGTACCGGCTGGCTGGACACCGTTGCCGTTCGTCGTGCGGTACAGCTGAACTCCCTGTCTGGCTTCTGCCTGACCAAACTGGACGTGCTGGATGGCCTGAAAGAGGTGAAACTCTGCGTGGCTTACCGTATGCCGGATGGTCGCGAAGTGACTACCACTCCGCTGGCAGCTGACGACTGGAAAGGTGTAGAGCCGATTTACGAAACCATGCCGGGCTGGTCTGAATCCACCTTCGGCGTGAAAGATCGTAGCGGCCTGCCGCAGGCGGCGCTGAACTACATCAAGCGTATTGAAGAACTGACCGGCGTGCCGATTGATATTATTTCTACCGGCCCCGATCGTACTGAGACGATGATTCTGCGCGATCCGTTCGACGCGTAATTGATGGATGATGCCCGGTAACGCTACGCTTACCGGGTCTATGATGAGTACGCATTTGTTGGCCGGATAAGATGTTTTGCATCACCCTTCGGCTCAAATGCGTCATTGTTCCCCGCTTTTTTCCTTCCTGAACCGAAATAAATTAGCAGCCTGACAGGTGGCTGGTTTATCATCAATACAGATAAGTTATATCCCGTTTTCCCTTTTCCTGAGGTTGATGTGCAGTTAACGAGTTTCACCGATTACGGCTTACGTGCGCTAATCTATATGGCGTCGTTACCAGATGGACGAATGACCAGCATTTCTGAGGTGACAGAAGTCTACGGCGTGTCCCGTAATCATATGGTCAAAATTATCAATCAGCTTAGCCGGGCGGGCTTTGTCACCGCCGTTCGGGGAAAAAATGGCGGTATCCGCCTGGGTAAACCGGCTAATACTATTTGTATTGGCGATGTGGTGCGTGAGCTGGAACCCTTATCACTGGTCAACTGTAGCAGCGAATTTTGCCACATCACCCCTGCCTGTCGTCTGAAACAGGCGCTTTCTAAGGCCGTGCAGAGTTTTCTCAAGGAGCTGGATAACTACACGCTTGCCGATTTGGTTGAAGAGAATCAACCGCTTTATAAATTATTACTGGTGGAGTGAAGTAAACTTCATTAGAGATGACAATGGAGGAACCTCAATGTCACAAGATCCTTTCCAGGAACGCGAAGCAGAAAAATACGCGAATCCTATCCCGAGCCGGGAATTTATCCTCGAACATTTAACGAAACGTGAAAAACCGGCCAGTCGCGAAGAACTGGCCGTAGAACTGAATATTGAAGGCGAAGAGCAGCTTGAAGCCTTGCGTCGCCGCCTGCGCGCGATGGAGCGCGACGGACAACTGGTCTTTACCCGCCGCCAGTGCTATGCGCTGCCGGAACGCCTCGACCTGCTGAAAGGCACCGTGATCGGTCATCGTGATGGTTACGGTTTCTTACGTGTCGAAGGCCGCAAAGACGATCTGTATCTTTCCAGCGAGCAGATGAAAACATGTATTCATGGCGATCAGGTGCTGGCGCAGCCGCTGGGCGCCGATCGTAAAGGTCGCCGCGAAGCGCGTATCGTCCGTGTACTGGTACCGAAAACCAGTCAGATAGTCGGGCGTTATTTCACCGATGCGGGCGTCGGCTTTGTGGTGCCGGACGACAGCCGTCTCAGCTTCGACATTCTTATCCCGCCAGAAGACGTCATGGGCGCGCGGATGGGGTTCGTGGTCGTGGTTGAACTGACCCAACGTCCAACTCGCCGTACTAAAGCGGTAGGGAAAATCGTCGAAGTGCTGGGCGACAATATGGGCACCGGTATGGCGGTTGATATGGCGCTGCGTACCCATGAAATACCCTACATCTGGCCGCAGGCGGTAGAGCAGCAGGTCGCCGGGCTGAAAGAAGAGGTGCCGGAAGAGGCGAAAGTCGGTCGTGTCGATCTGCGCGATTTGCCGCTGGTCACTATTGATGGCGAAGATGCCCGTGACTTTGACGACGCGGTTTACTGTGAGAAAAAACGCGGCGGCGGCTGGCGTTTGTGGGTCGCTATTGCTGACGTGAGCTATTATGTACGGCCGCCAACGCCGTTGGATCGCGAGGCGCGCAATCGCGGCACGTCGGTTTACTTCCCGTCACAGGTTGTCCCAATGTTGCCGGAGGTGCTCTCCAACGGTCTGTGTTCGCTAAACCCGCAGGTTGACAGGCTGTGTATGGTCTGTGAAATGACCATCTCGGCGAAAGGTCGGCTGACCGGCTACAAATTCTATGAAGCGGTGATGAGCTCCCATGCGCGTCTGACCTATACCAAAGTCTGGCATATGCTGCAGGGCGATCAGGATCTGCGTGAACAATATGCGCCGCTGGTGAAGCATATTGAAGAGCTGCACAACCTCTACAAAGTGCTGGATAAAGCGCGTGAAGAGCGCGGGGGGATCTCGTTTGAGAGCGAAGAGGCGAAGTTTATCTTTAACGCCGAACGTCGCATTGAGCGTATCGAACAGACCCAGCGTAATGACGCGCATAAGCTTATCGAAGAGTGCATGATCATGGCGAATATCTCGGCGGCGCGCTTTGTCGAAAAAGCTAAAGAGCCGGCGCTATTCCGTATTCATGATAAGCCCACCACCGAAGCGATCACCTCATTCCGTTCCGTACTGGCGGAGCTGGGATTGGAGCTGCCGGGCGGAAATAAACCGGAACCGCGCGATTATGCCGAACTGCTTGAATCGATTGCCGACCGGCCGGACGCCGAAATGCTGCAAACTATGCTGCTGCGTTCAATGAAGCAGGCGATTTACGATCCGGAAAACCGCGGGCACTTTGGCCTGGCGTTGCAGTCTTATGCACACTTTACCTCGCCGATTCGCCGCTATCCGGATCTTTCTTTGCACCGTGCCATTAAGTACCTGCTGGCTAAAGAGCAAGGGAACAAGGGCAACACCACAGAAACGGGCGGTTATCACTACTCGATGGAAGAGATGTTGCAGCTCGGTCAGCACTGTTCGATGGCGGAACGCCGCGCTGATGAAGCGACGCGTGATGTCTCCGACTGGCTGAAATGTGACTTTATGCTGGATCAGGTAGGCAACGTCTTTAAGGGCGTGATTGCCAGCGTCACCGGTTTCGGCTTCTTTGTCCGTCTTGATGAACTGTTTATCGATGGGCTGGTACACGTTTCCTCACTGGATAACGATTACTATCGCTTCGATCAGGTAGGGCAACGTCTGATTGGCGAGTCCGGTGGGCAGACATATCGCCTGGGCGACCGGGTCGAGGTACGCGTCGAAGCGGTGAATATGGACGAACGGAAAATTGACTTTAGCCTGATCTCCAGCGAGCGCGCACCGCGTAACGTCGGCAAAACGGCGCGTGAAAAAGCGAAAAAAGGTGAAAGTAAAAACGCCGGTAAACGTCGTCAGGTAGGTAAAAAAGTTAACTTCGAGCCTGATAGCGCCTTCCGCGGCGAGAAAAAAGCGAAGCCGAAAGCAGCGAAAAAAGACGCGAGAAAAGCAAAAAAGCCATCGGCTAAAACGCAGAAAATAGCCGCAGCGACCAAAGCGAAGCGTGCGGCTAAGAAAAAAGCGGCAGAGTGAGCAATACCCTCTTCAAACAGAAGAGGGTGAATTATCTGTAGGCCGGGCAAGCGTAGCGCCCCCGGCAAAACGTAAACAATGAGTACATTAATGAGCGAAATGATTTACGGCATCCACGCAGTGCAGGCCCTGCTGGAGCGCGCCCCTGAACGTTTTCAGGAAGTCTTTATTTTAAAAGGCCGTGAAGATAAACGTCTGTTGCCGCTGATTCACGCCCTTGAGTCCCAGGGCGTGGTTATCCAGCTGGCAAACCGCCAATATCTCGACGAGAAAAGCGACGGTGCCGTGCATCAGGGCATTATCGCTCGTGTGAAACCAGGCCGGCAGTATCAGGAAAACGATCTGCCGGATCTGATCGCATTACACGATCGCCCTTTTTTGTTGATCCTCGATGGCGTCACCGATCCGCATAATCTTGGCGCCTGTCTGCGCAGCGCCGATGCCGCTGGCGTACATGCGGTAATCGTGCCGAAAGACCGCTCCGCGCAACTTAACGCGACGGCGAAGAAAGTCGCCTGCGGCGCAGCAGAAAGCGTGCCGTTGATCCGCGTCACCAACCTGGCGCGCACGATGCGCATGTTGCAGGAAGAGAATATCTGGATTGTCGGAACGGCGGGCGAGGCTGACCATACGCTGTATCAGAGCAAAATGCCTGGCCGCATGGCGCTGGTCATGGGCGCAGAAGGTGAAGGTATGCGTCGTCTGACCCGTGAGCACTGCGATGAGCTGATCAGCATTCCTATGGCCGGTAGCGTGTCGTCGCTGAATGTCTCTGTTGCGACCGGGATTTGTCTGTTTGAAGCCGTTCGCCAGCGAACCTGACGCTAATAGTATTTTTTAAGAAAAAACCATCCATAATCGGATGGTTTTTTTTTATCTTTGGCTGGTAATATAAAAAGCAAAACCTACCCTGTAACTCCCTTTATTTATAAAAAAGAGATAGAGATAATAATATGGCATGGACTCCACGGACGCTGGCGGATGCGTTAAACAACATCGCCGAATTAGATATTGATATAGAAAATAATGAATCTTCATTAATAATAAAAATGAATGATTATGGCGATTTACCACTGGCGGTTTTATTTACCTCGCAACAAATAGTTATCGAGACTTATATCTGTCCGGTAAATACGATTAGAGATACCGCGGAATTTAATCTTTTCTTACTGAGAAATCAGAAGGTTTTACCTCTGTCTTCGGTCGGTATTACCCAGGTAAAACAGGAGGAATATTATGTCGCTTTTGGCGCGCTGTCGTTAAATTCGTCGCTTGCCGACGTGACGCTGGAAATCACCACGCTTGTAGAAAATGCGTTGGATATCGCTGAAATAACACAAGTCTATTCACAGGAATAATACAGGCGGCTTACATGGGAATTTTAAAAAGTTTGTTCACGTTAGGTAAATCATTCGTTGCTCAGGCAGAAGACGCCATTGATGAAGCACAGGGGGTACGTATGCTGGAGCAGCATATTCGCGACGCAAAAGCCGAGCTGGATAAAGCGGGTAAATCCAGAGTGGATTTATTGGCGCGGGTGAAGTTAAGCCATGACAAGCTGAATGATTTACGTGAGCGTAAAGCCAGCCTTGAAACACGGGCGTTGGCGGCAATGAGTAAGAATGTCGACGCCGCTTTACTCAACGAAGTGGCGGAAGAAATAGCCCGTCTGGAAAATGCCATTCTTGCCGAAGAACAGGTGCTGACTAATCTGGAAGCCTCTCGTGATGCGGTGGAGAAGGCCGTAACGGCGACAGGCCAGCGGATTGCGCAGTTTGAGCAGCAACTTGAAGTGGTTAAGGCGACAGAAGCCATGCAGCGCGCGCAGCAGGCGGTGACGACCTCGACCGTCGGAGCCGCGTCGAATGTGTCTACGGCGGCGGAGTCGCTTAAACGTTTACAAACGCGTCAGGCTGAACGCCAGGCCCGGCTGGATGCCGCCGCGCAGCTGGAAAAAGTCGCCGATGGACGCGACCTGGATGAAAAACTGGCGCAGGCCGGTATTGGCGCAACCAATAAAAGCAATGCTCAGGATGTGTTGGCGCGTTTACAGCGTCAACAAGGCGAATAATGCTCTTTACGTGGATTGTCAAAACCTGCCAGCGTCATTTGTCCAGACTGACCTGGCCCGCTTTGCTGGGCCTGTTTATCGGGCAGTATCTGCTTTGTTATCTGGTGCTGCGCCTGTTGCGCGAAAGCGCGTTGGTGAGCCAGTTAAGCGATTTTATCTATTACTGCTCGGTGGTGGGTTCCACATTAGGTTTTGGCGATCTTAGCCCGCAGACGGCGCCATGACGTCTGTTCACCGCGCTGTGGCAAATTCCGGTTAGCGTCGGGTTGTTCGGCGCGTTAATGGGAAAAGTGATTGCGCAGGTACAGGGAATGTTAGCGAAAGGAATAACGGGCATGGGCGATTATCGCCATTTACACCATCATATGCTGGTGATTGGCTGGCGGGGTCATCAAACCGAAAAGATGATCTCATTGCTGCTATATGACAAGCGGCGTGCCTTTGAACGGGTTCTGCTGTGCGAACTGGAAGATATTCAGCATCCGCTGCCGGGTAATAACTGGGTGGATTTTATCCGCATCAGCAACTTTAACGATCCGCAGGAACACCAGCGCATGGGGCTGGAGCAGTGCCAGAGCGTGATTATTTTCGCTCGTACCGATGAGCAGACCTTCACGGCGGCGCTCTCGCTGGCAGACTATGTACCCGCGCAGTGCCATATTGTGGTTTATCTGGAAGACGAGCGTTATGCCGGATTACTGGAAACCCACTGCCCGCGCATGGAGATAGTCCGTAACCTTTCCGCTGAACAACTTTCCCGTTCCATTCAGGACCCAGGATCATCGCAATCTGTCGCTTCCATTATGAATCCGATGCTGGGCGATACCGGATTCGCGCTGTCTGTCCCGGCTTCTGTCGCGCCTATGCGATACGGCGCGCTAATGCGTTATATGAAGCTTCATCATGACGCGACGGTGCTGGGGATCAGTCACTGCAAGAATGGTCGTGGTATGGAATTGAATCCGGTGATTTCAACTGAAGTCAGAGGCGGTATGTGGCTACATCTGGTCGGTAATAATCGCATTCTGGCTGAAGAGGTCGCATGGCAAGAGATAGAGGTTCCCCTATGATGCAATTTTTTCAGCGTTTGCTCGGTAAAACAAGCGCGCCAGCGCCGATTCGCGGACCATTAGGATTACATCTTAACGCCGGTTTCACGCTGGATACGCTGGCATTTCGGCTACTGGAGTCGTCGTTGCTGGTGGCGCTACCGGGTGAAAAATACACTGTCGCGGCAGCGAGTCGCATAGATTTAGGCGGCGGCAGTCAGATTTTTCGCTACTACACCTCTGGCGATGAGTTTCTACAAATTAACACCACTGGCGGCACGGATGTTGACGACATTGATGACATCAAACTTTTTGTATATGAGGAAAGTTTCGGTATTAACGAGGAACGTCACTGGCGTTCAGCCATTGCGCCAGCGGCAATAGGGCCGATGACGCTCAACTGGCAAGAACGGCGCTGGCAGCGCTTTTTTAACCATGAAGAGCCGGGCAATATTGAACCTGTCTACATGCTGGAAAAGGTTGAAAATCAGCAGGCAGAGAAATGGGACGTTCACAATTTTACGATGGGCTTCCAGCGCCAGGTGACGGATGACGCCTGGGAGTATCTTCTATTGAACGGGGAAGAATCATTTAATGAGCGCGGTGAGCCTGAATGGGTGTTTTCACGCGCCCTCGGCGTGGATATCCCGCTCACTTCACTGACGGTTATTGGTTAAGCACATACAGGGAAATTATGCATATACTGGACGCATTACTGGCTTTCTGCGCCTATTTTTTTATTGGCGCGGCAATGGTCATTGTATTTCTTTTTATTTACTCAAAGATAACGCCGCATAATGAATGGCAGCTGATAAAAAATAACAATACTGCGGCATCGCTGGCCTTTAGTGGTACGTTGCTGGGCTATGTCATCCCCTTATCCAGCGCGGCGATAAACTCGGTCAGTATCCCGGACTATTTTGCCTGGGGCGGCATTGCGCTGGTGATTCAACTGCTGATTTATGGTTGCGTAAGGTTATACATGCCTACGCTGAGCGAAAAAATTATTCATCACAACGTGGCGGCGGGGCTATTTATGGGAACCGCAGCGCTGGCTGGCGGTATTTTTAACGCTGCCTGTATGACATGGTAACGGAAGATCATGGCAAAAAAACGAAAATCCAGAAGCACATCCGGCGTAGGCCATTCGGCAATAAGACGAATAGCCGAACCGGTTAATCCCTTTGAGCGGCAACGAAATCGCTACACGCCAAAATGCCTGACGCTGGCGATTATGGGTGGAGCGGCCTTTTTTCTCCTGAAAGGGTGCGGTGATGGCGGCAATACTGACAACGACGGCGATGGGACGTTTTACGCCACGGTGAACGACTGTATTGACGATGGCAATAGCGCCAGCGTTTGCGCTGACGGCTGGAATAATGCGAAAACAGAATTTTACGCTAATGTGCCTAAGCAATTGACGCAGGAGCGCTGTCAGACGCAGTTTGGCGATTGCTACTTTGATATTACCGAGCGGAGCTGGGTTCCGGTATTAAGCGGCTTTTTACTCAGCCGCGCGATTCGTCAGAACCGTGATGAACAATACATCTATAGCAGCGGCGGTTCATCTTATGTCTCCCGTCCCGTCTGGCGCACCACATCCGGCGACTATGCGTGGCGCAGCGGCACAGGGAAAAGCGATACCGCGACCAGCCCTGGTTATATCACACGGAAAGCGTCCACCGTCTCCCGCGGCGGCTATGGCCGTTCTTCCAGCGCCCGCGGGCACTGGGGAGGCTAACCATGCTACGACACAACGTACCGATACGCCGGGATCTGGATAAGATCGCCTGCGATCACGGTTTTGACTTTCATGTTATCGATAACGAAATTTACTGGGATGAAAGCCGGGCCTACCGTTTTACATTACGGCAAATTGAAGAACAGATCGAAAAACCGACCGCAGAGCTTCATCAGATGTGTCTGGAGATTGTCGAGCGGGCCGTCCGGGATGAGCAGATCATGCAGCAGCTGGCGATCCCGCCATTGTACTGGGATGTCATCGCCGAAAGTTGGCGCAGCCGCGATCCTTCGCTTTACGGGCGGATGGATTTCGTCTGGTGCGGCAAAGATCCGGTTAAATTGCTGGAATACAACGCGGATACGCCGACGTCGCTCTATGAGTCCTCCTACTTTCAATGGCTATGGCTGGAGGATGCTCGTCGTAGCGGCGCCATCCCGCGTGATGCCGATCAATACAACGCGATACAGGAGCGGCTGATCGCCCGCTTCAGCGAGCTGTACAGTCGGGAACCGCTCTACTTTTGCTGTTGTGAAGATACCGACGAAGATCGCACGACGGTGCTGTACCTTCAGGATTGCGCGCAGCAGGCGGGCCAGGAAACGCGATTTATCTATATTGAAGAACTGGGGCTTGGCGTAGGCGGTGTGCTGACCGATCTGGACGATAACGTGATTCGCCGCGCCTTTAAGCTCTACCCGCTGGAATGGATGATGCGCGATGACAACGGCCCGCTGTTGCGAAAACGTCGTGAGCAATGGATTGAGCCATTGTGGAAAAGTATTCTGAGTAACAAAGGGCTGTTGCCGTTATTGTGGCGCTTTTTCCCTGGCCATCCGAATCTTCTGCCGGCCTGGTTTGAGGGCGAAAAATCGCTCGCAGCGCCAGGCGAAAGCAGCGTACGGAAGCCGATTTATTCACGTGAAGGCGGCAACGTCACGATTTTCGACGAGCGGCAAAATGTTATCGATCATGCCGACGGCGACTACGCTGACGAGCCGATGATTTACCAGGCGTTTCAGCCTTTGCCGCGCTTTGGCGATAGCTATACGCTGATTGGCAGTTGGATCATTGACGATGAAGCCTCCGGGATGGGGATTCGCGAGGACAATACGCTGATTACCAAAGACACTTCCCGTTTCGTCCCACATTATATTGCCGGTTAATCATACTTTTGTGATCTTGCTCCGGCGTCAATGGCGCAGTCATGACCATACTTGACTTCAGCGCCATTGAAGGAGGGAGACACCATGTCCTGGCAAACACATACCGTCTTTAATCAACCTGCTCCGCTCAATAACAGTAACTTATTCCTGTCTGATGGCGCGCTGTGTGAAGCGGTTTCCCGGGAAGGCGCGGGATGGGATAGCGATCTTCTCGCCAGCATTGGCCAACAACTGGGAACGGCGGAATCACTGGAGCTGGGTCGTCTGGCGAACGCGCATCCTCCTGAGTTGCTACGTTACGATCCCCAGGGACAGCGTCTGGATGACGTTCGCTTTCATCCCGCCTGGCACCTGTTGATGCAGGGGCTTTGCGCTAATCGGGTACATAACCTGGCCTGGGAGGAAGAGGCAAGGGCGGGAAGTTTTGTCGCCCGGGCGGCGCGTTTTGTATTACATGCTCAGGTAGAAGCGGGAACACTCTGTCCTGTCACGATGACCTTTGCCGCGACACCGTTGCTATTGCAGATGCTTCCCACCACTTTCCATGACTGGCTGGCGCCGCTGCGCAGCGATCGCTACGATTCGCATTTGCTGCCGGGCGGGCAAAAACGGGGCCTGCTCATCGGCATGGGAATGACGGAAAAGCAGGGCGGATCTGACGTACTCAGTAATACGACCCACGCGGAGCGGCTGGCGGATGATTCATATCGGCTGGTGGGACATAAATGGTTTTTCTCTGTGCCGCAAAGTGATGCGCACCTCGTGTTGGCGCAGGCAAAAGGAGGACTATCCTGTTTCTTTGTGCCGCGTTTCCTGCCAGACGGGCAACGGAACTCTGTTCGTCTTGAACGCCTGAAAGATAAACTCGGTAATCGATCTAATGCCAGCGCCGAAGTCGAGTTTCAGGATGCCGTCGGCTGGCGGCTGGGAGAAGAGGGCGAAGGGATTCGGCATATCTTAAAGATGGGCGGTATGACGCGTCTTGACTGCGCGCTCGGGAGTCATGGCTTAATGCGGCGCGCATTTTCAGTCGCCATTTACCATGCTCATCAGCGTCAGGCTTTTGGTAAGCCGCTGATCGAACAACCGTTGATGCGACAAACCTTAAGTCGTATGGCGCTATGCCTGGAAGGGCAGACAGCGCTTTTGTTTCGGCTGGCGCGCGCCTGGGAGCAACGTCGCGAGGCGAAAGAGGCATTATGGGCGCGATTATTCACGCCAGCGGCGAAATTCGCCATCTGTAAGCAGGGAATCCCTTTTGTGGCTGAGGCGATGGAGGTTCTCGGCGGGATGGGGTATTGCGAAGAGAGCGAACTCCCGCGCCTGTACCGTGAAATGCCGGTGAACAGTATCTGGGAAGGTTCCGGCAATATCATGTGTCTGGATGTACTGCGGGTGCTGACAAAACAACACGGCGTCTATGACGTATTGAGTGAAGCTTTTGCGGAAGTCAAAGGTCAGGATCGCCATTACGACCGCGCGGTACGTCAGCGACAGCAACGTTTACGCAAACCGGACGAAGCAATGGGCAGAGAGATTACGCAGCAGCTTTTCTTGCTGGGGTGCGGAGCGGAAATGCTGCGTCATGCCTCGCCGCCGCTGGCGCAAGCGTGGTGTCAGATGATGCTGGATACACGCGGCGAAATGCCGCTGCCTGCCCAGGTGCAAAATGATTTACTGTTAAGGGCGACCGGGGGACTGCGGTAACGTTTGGCCTGTAGTACATGCCATCCGGCGCGAGCCACGCGGCATCAGGCATAGAGTATCGCCTGTACGCGCCAGTTATCTGACTGTTGTTCTTCATACATTTGAATAATTCTGTACCAGGACGCACCCTGTTCATCGGCTTTCAGGGCGATAATCCGCTCTACATCCTGTGGGTTTCCTGCAACATTACTGACCGAGATCAGGCCGATTTCATTCAGACCCGTTACGCAGTCAGCACTGGCGAATTCGGCAGACTGTGCCGTCGTACTCACCAGTCCGGCAGAAAGCAGCAGTGAGGATAAGGCAAGTTCTTGTTTCATCGTCAGCTCCTTATTACATACCCCGCATTTAACAGGACGCTCCATCACGGTAAACCTGTTTGTTTATTGTGCACAGGTAAACGCATAGGGGCGCAAAGCAATGTAAAACTGACTAAAAATCAATCTACTGTTATTGACGATACAAAATGGCTTGTGAATACCACTGGCCGGTTACAACCGTTTCATCAACCATTAAGATAACGTAATAATCGGCTTTCGCAGCGACGGCTTTCGCTCTGATTTCATCTATTGCATCATCCGGGGAGCCCCGAACCAGCGCGCTTACGGTCCCCATCCGCTGTAGTCCTTGCGTTTGATCGCGACGGATTTCCTGCGGGTGATCGGCGACAGGCGGCGCAGGTTGCGGCGTACCCTGCAGCACGCTACACGCGCTTAATAACAGCACTGCTATCAATGAAGCAAACCGACGCATAACTCTATCTCGTTTCCTGATAATCATAGTGTAATGCCTTATTGATTTCCCTTTAGGGGGAATGTTCCCGAAGTGTTACCTGTCACGCGATTTTCGAATGAAAACGTTGCGAAAGCGTAACCCAGTTCTCAAACATTATGAATTATTGCGCTATCCATAAACTTGCGTTAAGTATTTCTCCGTGGCATACCGGATAAAAAGGAGAGAATAATGATAGCGATTGAAACACGACAATTAGCCGGAGGCGTCGTACTACATGCCTTCCCGGAAGGGAGACGCGCCGTGCCGCTTCCCTGTGTGGTGTTCTATCATGGCTTCACCTCCTCCAGCCTGGTTTATAGTTATTTTGCCGTTGCCCTGGCACAGGCAGGATTCCGGGTAGTCATGCCGGATGCGCCGGAGCATGGCGCTCGCTTCGGCGGCGACTCACAGGGACGAATACACCGATTCTGGCAGATTCTGCACCAAAACATGCAGGAATTTACGACGTTACGTGCGGCGATTCAGGCGGAAAACTGGCTACTTGACGGGCGGTTGGCGGTGGGCGGCGCATCCATGGGCGGTATGACGGCGCTGGGCATTATGACGCGTCACCGTGAGGTAAAATGCGGGGCCAGTTTAATGGGGTCGGGCTATTTTACCGGGCTCGCCCGGACGCTTTTCCCGCCGTTATCCCCGCAGAACCCAGTACAGCAGGCGGAATTCGACAATATCATCGCGCCGCTACGTGAATGGGAAGTCACACACCAGTTAGAGCGACTGGCCGACAGGCCGCTTCTGTTGTGGCATGGTCAGGAGGATGACGTGGTGCCTGCTATCGAAACCTTCCGGCTCCAGCAGGCACTCGCCGCGGCGAAGCTGGATAAGCATGTGACCTGTTTATGGGCCGCAGGCGTGCGGCATCGCATTACGCCAGAAGCGTTGTCGGCGACGGTAGCGTTTTTCCGACAGCATCTTTAAACGCGGAGTATGCTTACACCCTGGGCTTCAAGCTGTTGCAAAACCTGCGGATTGGCATTTTTGCCGGTAATCAGCATAGCGATCTGATCGGCGCGGCTGAACAGCATTCCCGCGCGCTCGCCAATTTTACTGCTATCGACCAGCGCGACCAGTTTCCCGACGACGCTGAGCATTTTTTGTTCCGCCATGGCGGTTAGCATATCGGTCTTGTACAGGCCATCCGCGGTTAAGCCCTTTCCGCTGGTAAACATCCAGTGGCCAGCATAGAGACTGTTTTCACTTCCCTGCGGGCTCAGGGTAATCGACTGGCTTTTATTATACTGACCACCCATGATAATCACGCTGTCATGCTCTTGATCGATCAGATAATTCGCCAGCGGCAGATAGTTGGTAATGATCTGTACCGGCTTCCCGCACATTTCGCGCCCCAGCAGGAAAGCGGTGGAGCCGCAGTTAATCACTACGCTTTCACCCGGGTTTACCAGCTGCGACGCCGCTTTCGCGATGCGTACTTTTTCATCGTGGTTTTGCGCCTGGTGCAGATTCATCGGCGTCCAGCGGGGCCGCTGTTGGGTAATGGCCTCTGCGCCGTTGCGCACTTTTTTAAGTTTCCCGCTTTCGTCGAGCTTGTTGATGTCGCGGCGCGCTGTCGCCGGGGAGATCCCCAGACGCTCAATCACGTTTTCGACGGTAACAAAGCCCAACTGTGCCAGCATATCCAGCAGTATTTGATGTCTTTGTGCTTCAGTCATGAGCTATTCCGATACAAATTGATTTGAAAAGATGATATTTGAAATAGCCTGGAAATACTAAAGTAAATGGAAAAAATGCCGGGTAATCCCGGCATGATATCGGCTCACAGGAAGGATTTGAACGGTAGATCGGGTTCAATGGTAAAGCAATCGTCAAACCCACGCGGATAGTGGTATTCGAAATTGTCTTTATCCAGCGGCCAGGTAAACTTGCCGCCAACCTGCCAGATAAACGGTTTAAAACCATACTTCAGGCGATCTTTCTTCATTTCCCATAACACGCGGATCTCTTGCGGATCGGCCTGGAAGTTCGACCAGATATCGTGATGGAACGGGATCACCACTTTGGTATTCAGCGATTCCGCCATGCGTAAAATATCCGCGCTGGTCATTTTGTCCGTAATACCGCGCGGGTTTTCACCGTAAGAACCGAGCGCGACATCAATTTGATGTTCGTTGCCGTGTTTCGCGTAGTAGTTGGAATAGTGAGAATCGCCGCTGTGATAGAGATTGCCGCCCGGCGTTTTAAACAGATAGTTAACCGCGCGTACATCCATGCCGTCCGGCAGTACGCCAGCGGCTTTCTGATCGGCGGGCAGGGTGATTAATGCGGTGCGGTCAAAGGCATCAAGCGCATGAATTTCAATATCTTTCACTTTCACGACATCGCCCGGTTTTACCACGATGCAGCGTTCTTTCGGCACGCCCCAGCCAACCCATAAATCCACGCAGGTCTGCGGGCCGATAAACGGAACATCATCGGCGCAATTCTGCATTACGGCAGCCGCGACATTGACGTCAATGTGATCGTTATGGTCATGGGTCGCCAGTACGGCGTCAATTTGACGGATAGCGAAAGGATCGAGAACAAACGGCGTGGTGCGCAGGTTAGGCTGTAATTTTTTGACGCCAGCCATACGCTGCATCTGATGGCCGGTTTTCATCAACGGGTTACCGTGGCTCTGTTTACCGGTACCGCACCAGAAATCGACGCATACGTTAGTGCCGCCTTCAGATTTTAGCCAGATACCGGTACAGCCCAGCCACCACATAGCGAACGTACCCGGCGCGACCTGCTCTTGCTCAATCTCTTCGTTCAGCCAGCTTCCCCACTCCGGAAACGTGCTCAGAATCCATGATTCACGCGTGATGCTTTGTACTTTACTCATCGCATTTACCTTCATGTTTGTTCAAAATAGTTCAAAACGTGATTTGTTTTGATTAATCCTGACACTATTTTCTCAAGAAGGCAATGGGCTATTTTTTGACTTTTGGGTAGAGGAGAACGCAGCCAGAAGAAAACTTAATCTTTTCTGGCGTCATGGGGATGTATTCATCTTTATGATTTTACTTATTTTAATGAAGAAATGAGTTATTTATAAGTAAACCATGTATTAAGTGTGCTAATTATTTGCGCGCTACGTCACATTTAATCAAATTCAATCTTGTTGTGATTACTTTTGAAAATTACAGTGGAGGGACATTATTCTGAGCGCCTGTGACTCAGCAACCTTGTCTACCGGAGATCGTTATGGAGATCCTCTACAACATCTTTACCATTTTTTTTAATCAGGTAATGACCAATGCCCCGCTATTACTGGGTATTGTGACCTGCCTGGGCTATATCCTGCTGCGTAAAAGCGTCAGCGTGATCATCAAAGGGACGATCAAAACCATCATTGGTTTCATGCTGCTACAGGCCGGGTCCGGCATTCTGACCAGCACCTTTAAACCGGTGGTGGCGAAAATGTCTGAGGTCTACGGCATCAACGGCGCGATTTCCGATACCTATGCTTCGATGATGGCAACGATCGAACGGATGGGTGATGCGTATAGTTGGGTAGGCTACGCGGTGTTGCTCGCGCTGGCGCTGAATATTTGTTACGTCTTGTTGCGACGCATTACCGGTATTCGCACCATCATGTTGACCGGGCACATCATGTTCCAGCAGGCGGGGCTGATTGCGGTCTCTTTCTATATCTTCGGCTATTCCATGTGGACCACCATTATCTGCACGGCGATACTGGTTTCCCTGTACTGGGGTATTACCTCCAACATGATGTACAAGCCGACTCAGGAAGTGACGGACGGCTGCGGTTTCTCCATCGGTCACCAGCAGCAGTTTGCTTCCTGGATTGCCTATAAAGTCGCGCCGTTCCTGGGCAAAAAAGAGGAAAGCGTTGAAGACCTCAAACTGCCGGGCTGGCTGAACATTTTCCATGACAACATCGTCTCCACGGCGATTGTAATGACCATCTTCTTTGGTGCCATTCTGCTCTCCTTCGGTATCGACACCGTGCAGGCGATGGCGGGCAAAGTGCACTGGACGGTCTACATCCTGCAAACCGGTTTCTCCTTTGCGGTGGCGATTTTCATTATTACTCAGGGCGTGCGTATGTTTGTCGCCGAGCTCTCTGAAGCGTTTAACGGTATCTCCCAGCGTCTGATTCCGGGCGCAGTACTGGCGATTGACTGCGCCGCTATTTATAGCTTCGCGCCGAACGCGGTGGTCTGGGGCTTTATGTGGGGCACCATCGGTCAGCTGATTGCGGTTGGCATCCTGGTTGCCTGCGGCTCCTCGATCCTGATTATTCCTGGCTTTATCCCGATGTTCTTCTCTAACGCCACTATCGGCGTGTTCGCTAACCACTTCGGCGGCTGGCGTGCGGCGCTGAAGATTTGTCTGGTGATGGGGATGATCGAAATCTTTGGTTGCGTCTGGGCGGTGAAACTCACGGGGATGAGCGCCTGGATGGGTATGGCGGACTGGTCGATTCTGGCACCGCCGATGATGCAGGGCTTCTTCTCCCTCGGTATCGCCTTTATGGCCGTCATCATTGTAATTGCACTGGCTTATATGTTCTTCGCTGGCCGCGCACTGCGCGCAGAAGAAGATGCAGAAAAACAACTGGCAGAACAGTCTGCTTAATAAGGAGTTTTGATTATGACCGTACGTATTCTGGCTGTGTGTGGCAACGGACAGGGCAGTTCCATGATCATGAAAATGAAAGTGGACCAGTTTTTAACCCAATCAAACATTGACCACACGGTAAACAGCTGCGCGGTTGGCGAGTACAAAAGCGAGTTGAGCGGCGCGGATATCATCATCGCTTCTACCCATATTGCGGGCGAAATCACCGTGACCGGCAACAAATATGTGGTTGGCGTGCGTAACATGCTCTCTCCTGCTGACTTCGGCCCGAAACTGCTGGAAGTGATCAAAGAACATTTCCCGCAAGACGTGAAGTAAGGATGCAACATGAAATTACGTGATTCACTGGCGGAGAATAATTCTATCCGCCTGCAGGCTGAAGCGAATACCTGGCAGGAAGCCGTCAAGATCGGCGTCGATTTACTGGTGGCTGCCGACGTGGTGGAGCCGCGCTATTACCAGGCCATTCTCGATGGCGTTGAGCAGTTTGGCCCCTATTTTGTGATTGCCCCCGGCCTGGCGATGCCGCATGGCCGCCCGGAAGAAGGGGTGAAGAAAACCGGTTTTTCGCTGGTGACGCTGAAAAAGCCGCTGGAGTTCAACCACGAAGATAACGACCCGGTCGATATTCTGATCACCATGGCGGCGGTTGATGCCAACACTCACCAGGAAGTGGGCATCATGCAGATCGTCAACCTGTTTGAAGACGAAGCTAATTTTGACCGTTTACGCGCCTGCCGCACCGCGCAGGAAGTCCTGGATCTCATTGACCGCACCAACGCGGCAGCTTAAGAAGGAATTGAAAATGTCATTACCAATGTTGCAGGTCGCGCTGGACAACCAGACTATGGATAGCGCCTATGAAACCACTCGCCTGATTGCCGAAGAAGTCGACATTATCGAAGTGGGCACCATTCTGTGCGTGGGCGAAGGCGTGCGTGCGGTTCGCGATCTGAAAGCGCTTTACCCGCACAAAATCGTGCTGGCGGACGCCAAAATTGCCGATGCCGGTAAAATCCTCTCCCGTATGTGTTTCGAAGCCAACGCGGACTGGGTGACGGTGATTTGCTGTGCGGATATCAACACCGCAAAAGGCGCGCTGGATGTGGCAAAAGAGTTCAACGGCGACGTGCAGATCGAACTGACCGGTTACTGGACCTGGGAACAGGCGCAGCAGTGGCGTGATGCGGGTATTCAGCAGGTGGTTTATCACCGCAGCCGTGACGCGCAGGCCGCAGGCGTGGCGTGGGGTGAAGCGGATATTACCGCGATTAAACGGCTGTCCGATATGGGCTTTAAAGTGACCGTGACCGGCGGACTGGCGCTGGAAGACCTGCCTCTGTTCAAAGGCATTCCGATCCATGTCTTTATCGCGGGGCGCAGCATTCGCGATGCCGAATCGCCGGTAGAAGCCGCACGGCAGTTCAAACGCTCCATTGCCCAACTGTGGGGCTAAGGAGCGGCTATGCTGTCGAAACAAATTCCGCTCGGCATCTATGAAAAAGCGCTCCCTGCCGGGGAGTGCTGGCTGGAGCGCCTGCGGCTGGCGAAAACGCTGGGTTTTGACTTCGTTGAAATGTCGGTGGACGAGACCGACGCCCGACTGGCGCGGCTCGACTGGAGTCGCGAGCAGCGCCTGGCGCTGGTGAGCGCGGTTGCTGAAACCGGCGTGCGTGTGCCGTCCATGTGTCTGAGCGCGCATCGTCGTTTTCCGCTCGGTAGCGAAGATGACGCGGTACGGGCGCAGGGGCTGGAGATTATGCGTAAAGCGATTCAGTTTGCGCAGGACGTCGGGATTCGCGTCATTCAACTGGCGGGGTACGACGTTTACTATCAGCAGGCCAACGACGAAACGCGTTGCCGCTTCCGCGATGGGTTAAAAGAGAGCGTTGATATGGCCAGCCGCGCCCAGGTGACGCTGGCGATGGAGATCATGGACTACCCGCTGATGAATTCCATCAGTAAAGCGCTGGGCTATGCTCACTACCTCAATAACCCGTGGTTCCAGCTCTATCCGGATATCGGCAATCTGTCTGCCTGGGATAACGACGTACAGATGGAGCTACAGGCGGGAATCGGGCATATCGTCGCGGTACACGTCAAAGATACTAAACCCGGCGTGTTCAAAAATGTGCCGTTTGGCGAAGGCGTGGTGGATTTCGAGAGTTGTTTTGCAACGCTCAAACAGAGTGGCTATTGCGGGCCCTATCTGATTGAGATGTGGAGCGAAACAGCAGAGAACCCGGCGGCAGAGGTAGCGAAAGCGCGTGACTGGGTGAAAGCGCGCATGGCCAGCGCCGGTCTGGTGGAGGCGGCATAATGCAAAAGCTCAAGCAGCAGGTATTTGACGCTAACATGGATTTGCCCCGTTATGGGCTGGTGACCTTTACCTGGGGCAACGTCAGCGCTATCGATCGCGAACGCGGGCTGGTGGTGATTAAGCCAAGCGGTGTCGCCTATGAAACCATGAAGGTAGATGACATGGTGGTGGTGGATATGGATGGCAAAGTGGTGGAGGGACGTTATCGTCCTTCTTCCGATACCGCTACCCATCTGGCGCTGTATCAACGCTATCCGTCGCTTGGCGGCGTCGTTCATACCCACTCCACCCACGCCACGGCATGGGCGCAGGCGGGGATGGCTATTCCAGCGCTCGGCACCACGCACGCGGACTATTTCTTTGGCGATATTCCTTGTACCAGAGCGTTAAGCGAAGAAGAAGTGCAGGGCGAGTACGAGCTGAACACCGGCAAGGTGATCATCGAAACGCTGGGCGAGGTGGAACCGCTGCATACGCCAGGCATTGTCGTGTATCAACACGGGCCGTTCGCCTGGGGGAAAGATGCGCACGATGCGGTACATAACGCGGTGGTCATGGAGGAAGTGGCGCGAATGGCGTGGATTGCGCGCGGTATTAACCCGGCGCTGAATCCCATCGACGATTATCTGATGAATAAACACTTCATGCGTAAGCATGGCCCGAATGCGTATTACGGGCAGAAGTGAAGTATGAGCTCCGGAATGTGAATATTATCGGGATGTCACAGGTCTAATTCCGGAGCCATCTTTCCGCGAAAAAAGCCCCCTGCTCAGGGGGCAAATCAACTATGGCTTTTTCGTTGGTTTTCCTGATGCTAGCGATAAATATTCGCGCTGGCGTGTATATTGCCGTTGCTACCCGGTTCCCGGATAAGTATGACGTGATAATACATTGCGTTTCGCACGTCGGCCTCTTCATTCAGCGCCAGATTGGCTTCACTTTCCGTGGCGAAGTTGTGGTTGATGTAGATCACGCCTAAGCTGCGCACATCATCCATATTTCTGGCCTGATGATTATTTAACTCGATGGCTGCCGTTGCCGTTATGCCAGGCAAAAGCGCAGCCAGAAATAACATTATCCGGGCTCGCATAGAGTACCTCCTCAGCAGCGCGGTCTGGTTGGCGATATCCCCCTTTAGTGAATCGCTTCTGGTTTAATTTTAACCATAACCCGCCGCAGAGATGGCGACCTTTTCTGATGCTGTTGTTCAAAAAATTATCGCATTGTCGCTTTTTACCTGATTAACAACCCATTGATGTATGCCGCCATGTTTAAGAAATCCTGTGTGGCAAAAAAGTGCGCTGACCACAGTGTCAATTTCTCTGCCGCAACAGGCTGTTTATAGTGGCATGCGATATGAAGTTAATATCTCAGCAGCAAAATGCGACGGGACAGGCGTTACGTTCGGCACGATAAATAATTGTACAATCACCTTGAGTTTGCCCGCAGGCGCCAGTATTATAACGCGTCATTTTTCAGCCGACCTTTAACACGTTCCTTGCCTCCATGGGCTGCGGCTGACCCAGACAGGAGGCTGAATAATCCGTAAGGAGCAATTCGATGCGTCATTACGAAATCGTTTTTATGGTCCATCCTGACCAGAGCGAACAGGTTCCGGGCATGATCGAGCGTTACTCTGCTGCCATCACTGGCGCAGAAGGCAAGATCCACCGTCTGGAAGACTGGGGCCGCCGTCAGCTGGCTTACCCGATCAACAAGCTGCACAAAGCGCACTACGTTCTGATGAACGTTGAAGCGCCGCAGGAAGTGATCGATGAGCTGGAAACTACCTTCCGCTTCAACGATGCCGTTATCCGCAGCATGGTTATGCGTACTAAGCACGCTGTTACCGAAGCCTCTCCGATGGTTAAAGCGAAAGACGAGCGCCGTGAGCGTCGCGATGATTTCGCTAACGAAACCGCAGATGATGCTGAAGCTGGGGATTCTGAAGAGTAATTTCTGATGACCAACCGTCTGGCGTTGTCCGGCACCGTGTGCAGGGCCCCCCTTCGAAAGGTCAGTCCATCAGGAATTCCGCATTGCCAGTTCGTGCTTGAGCATCGTTCTGTGCAAGAGGAAGCCGGCTTTCACCGGCAGGCGTGGTGCCAAATGCCCGTTATTGTTAGCGGACACGAAAACCAGGCCATTACTCACAGTATAACGGTCGGCAGCCGCATAACCGTTCAGGGGTTTATTTCTTGCCACAAGGCAAAGAACGGTCTGAGCAAAATGGTTCTGCATGCCGAGCAGATTGAATTGATAGATTCTGGAGACTAGCCATATGGCACGTTATTTCCGTCGTCGCAAGTTCTGCCGTTTCACCGCGGAAGGCGTTCAAGAGATCGACTATAAAGATATCGCTACGCTGAAAAACTACATCACCGAAAGCGGTAAGATTGTCCCAAGCCGTATCACCGGTACCCGTGCAAAATACCAGCGTCAGCTGGCTCGCGCTATCAAACGCGCTCGCTACCTGTCTCTGCTGCCGTACACTGATCGCCATCAGTAATCGGTCACGGTCCATTAATACGACTTTGAGAGGATAAGGTAATGCAAGTTATTCTGCTTGATAAAGTAGCAAACCTGGGTAGCCTGGGTGATCAGGTTAACGTTAAAGCGGGCTATGCTCGTAACTTCCTGGTACCAAAGGGTAAAGCTGTTCCGGCTACCAAGAAAAACGTTGAATACTTCGAAGCACGTCGCGCTGAACTGGAAGCTAAACTGGCTGACGTTCTGGCTGCTGCAAATGCACGCGCAGAGAAAATCAACGCCCTGGAAACCGTTACTATCGCGTCTAAAGCAGGCGACGAAGGTAAACTGTTCGGTTCCATCGGTACTCGCGACATCGCTGACGCTGTGACTGCGGCTGGCGTTGACGTGGCTAAGAGCGAAGTTCGTCTGCCGAACGGCGTTCTGCGTACCACTGGCGAACACGAAGTGAACTTCCAGGTTCACAGCGAAGTATTCGCAAAAGTTATCATCAACGTGGTTGCTGAGTAATCAGGCATTCTCGTTTTTGCTAGCAACGAAACGTCGGCCCAGCGCCGACGTTTTGCTTTTTTAACCCCATCGCTTTTCGACTGGCTATCTCCCCCTCTTTTCGCGATAATCAAAAATAAAACATTATTTTAATTTCTTGGTGAAAGAATGGATACCCAACGCCAGGCCTCCCCGTTTGCCCGCAAAAACGTCGTTTATGTGTGTGCCGCATTTTGTTGCCTGCTATGGGGCAGCGCTTATCCAGCCATCAAAAGCGGTTATGACCTCTTTCAGATAGCCACCGACGATATCCCTTCTAAAATTGTTTTTGCTGGTTATCGTTTTTTGTTTGCGGGTGGGTTGCTGCTACTGTTCGCGCTGCTTCAGCGTAAACCGATTGGTCGGTTTCGTCCGCGCCAGTTTGCTCAGTTAACGTTACTGGGGCTGACTCAGACGTCGCTGCAATATCTCTTTTTCTATATCGGCCTTGCGTTCACCTCCGGCGTGAAAGGCTCAATCATGAACGCGACAGGCACATTCTTCAGCGTATTGCTGGCGCACTTTATTTATCAGAACGACCGATTGAGCTACAACAAAACGCTCGGCTGTATTCTGGGCTTTGCGGGCGTCATGGCGGTGAACGTCAGCAACGGCCTGGATTTCAGCTTTAATCTGCCGGGAGAAGGCTCCGTGGTGCTGGCGGCGTTTATTCTTTCTGCGGCCACATTGTATGGCAAACGTCTCTCGCAGACGGTCGATCCGATGGTCATGACTGGCTATCAATTGGGGATTGGCGGTCTGGTACTGGTCATTGGCGGTTACGCTTTTGGCGGTACGCTGACGATACATGGCTTCTCGTCGGTGGCGATTTTAGTCTACCTGACGTTACTCTCGTCGGTCGCTTTTGCGCTATGGAGCATTTTACTCAAATATAACCGCGTGGGGATGATTGCGCCGTTTAACTTTCTGATCCCGGTTTCCGGCGCGGCCCTTTCGGCTATTTTTCTCGGCGAGAATATTCTGGAGTGGAAATACATGATTGCGCTGGTGCTGGTATGTTCGGGGATTTGGTGGGTGAATAAGGTGAAGCGGTAATGCTTCACCTGAACGAATAGGGTACAGGCGGGGTAAGGCGCAGCCGACGTTACTGTGCGCGAATAAAACTGCCGTCAGGCTGACGCGTAAACAGCACCTGTTGACCGTTATCGCCATCTATCGTTAAACCTGTCACCACCCCGCTGGCATTCTGGCGAATTTTAATCATTTGACCATTTTTGAGGTTACTCAGCGGTTTGCCAGCGCCTTCTACCTGCGCCATTGCATAAACGTCTGTCGGGGGCAGCCCGTGGTCACGGAACAGTTGCGCCAGAGTTTTACCAGACTCTACCCGGTACGAGCGCCACTGTTGACCGATGCCGCTATCCTGCTGGAAAGGCTGCGTTTGCGGCTGGTTTTGTTCTTCCGGCTGGCCTTCCTGGATAGGTTCCGGCGCAACGGGCGCCACCTGATCCGGATCGTTTTGCGGCGCGACCAGCTGCGCCTGAAGCTGGGCCTCCGTCGGCGGCTGTGATTGCGATTGCAGATCCAATTGCGCTTCCCGCGTGACGACAGGTGAGTCGCTGGTCTCGCTGGCGGGCAGCAGGAAACCGATCACCAGCACGATAGCGGCAATGATAATGCCACGACGATGCATAGGCGGCAGCGGCTCCATGATGCGAAAATTATCCGGCGCGTGCCAGATTTTCGCCAGGGTTGGTTTTAATTCAAAGCGCCCGGGCATGGTTTACCTCCTGCTCCGCATCTCGTTCCTTAATCATAGAGTATAGATGGCTAACGCTATGATACTGGTAGTGCTATCCGCTTTCGTGACATCAATACGGATAATCTATTGTTTCTTTTTCCCTGCGATTTGTCATCCTCCCTGAGACAAAGTTTTACCAGAAGAAGCGTGGCTGTTATGCTGCCCGCTACTTTTTTGATATCCAATGAAGGAAAAATAATGGCCACCCCGACTTTTGACACTATTGAAGCGCAAGCGAGCTACGGCATTGGTTTGCAGGTAGGGCAGCAGCTCAGCGAATCCGGTCTTGAAGGGCTGTTGCCTGAAGCGCTGGTTGCAGGCATTGCTGATGCGCTGGAAGGTAAACACCCGGCGGTTCCTGTTGATGTGGTGCATCGTGCGCTGCGTGAAATTCATGAGCGTGCGGACGCGGTGCGTCGTGAGCGTTTCAAAGCGATGGCGGCCGAAGGCGTGAAATACCTGGAAGAAAACCGCGAAAAAGACGGTGTGAACAGTACTGAATCTGGTTTACAGTTCCGCGTTCTGACGCATGGTGAAGGCGCGATTCCGGCGCGTACCGACCGCGTACGCGTGCATTACACCGGTAAGCTTATTGATGGCACCGTATTTGACAGCTCCGTCGCGCGCGGCGAACCGGCTGAATTCCCGGTAAATGGCGTGATCGCCGGCTGGATTGAAGCGCTGACTCTGATGCCGGTAGGTTCCAAATGGGAACTGACTATCCCACAGGAGCTGGCCTATGGCGAGCGTGGGGCCGGGGCATCTATTCCGCCATTCAGCACCCTGGTGTTTGAGGTGGAACTGCTGGAAATTCTGTAAGCGCCCCGGGTTTGCCGGATGATGGCGTAAACGCCTTATCCGGCAACCCTGACTTCAGCAGATGCCAATATTTTATTTTGCAAATGGCGTCGTTACGTGTATTTTTGTGAGCTAATTCGCATTATCAAAGTGATATAACACTCATTTTAAACATAAAATTAACATTGTATTTGAATCTGAGTATTCATCCCGCCGATTCTTACCTAATATCGATGAGTCCTGATAACAGGATCGTCGTATCATAGACCAAAGGCCGTAGAGCCCGCACAACACAGACAGGTACAGGAAGAAAAACATGGTAGATCAGGTAAAAGTCGCAGCCGACGAACAGGCTCCGGCTGAACAGTCGCTACGGCGCAATCTTACAAACCGTCATATACAGCTTATCGCTATTGGCGGCGCTATTGGTACCGGTCTGTTTATGGGATCGGGTAAAACGATCAGTCTCGCCGGACCGTCGATCATTTTTGTATATATGATCATCGGTTTTATGCTTTTTTTCGTGATGCGCGCCATGGGGGAATTGCTGCTCTCGAATCTGGAATATAAATCGTTTAGCGATTTTGCGTCCGACCTGCTTGGCCCCTGGGCGGGATATTTCACCGGCTGGACGTACTGGTTTTGCTGGGTGGTGACCGGTATGGCTGACGTGGTGGCGATTACCGCCTACGCGCAGTTCTGGTTTCCCGGCCTTTCCGATTGGGTCGCCTCGCTGGCGGTAGTGATCCTGCTGCTAAGCCTCAACCTCGCCACCGTTAAAATGTTTGGTGAAATGGAATTTTGGTTTGCTATGGTCAAAATCGTCGCCATCGTGGCGTTGATTGTGGTCGGGCTGGTGATGATTGCGATGCACTTTAAATCGCCGACCGGCGTTGAAGCCTCTTTCGCGCATCTGTGGAATGACGGCGGCTGGTTCCCGAAAGGTATTAGCGGGTTCTTTGCTGGTTTCCAGATTGCGGTGTTCGCCTTCGTGGGCATTGAGCTGGTCGGTACTACCGCCGCTGAAACTAAAGATCCGGAAAAATCGCTGCCGCGCGCGATTAACTCAATACCGATCCGTATCATCATGTTCTACGTCTTTGCGCTGATTGTCATTATGTCGGTGACGCCGTGGAGTTCCGTGGTGCCGGATAAGAGCCCGTTTGTTGAGCTGTTTGTACTGGTGGGTCTGCCTGCCGCCGCGAGCGTGATCAACTTTGTCGTGCTGACCTCGGCGGCGTCTTCCGCCAACAGCGGCGTCTTCTCGACCAGCCGTATGCTGTTTGGCCTGGCGCAAGAAGGCGTGGCGCCAAAAGCGTTCGCTAAGCTATCGAAACGCGCGGTACCGGCGAAAGGCCTGACCTTCTCCTGTATCTGCCTGCTGGGCGGCGTGGTTATGCTGATGGTCAACCCGAGCGTGATTGGCGCATTCACCATGATCACTACGGTTTCGGCTATCCTGTTTATGTTTGTCTGGACCATCATTCTGTGTTCATACCTGGTGTACCGCAAAAAGCGTCCCCACCTGCATGAAAAATCCATCTATAAGATGCCACTCGGTAAGCTGATGTGCTGGGTCTGTATGGCGTTCTTTGCGTTCGTGCTGGTATTACTGACGCTGGAAGACGATACGCGCCAGGCGCTGATCGTGACGCCGCTGTGGTTTATCGCGTTGGGTCTGGGCTGGCTGTTGATAGGTAAGAAACGGATGGCGGGAATGCGTTAATTGTTTTGCCCGGTGGCGCTGGCGCTTACCGGGCTTACAGCGTAGCGTTGATTTGTAGGCCGGATAAGGCGCAGTTTACAGCCGCCATCCGGCAAAATGCCCGGCTGGTGATTATTCCCCGGCCAGCGCGCGTGGGAACAGCACGTTATTCTCCAGGCTGATGTGCTCCATCAGATCATCAATCATCTCATTAATGCCGTTATACATCGCTTTCCAGGTGGTACAGGCTTCTGGCGGCGGCGTTACATTTTGGGTGACGTGTTTGATGACGTCTACCAGCTCTCCCGCCTCGTCATGCTCGCTTTCCATTACGCTTATCGGGCCCGTTGCCTGGCGACCCATACCCTGTTTGATCATTGGGAACAGGATCTGTTCTTCTTTCATCATATGGCTGGAAAGCTCTTCATGCAGCGCAGTGAGATATTTTGTCAGGCCGCGTGGGACGTTTGGCTTATCCGCGTGGACGCGTTCCACTTTGGTTGCCTGCAGGATAAGCTCCGGCAGTTGTTCGCGGTGTCGGTCATGATAGCGCACCACGATATGGTCAATAATGTCCGCCAGCGGAACGGCGCGCCAGTCTTTTTCGATGGGCTGTTCAGCCAACTGCGCGAGTTGCGCTTCAATAATGTCAATATCGACGTCGTGACGCGCGGCGGCGCGCGCCAGCGTCTGTTTTCCGCCGCAGCAGTAATCCATATCGTACTGGCGAAACAGCGCCGATGCGCGGGGAATAGAGAGCGCCAGTTCGCCTAAAGGTTGATCGCGATAAGCCATAGCCGTTACCTCATTTGCAATAATATAAGTTGTATTTTAAATGCATCTTTAAGGCGAGGCTATAACTCTTTCGGGGTGCGTATAATTTAAGCGAGTATGAAATTAGCGTTCCGTGACCGGAACGACGGTCGCTTTTTCCGGTTTCGCTCTCACGGCAATGACCACGCCCGCTACCAGGAGCGCAATGCCGCTTAACGTCAGGAATGGCGGGATTTCCTGGCGCAGAATGAAGGTATAGAGCAGTCCCGCCAGCGTCTCAAAAACAATCAGCGGCCCTAAAATAACGGTTGGCAATTTTTGGCTGGCGATATTCCAGCACAGCGCGCCCACCCAGGAACACAGCACCGCGATGGCGATCATCAGACCGATAAACAGCGCGGGATGCGGGCCAAAGGGCAGGGTAAACAGCGGTTTCTGGATACTCAGCCACAGACAGACCGCCGCATAGCCGATTAACGAGACCGGCAGCGTAACCAGCGCCTGCGCCGTTGCCCACATCATGGGATGTTTGTCGGGATTTTCCCGCAGCCAGCGGGCGTTGCGCAGCGCATACCATGCCCAGCACGCTACGGAAATCAGCGCCAGCACAATGCCTGAACCATAGCGCCAGCCGCTAACATCGGACAATCCCTGGCTAAGTTCAGCAATATTGACGCACAGCAGGCCAAAACCGATAAGCGCCAGCGCGGGCGCTAAACGCCGCCAGGATAATCTGCCGTCTCGTTGGCTATAGAGAATGTTAGCGAAAAGCGGAATGACGACCGGCAATGTCCCGATGATCATCGTCGACACCGGCGCGCCGGTTCGCTGAATGGCGCTGGCGAGGCAGGCGTAATAGATTACATTGCCCATCAGAGTCAGCGACAGGGCGGTGAACCAGTCTTTGCGCGTCAACTGGCGTAACCGCGTGCGGCCTAACCAGGCAATCGGCAGGGCAATCAGCCCCAGCGCCAGATAGCGCCCCATTGACTGTAAGAGGGCCGGGTAATCCGGCACGATTAACGGGCCGACGAAAATCAATCCCCACATTAGCCCTGCCAGCAGGGCGTATAGCACGCCGCTAATCATCAGATTCTCCTCATAAACCGTTCTGCCATTATCAGAGAAGGTCTATGAGGATGCTACATAAATTAACTAAATTTTAACACTTACAGTACGGAGCGAAGGCTTTCTGTGAGCCTCGTCGTCGGGCGACCGATGAGTTTACGCAGCGTATGGCTGTCATCAAACAGGCCGCCTTTCGCCGCGCCAGCGTCAGAATTGGCCAACATATCCGCCAGTCCGTCAGGCAGGCCTGCGCCTTTCAGCGCGGCGGCAAAATCGACTTCGCTCAGGTTCTGGTAGACGATTTTTTTTCCGCTCTGATGAGTAAGTTCATCCGCCAACTGGCGTAATGTCCAGGCGCCATCACCCGCCAGCTCGTAGACATTCCCGGCGTGACCCTCTTCACGGATGACGCGCGCGGCGGCGGCGGCATAGTCAGCGCGCATTGCGGAGGCGATTTTCCCTTCTCCCGCCGCGCCAATAAAGACGCCATGTTTCAGCGCGGCAGGGACGCTCGCCAGGTAGTTTTCCGTATACCAGCCGTTACGTAATAGCGTGTGAGGAATACCTGACTCAGCCAGCATCTTTTCCGTTTCAATATGTTCATCGGTGAGCGCCAGCGGCGATTTATCCGCATGTAGCAGGCTGGTATAGGCGATGAATTTCACCTTCGCGGCAATGGCGGCCTGAATAACGTTGCGGTGCTGCGCGGTGCGTTGTCCCACTTCGCTGGATGATATAAGCAGCAGTTTATCAACGCCCTGTAAGGCGGTGGTCAGCGCGGCTTCGTTAGCGTAATCCGCCTGGCGAACGGCAATCCCGCGCTGACTGAGCGGGGCGGCTTTTTTCGGGTTACGGACGATCGCGATGAGGTGACTGGCGGGCGTCGTTTTTAGCAGGTTTTCAATAACGTGTTGGCCCAGTTGGCCTGTTGCGCCAGTGATAGCAATCATGGTGAACTCCTCAGTGTTGGTCTTGTGTTTTATTACGCTACCACCTAAACTTACTTTTAGTAAGTACGTACAAAAAGGTAAGTATCAATGCGCGCTCATACTCTTTCCCGGCAGTTGCGTGAAGGCAATCTCTTTGCTGAACAGTGCCCGTCCCGTGAGGTGTTAAAACATGTCACCAGTCGCTGGGGCGTACTGATTCTGGTCGCGTTACGCGACGGTACACACCGTTTTAGCGACCTGCGCCGCAAGATGGGAGGCGTGAGTGAAAAGATGCTGGCGCAGTCGTTACAGGCGCTTGAACAGGACGGATTTCTCAACCGGGTGTCATATCCAGTTGTTCCGCCGCATGTGGAGTACAGCCTGACGCCGCTTGGCGAGCAGGTGAGTGATAAAGTCGCCGCGCTGGCGGACTGGATAGAACTGAATTTGCCCCAGGTATTGGCGCAGCGGGACCGTTTATCAGATGGCGGCTAGCGCTTTATTCGGCCTGCCAGTCAGGCCGAATAAACGCAGCGCCATACGGGACACACGTTACTTGCTTAAATCCACCTGATAAATGGCAAAACCGATATCATCGACGGCAACCTTCTTCATCGGATACTGCCCTTTCGCTTTAATGAAGGCAGCGGCTTTATCGCCTGGCGATGTTTCAAAGCGGATATCCAGCGCCGTATCGCTGTGGATTGGCGCCAGACGCCAGTTATTATCCGCCGCCGGATGGATTTCGCCCGCGCGTTTTGACTCTGCGCCAATCCATGCCGCCAGCACGGCGCGATTTTCATCCGGAGACGCAAAGGCGATATGGCTGTCGCCCGTGCCGGCAAACTTGCCGCCGTAAGCGCGATAGTTATTCGTGGCGACCAGGAACGTAGCGTTCGGGTCGACAGGCTTACCCTTAAAGGTCAGGTTTTTAATACGTTCTGCCTGCGGATTCACCATCTGACATTCGCCATCATAGCGGGCGGGCTGTGACACATCGATTTGATAATTCACGCCGTCAATGACATCGAAATTATAGGTGCGAAAGCCATCCCAATTGATCAACGATTGCGGTTTGTTGCTGTGAATATCAATTTGATTAAACTGTCCGGCAGAACATTCCAGCCACTCTTTTACCTCCTTGCCGCTGGCTTTCACCACCACCAGCGTATTCGGATAGAGATAAAGATCGGCGGCGTTACGGAAGGTCAACTGGCCTTTTTCCACCTCGACAAAACTGGCAGGATCGTTCTTACGCCCGCCAACTTTAAACGGCGCGGCGGCGGACAGCACCGGCAGTTTCGCCAGATCCGGATCGCCCTGAATAAAGTGTTCCACATACGCTTTTTGCGCGTTATTCACCACCTGTACGGTAGGATCGTCCTGCACCAGAGCAAGATAACTGTACATGTTATCGGCGGATTTACCGATGGGCTTGCTGACAAACTCGCGGGTGGCATCGTGATCGGCTTTCAGAATACCGACCAGCTTACTGTCTTCCGCTGCCAGCGACTTTTTAGCGGCGGCGTCGTAAATAGGCCGCGCTTCCGCTTTCGCCTGCGTAACCTGCCATTTGCCGCTGTCGTTATTGAGCGCCAGATCGACCACTCCCAGATGGTCGCCCCACATGCCAGGCATTACCGCAGGAATGCCGTTAAGCGTACCTTTGGCGATATCCGCGCCTTTGATGTCGGCAAAATCTTTACCGGGGAAGACGGCGTGAGCGTGGCCAAACATAATCGCGTCGACGCCGGGAACTTCGCTGAGGTAATAAACCGAGTTTTCCGCCATGCTGTGGTACGGATCGGCAGAAAGGCCTGAATGAGCAATGACTACCACGATATCTGCGCCTTTCTCGCGCATTTCGGGCACATATTTCCGGGCGGTTTCCGTAATGTCATTGACGGTAACTTTGCCGCTCAGGTTCGCTTTATCCCAAATCATGATTTGCGGCGGGACAAAGCCGATATAGCCGATTTTAAGAGTTTGCGGGTTGCCGTCTTTATCAATAACGTTCGTCTCTTTAATCAGATAAGGCGTAAAGAGCGGCTTTTGGGTTTTAACGTCGATAATATTGGCGTTAACATAAGGGAATTTCGCGCCAGCCAGCGCGTTATGCAGATAGTCCAGACCATAATTAAACTCATGGTTGCCGAGGTTTCCAACCGCGTAATCCAGAGTGTTGAGCGCTTTATAGACCGGGTGAATATCACCGTTTTTGAGCCCTTTTGCCGCCATATAATCGCCCAGAGGGCTCCCCTGAATCAGGTCGCCGTTATCCACCAGCACGCTGTTTTTGACTTCATTTCGGGCGGCATGAATCAAACTTGCGGTACGTACCAATCCGAATTTTTCGGTTGCGGTATCCTTGTAATAATCGAAATCCATCATGTTGCTATGTAAATCAGTAGTTTCCATGATACGGAGATCGACGGTGGCCGCATTCACGCTGGCGGCGATCAGCGTAGCCAGAAGCGTTGCACTAAACTTAATCATCAGAGGCACCTTTTAAGAACGCAATAGAAAAGCCGGATAGTGAAAAATAGCGATGATAAACAGTGAAACCCGATATCGTTCCGACCGTCGCCAGAAGAAGGCGAAACCGCTCCATCCGGCCGATTTTTTGCGAGTGTTCACAGAAGGGTGAATCATGCCATGAAAGGTATTATCAAAACCGCTGACGGTATCACAGTTGGCGGAACCCTTAACGATCGGGTATAAGTAAAACAACGAGTTAACGCCCCTGTCATAAAGAGGTGGAGAATGTTAGAACAAGTATGCCAGCTTGCACGGAACGCGGGCGATGCCATTATGCAGGTTTATGATGGAGCCAAACCGATGGAGTACGCCCGCAAGCAGGACGATTCTCCAGTCACTGCGGCGGATATCGCCGCACATACCGTGATTCTCGAAGGGTTACGCACGCTCACGCCGGATATTCCGGTGCTTTCAGAAGAAGATCCGCCTGCCTGGGAAGTGCGCCAGCACTGGCAGCGTTACTGGCTGGTCGATCCGCTCGACGGCACCAAGGAGTTCATCAAGCGCAATGGCGAATTCACGGTCAATATCGCGCTGATTGAGCAGGGCAAGCCGGTGTTGGGCGTGGTCTATGCGCCGGTGCTGAAAGTGATGTACTACGCGGCGGAAGGTAAGGCCTGGAAAGAGGAGTGCGGGGTGCGTAAGCAGATTCAGGTCCGGGATGCCCGCCCGCCGCTGGTGGTGATTAGCCGTTCGCATACGGATGATGAACTCACCGAATATCTCCAACAGCTTGGCGAACATCAGACAACCTCTATTGGTTCCTCGCTGAAATTCTGCCTTGTGGCGGAAGGCCAGGCACAGCTTTACCCCAGATTTGGGCCGACCAGCGTCTGGGATACGGCCGCAGGTCATGCCATTGCTGTTGCAGCCGGGGCGCACGTTCACGACTGGCAGGGAAAAACGCTGGACTATACCCCTCGTGAATCGTTCCTTAACCCCGGCTTCCGGGTGACTATTTACTGAGGAGCTTATGCAGCAGGTCGACCACCTGCTGTACCTCTTGCTGGGTTAACGCGCCATCTTTCACCCATTGAACCCGACCGTCTTTGTCAAGCACGATGACGGCGGACCCCTCTTCTTTTAATTGCCAGGCGTTACGCGCCACGCCATTGCTGTCGACAATAAATTGCGACCACGGGTAGAGCTTTTTATTACTTTCTATACTGCTACGCACGAACATACCGGAGCCTGGGATCGCATCATCGGTGTTCACAATTGTGGTCGTCTGGTATCTGTCATGCGGAAGCCCGGCGGATTTAATCGCTTCAATCAGCGTGGCGTTTTTTTCCTTCGCTGACGTTCGACCCGCAATGTGCAGCAGGACGCGCACTTTTCCCGCCAGCTGCGCGCTATTCCAGTTTTTATAACTAAACTCATCTTTATTCAACGTCAGTTCGCCACGGTCGGCAATGCCTACCGGCGGCACCCGTTGGTTAACTTCAAGGTTATGCGCACAAGCCATTATGGGGAGTAGCAGACACGACATCGCCAGAATTTTACGTAGGGTCATGGTCATTCCTTCTTTATTTTTTTGCAGGTGATCCGACCACTTTGGGCCGATAGTTAATCATATGTGCGATTGATGCTTTTTCCCGCAAAGGGGATGCCAGTTTGCGGGCGGGCGCACACTTCCTGTGAAAAATGAAGGCATATACTGAGAAAAATGAGCTGATGTTTAGATAATTCTGAATAACTGTAATCAAAAGGTAAATATACTTATGCACACTGGAAACGACGTAGATATGGTCTATAGTCATATGGCATTAAAATTTGCGCCTTAAAACTGTTGGGCCGATTGTGGCACCGCAAGGGCGTAATACTCTGCAGGAGACAACAATGAAAATTTTCCAACGCTACAACCCGCTACAGGTGGCGAAGTACGTGAAGATCCTGTTCCGTGGACGGTTATATATCAAGGATGTTGGCGCTTTTGAGTTCGATAAGGGTAAGATTCTTATCCCAAAAGTGAGAGACAAGCAGCACTTGTCTGTGATGTCTGAAGTTAACCGTCAGGTTATGCGTCTGCAAACTGAGATGGCGTAACCAAAAGTGCTATGCAGTAGGTTAAAAAAGTAAAAAAAACGGCTCCTGAATCAGGAGCCGTTGATGTTTCTGGCAAACGGATTTCAGGCCGCGCTGTCTTCTTTGTCTTTTGCATCGGGCAGTTTCGGTGCCGGTACGTTGCTTTTATTGTCGAGACGCGTCACCAGCAACTGATCGATACGGTAGTTGTCGATATCCACCACTTCAAATTTGTAGCCGGAAAACTTCACCGAATCAGTACGTTTTGGGATCTTGCGCAGCATAAACATCATAAAGCCGCCAATGGTTTCATAGTTGCCGGATTGCGGAAACTCATCGATATCCAGTACGCGCATGACGTCGTCAATCGGCGTGCCGCCGTCAACCAGCCAGGAATTTTCATCGCGCGCCACAATTTGCTCTTCCAGTCCCTGGCCGACCAGGTCACCCATTAGCGTGGTCATCACATCGTTCAGCGTAATGATACCGACGACCAGCGCGTATTCATTCATAATGACCGCGAAATCCTCACCCGCCGTTTTGAAACTTTCCAGCGCCTCAGAAAGGGTCAGCGTATCCGGCACAATCAAGGTATTGCGAATTTGCACGCCGCTATTCAGCGCCATACTTTGGTTCGCCAGCACGCGATTCAGCAGATCTTTGGAGTCTACATAGCCAATGATGTGGTCGATATCTTCATTACACACCAAAAATTTTGAGTGCGGATGTTCGGCGACCTTTTTCTTCAGGCTTTGTTCGTCTTCGTGCAGATCAAACCAGATGATACTTTCGCGCGATGTCATAGAAGACGGTACGGTGCGGGATTCAAGTTCAAACACATTTTCAATTAGTTCGTGCTCTTGCTTGCGCAAGACGCCCGCCAGCGCGCCGGCTTCCACCACTGCGTAAATATCATCAGAAGTAATGTCGTCTTTCCGCACCATTGGAATTTTGAACAGGCGGAAGATGTTGTTTGCCATGCCGTTAAACAGCCACACCAGCGGGCGAAAAACGAACAGGCAGAAGCGCATCGGGTTGATGATACGCAAAGCCACAGCTTCTGGCGCAATCATACCGATGCGTTTCGGGGTTAAATCCGCGAACAGGATAAACAGCCCCGTCACCAGCGAGAAGGAGAGAATAAAGCTCAGCTGCTCGGAGAGTTCTGGCGACATATAGTGCGAGAAAAGGGCGGAAAAGGCGGGCGAAAATGCCGCATCGCCGACGATACCGCCAAGAATAGCGACGGCGTTCAGGCCAATTTGCACAACGGTGAAAAACATGCCGGGATTTTCCTGCATTTTCAATACGCGTTGTGCGTTGATACTGCCTTCATCAGCTAATAACTTAAGTTTAATCTTACGTGATGCGGCAAGCGAGATCTCGGAGATGGAGAAGAACGCACTTACAGCGATCAGGCAGAATATAATGAATATACTGTTTAACATATCTTATCCGGCGAAACGCCAGATCCTCGGAAGGGAAGTTTATAAATCCGTGTGGTAACGTTTAATGAAAACCGGCTCGTAGCAGTGAGCCGATAAGTTCAGGGCTAGTATAGCGTAAGCTACTGTAAAGTCGCCAGAGGGTTCATTTTCAACTCCGACAAGTTCCCCCTACGCCTGCGTCGTCACGCGTCAGGCGGCAGGCAAACGCCGATCCCGCCAATCCCGCAGTAACCGTATGGATTTTTGTGCAGATACTGTTGGTGTTCATCCTCGGCGTAGTAAAACGGCGTCGCATGGGCGATTTCCGTGGTAATAGGGCGATGGTCTCCGGCGGCGGTCATTGCCGACTGAAAGCGCTCGCGACTGGCGTGAGCGGCGGCATTCTGTTCCGGCGTTAAGGGATAAATCGCAGAACGGTATTGCGTACCGTGATCGTTACCCTGTTGCATCCCCTGCGTCGGATCGTGATTTTCCCAGAAGGTCTGTAAAAGCTGCTCATAACGGATAACGGCAGGATCGTACACTATCCGTACTGCTTCGGCATGGCCGGTCTGCCCGGAGCAGACTTCCCGGTAGGTTGGATTAGGCGTGTAACCGCCTGCATACCCTGCCGCGGTGCTATATACGCCGGGCAATTGCCAGAATAAACGTTCTACGCCCCAGAAACAGCCCATAGCGAAGTAGGCGATCTCCATCCCGGCAGGGACATTGGTCATAGAGTGTTCATTTACCGCATGCAGAGTGGCGATCGGCATCGGGGTGTTGCGTCCTGGTAACGCATCTGCTTGAGTAACCAGATGTTTTTTATCAAATAAACTCATGAGCTATTCTCCCGAAAGCGTTAATTGGCGTTAAGGTTGTAACGAGACGCATCTTTGCACACAATAACAACATTAATGTATCTGGATTTAACCATAAGAAATATTTGGGCAGTCGTCTGCTTTTCAATCGAAATTGTTGATTTTATGTTAAGCCGCGGAGCGGTAGTGTGATTTTTTCCAGGGGTGGGAATAGGGGATATTCAGGAGAAAATGTGCCACATATCCGTCAGTTATGTTGGGTTAGCTTACTGTGCCTGAGCAGTTCTGCGGTAGCCGCAAATGTTCGTCTGAAAGTCGAAGGGCTATCCGGAGAGCTGGAAAAAAACGTTCGCGCACAGCTCTCTACGATTCAGAGCGATGAGGTGACGCCGGATCGGCGCTTTCGCGCCCGAGTTGATGATGCGATTCGCGAAGGGCTTAAAGCGTTAGGCTATTACGAACCCACTATCAAATTCGACCTGCTTCCACCGCCTGCGAAAGGACGGCAGGTATTAATCGCCAGGGTTACGCCTGGCCAGCCAGTGTTGATTGGCGGTACAGAAGTCATTTTACGCGGCGGCGCGCGTACGGACAAAGATTATCTGGCCTTACTGAAAACGCGTCCGGCAATCGGCACGGTGCTGAACCAGGGAGACTATGACAATTTTAAGAAGTCGTTAACCAGCGTGTCGCTACGTAAAGGCTATTTCGACAGCGAATTCGTTAAAAGTCAGTTGGGAATTGCTCTGGGCCGTCATCAGGCGTTTTGGGATATTGATTATGATAGCGGTGAGCGCTATCGCTTCGGACCTGTCACCTTCGAAGGTTCGCAGATTCGTGATGAATATTTACAAAATCTGTTGCCGTTTAAAGAGGGCGATGAGTACGAGTCGAAAGATTTGGCGGAACTAAACCGCCGACTTTCCGCTACCGGATGGTTTAATTCTGTCGTGGTGGCGCCGGAATTTGAGAAATCGCGTAAAACAAAAATTCTGCCGTTAAAAGGCGTGGTATCGCCGCGAACCGAAAATACGATTGAAACCGGGGTGGGGTACTCCACCGACGTCGGGCCGCGCGTGAAAGCGTCGTGGAAAAAACCGTGGATGAACTCTTACGGTCATAGCCTGACCACCAGCACCAGTATATCTGCGCCGGAACAGGTGCTGGATTTTAGTTATAAAATGCCGCTGCTGAAAAACCCGCTGGAGCAATACTATCTGGTACAGGGCGGTTTTAAACGTACCGATTTGAATGATACGGAGCAGGACTCGACCACGCTTGCCGTGTCGCGTTACTGGGACCTTTCCAGCGGTTGGCAGCGGGCGATTAACCTGCGCTGGAGTTTCGACCACTTTACCCAGGGGAACGTCACCAATACCACCATGCTGTTCTACCCGGGCGTGATGATCAGCCGAACCCGCTCGCGAGGGGGACTGATGCCAACCTGGGGCGATTCGCAGCGCTATTCAGTAGACTATTCGAATACGGCCTGGGGCTCCGACGTGGATTTCTCCGTGCTGCAGGCGCAAAACGTCTGGATTCGGACTTTGTACGATCGCCACCGTTTTGTGATGCGCGCCAATTTGGGCTGGATAGAAACCGGTGATTTCGACAAAGTTCCGCCGGATTTACGTTTCTTCGCCGGGGGCGACCGCAGTATTCGCGGCTATAAATACAAATCTATTTCGCCTAAAGACAGCGACGGCAATCTTAAAGGCGCCTCAAAACTGGCAACCGGATCGCTGGAGTACCAGTATAACGTCACCGGCAAATGGTGGGGGGCGGTGTTTGTCGATAGCGGCGAGGCGGTGAGTGATATTCGCCGTAGCGATTTCAAAACCGGGACCGGGGTCGGCGTGCGCTGGGCGTCGCCGGTTGGGCCTGTCAAACTCGATTTTGCCGTACCGGTCGGCGACAAAGACGAACACGGTTTACAGTTTTATATCGGTCTGGGGCCTGAATTATGAGTTTATGGAAGAAAATAAGCCTCGGCGTGTTGATTTTCATTGTGGTGTTACTGGCGAGCGTTGCGTTTCTGGTCGGGACGACGACGGGGCTGCATCTGGTATTCAGTGCGGCGAACCGCTGGGTGCCGGGGCTGGAGATTGGGCAGGTCACCGGCGGCTGGCGGGACTTATCGTTAAAAAATATCCGCTATGAGCAGCCGGGCGTTGCGGTAAATGCGGGCGAAATTCATCTGGCCGTCGGGCTTGATTGCCTGTGGCGCAGTAGCCTGTGCGTCAATGATCTGGCGCTAAAAGACATTAATGTCGCTATCGACAGCAAAAAAATGCCGCCTTCCGAACCGGCGCAAGAAGAGGAAGAAAGCGGACCGCTGAACCTCTCCACGCCCTGGCCCATCACGCTGTCGCGCGTGGCGTTGAATAACATCAATATCAAGATTGATGACACTACCGTTTCGGTGCTGGATTTTACCTCCGGGCTGGCATGGCAGGAGAAAAACCTGACCCTGAAACCGACGCGGCTTCAGGGATTGCTGATCGCGCTGCCGAAGGTCGCTGACGTGGCGCAGGAAGAGGTGGTTGAACCCAAAATCGAGAAACCTCAACCGGATGAAAAGCCGCTTGGCGAAACGCTAAAAGATCTGTTTGCAAAACCAGTAATGCCGGAGATGACCGATGTTCACCTGCCGCTCAATCTGAATATCGAGTCATTTCGCGGCGAGCAGCTACGCATCACCGGCGATACCGATCTGACGGTGCGCACGATGCTGCTTAAAGTCAGCAGTATCGACGGTAATATGAAGCTGGATACTCTGGATATCGACGCCAACCAGGGCACGGTGAAAGCCTCCGGTACGGCGCAGCTCGCCAATAACTGGCCGGTTGATATTACGCTCAACAGTACGCTGAATATCGATCCGCTAAAGGGTGAAAAGATAAAACTCAAGGTCGGCGGCGCGTTACGCGAACAACTGGAGGTCGGGGTGAACCTTTCCGGGCCGATGGATGTCGCGCTTCGCGCCCAGACGCGGCTGGCGGAGGCCGGTTTACCGCTCAATCTTGAAGTCGTCAGCCAACGCATTGCCTGGCCATTGACGGGTGATACCCAGTTTCAGGCTGACGATCTGAAGCTCAAACTGAGCGGTAAGATGACCGACTATACGTTGTCGATGCGAACCGCCGTGAAAGGACAAGATATTCCGCCGGCGACCATCACGCTGGATGCTAAAGGGAATGAGCGGCAGATTAATCTCGATAAACTCACCATCGCCGCTCTGGAGGGAAAAACCGAACTGAAAGCGCTGGTGGACTGGCAGCAGGCGATTAGCTGGCGTGGCGAACTGACGCTGAATGGCATCAATACCGCTAAAGAGATCCCGGACTGGCCCGCGAAGCTTAACGGCGTCATGAAAACCAAAGGCAGCCTCTACGGCGGTACCTGGCAGATGGATGTTCCGGAGCTCAAGCTGACCGGCAATGTGAAGCAGAACAGCGTTAACGTCAACGGGACGCTAAAGGGCAACAGCTACATGCAGTGGACGATCCCGGGGCTGCACCTTGCGCTGGGCCCAAACAGCGCCGATATAAAAGGCGAGCTTGGCGTTAAGGAGCTGAATCTTGACGCCGCCATCGATGCGCCAGGGCTGGATAATGCGCTGCCAGGACTGGGCGGCATGGCAAAAGGAATCGTTAAAGTCCGCGGTACGGTAGAAGCGCCGCAGCTGTTGGTGGATATTACCGCCCGCGGCTTGCGCTGGCAGGAGCTATCTGTCGCCCAGGCGCGCATTGAGGGCGATATTAAATCCACCGATCAAATAGCGGGCCATCTCAACGTTCGCGTAGAGCGGATTTCGCAACCCGACGTTAACATCAATCTGGTGACGCTTGACGCCAAAGGCAGCGAGAAGCAGCATCAGCTACAGCTCCGTGTTCAGGGAGAACCGGTATCCGGTCAACTCTCCCTGACAGGCAGTTTTGATCGCGAGGCGGCGCGCTGGAAAGGGACGTTAAGCGACACCCGTTTCCAGACGCCAGTGGGGCCATGGTCGTTGACCCGCGCGATTGCGCTGGACTACCGTAATAAAGAACAGAAAATCAGTATCGGGCCACATTGTTGGCTGAACCCGAACGCCGAGCTGTGCATCCCGCAAACCATTGATGCGGGCGCCGCAGGACGGGCGGTGGTCAATCTCAACCGCTTTGATCTGGCGATGCTGAAGCCATTTATGCCTGATACCACTCAGGCCAGTGGGATCTTTAGCGGGAAAGCGGATGTGTCGTGGGACACCACCCAGGAGGGATTGCCGCAGGGGAGGGTCACGCTTTCCGGTCGTAATGTGAAGGTCACGCAGACCGTCAATGACGCGCCGTTACCGGTCGCGTTTGAGACGCTGAACCTCAGCGCCGATCTGCACAATAATCGCGCCGAGCTGGGATGGCTGATTCGCCTGACGAACAATGGTCAATTCGATGGCCAGGTGCAGGTAACCGATCCTCAGGGGCGGCGCAATCTCGGCGGTAACGTCAACATGCGCAATCTCAATCTGGCGATGGTCAACCCTGTCTTTTCGCGCGGCGAAAAAGCGGCGGGAATGTTAAACGCCAGGCTACGTCTGGGCGGCGATGTGCAAAGCCCGCAGTTGTTTGGTCAGTTGCAGCTTAGCGCGCTGGATATTGACGGTAACTTTATGCCGTTTGAGATGCAGCCGAGCCAGCTCACCATGAACTTTAGCGGTACGCGTTCGACGCTCGCCGGTATCGTGCGAACACAACAAGGGCAAATTAACCTGAACGGCAACGCCGACTGGAGTCAGATTGACAACTGGCGCGCGCGGGTGACGGCGAAAGGCAGCCGGGTGCGGATTACCGTTCCGCCGATGGTGCGCCTGGATGTTTCGCCGGATGTAGTCTTCGACGCGACGCCTTCGCTGTTCACGTTGGATGGACGTGTGGACGTTCCGTGGGCGCGAATTGTGGTGCACGACCTGCCGGAGAGCGCGGTCGGCGTCTCCAGCGATGTGGTTATGCTCAATAATGACCTGCAACCGGAAACGCCGCAGACAGCGTCTATTCCCATCAACAGTAATCTGACGGTCCACGTCGGCAACAACGTGCGTATCGACGCCTTCGGGCTTAAAGCGCGTTTGACCGGCGATTTGAAAGTCGCGCAGGATAAGCAGGGACTAGGGCTGAATGGTCAAATCAATATTCCTGACGGCCGATTCCGCGCCTACGGCCAGGACCTGCTTGTCCGTAAAGGCGAGCTGCTGTTCTCCGGCCCGCCGGATCAGCCGCTGCTCAATATCGAAGCGATCCGTAACCCTGACGCCACCGAAGACGATGTCATTGCGGGCGTGCGCGTCACAGGCACTGCTGATGAACCCAAAGCGGAAATCTTCTCCGATCCGGCGATGCCGCAGGCTGAAGCGCTTTCTTATCTGCTGCGTGGGCAGGGGTTGGACAGCAATCAGAGTGATAGCGCAGCAATGACTTCCATGCTTATTGGCCTGGGGGTTGCGCAAAGTGGTCAGGTTGTGGGTAAAATCGGAGAGACATTCGGTGTAAGTAATCTGGCGCTGGACACGCAAGGGGTGGGCGATTCGTCCCAGGTTGTGGTCAGCGGCTATGTACTGCCGGGTCTACAGGTGAAGTATGGTGTAGGGATATTTGACTCTCTGGCGACGCTCACGTTACGTTATCGCCTGATGCCTAAGCTATATCTGGAAGCAGTGTCTGGCGTAGATCAGGCACTTGATTTGCTCTATCAGTTTGAGTTTTAGCAATGCGAATATTTGTCTATGGCAGTTTACGACAGAAACAAGGCAACAGTCACTGGATGACCAATGCCCAATTGCTTGGCGATTACCGTATCGATAACTACCAGTTGTATAGTCTGGGCCACTATCCAGGCGCAGTTCCGGGAAACGGAGCGGTATACGGTGAAGTTTATCGAATTGATAACGCCACGCTGGCCGAACTTGATGCTTTGCGCACCAGGGGCGGTGAATACGCACGCCAGTTAATCCAGACGCCTTACGGCAGCGCATGGATGTATGTATATCAACGTCCTGTTGATGGGTTAACTCTGATTGAAAGCGGTGACTGGTTAGACAGAAACCAGCCCTGAACTGAACACGCCACCCTCGGGTGGCGTTGTTTTTTTACATTCTGGCTGATGGCGCTAGCGCCGGGCACGATGAGCTCTTATTCTGCCGTAGATCAATAATGACGCGCCGCCCAGGATAACAATGCATCCGAGAACCATAAATCCCTGCATATAGCTGCCGGTTGTCCGGTAAAAATAGCCGACCATAAGGCCTGCCAGCGTACCGCCGCCGCCGGCGCCGATGCCATTAATAATACCGGAGGCTGGGCCAATCGCATGGGGTTTAACGTTCGACTGGATAATCGACCAGATATTGGGGGTAAAGCTGGCGGCATAATAACCCATCGCCAGGGTAATGAGCGTGATTTTAAAGCCCGGCGCATCGACAAATGGCAGGAGAAATAACATCACGCCGGGGATTAGTAGGCCCAGTGAAGCAATAAGTACACGCTTTTGTGTCTTATCACTGATCCATGAGATAGGGATTGCCAGTATAACCGCAGTCAGATAAGGCAGAGAACTGACCAATGCTTTACTGAATCCGGTATAGCCGAGAGAATTGACAACCATGGGGATCCATAACGTAATTCCCCAGAACAACATCCCTTGAGTGATGTAGGTAAAAATAAGGAGTAGGAAGGGGGTTCCGCCCAGCGATTCCAGGGTAAGTTTAGTTTTCTCTGTTGGCGCCGGTGCACGATAATAAGGCGCTTCTTCCTGTTTTTTCAGCATTGTTATATAAAGTGGAACCACAACAACAATGCCGATCACACCAGTGATAATAAAAACATTTCGCCAACCGAAGGCAGCATCCAGCGGGGACAAAATCATAAATCCCAGGCCTAATGCCAGGAACTGTCCATAATACTGGATAATGCTGTTCGCCTGCGTCCGTTCTTTGTCTGAAAACCAGTCGCTGGCGAAGCGGGACTGCTGCGGCCAATAAATGCCTTCGGTAATGCCAAGCACCAGCCGACAAATCAAAATAACGTACACTGACGAGGTAAATCCGACAAAAACGGTCGCAATCGACCAGATTAGCACCATCAGAATGACTATTTTTTTCGGATCGTATCGCTGGGTAAATACGCCACCAAAAATATTTGAAAAGGCATAGCCAATAAGAAATATGGTTAATACAATGCTGGCCGTTGCGCCATCAATATTCAGGTCGTGTGTAATCGTAGGTAACGTAACGGAAAGATTAGAACGGTCAAGATAAGCAACAAAAAGGCCGAACATTAATGTCGCGCCGATCCGTAGCCATTTTTGCATTGAGGTCATTTTTCAACTCCGTTTGGCCGCGCGCCAAAATCAATTTGACGAAATAATATCTCACCGGATTTTATGGTCATTTGTGGTACCAGCACATGCGTCCCCGTGAGCGTTTCACCATGAATATCGGCAAATTCAACATGCCTGTTTTTTAATTTAAAGATGGCGATATCGGCAAATGCCCCAGGGGCCAGCGTACCAATTTCTGCTGCCATGCCCAATAAAACTGCTGGGGTATGGGTACAGGCGTTAATGACATCGGTAAGCGCGACGCCGAGTGCTAAATATTTCGATAAAATCCATGGTAAGGCGTAAACAGGCCAGGCGAGTTTAGTGATGGTTGAGAGATCGCTACTGATGATATCCGGAAGAAAGCCATTGGCGATGGCCCGGCGTGCCGTGTTCATTGAAAAATGGCTGCGACCATTGGCGGCATCAAATATAACGCCTCTTTCCCTTGCCTGACGGACTTCGGCTAAGACAGCGCCTTCATCAGTAAGAATGGTGCTACCTTTGCCGTGAAACGCATGAGCGATAATATCGCCGCGGCGTAGCAAGGAGACAAGTTCTTTCATGGGAACGACGGGATGAGTCGAGTGTATTGCCACGGGGCACCTTAAATCGTTGGCAATACGAAGGGATTCAGTCAGCGGTTTTAAGCCATATTCAGCAATGTCCTCAGTCTGAACCTTGAGTTTTAATCCCTGAAGAACGTTGCGATACTGGCGAAACAGCGCGTGGATCTTATTTTCATCAATATTGTCAGGATCATAATTTTCTTGTGACCAGGTTTGGCCCGGCGGCGACACGGTCAGAAACGCTTTGATTCGAACTTTGCTGGCGCAAATCACCGTTCGGTAGAAGGCATCAAAGTTTGCCGTACCGGCAGAACCTGCATCCACGACGGTGGTGACGCCATTCGGCGGCATGTACATATCAGGCCTGACGCCGCCTTCCGTCGCGTCATAAAAAACATGCGCGTGATAATCGATAAGACCGGGAGTGACGATCATGCCGTCGGCATGGATAATCCGGGTCTCCGAAGTTACAGGATATTTATCGGCATCAACGATAATATCGTTAATGATGCGTAAATTGTTAATCTCATTAATATTACGAGCGGGATCGATGATATGTCCACCGGTAATTAATATATCATTTTTCATCATAATCTCTTAAAGTAGTAAATAATTATGGCAGCCCTTAAAAATATATTAAAAAGTGTGTTTTGAGCGGATGTTATGTTGGATTAAAAATACGGTTATTGGTAGGGAGAGCTTAGGATACCTTATTAAAAAGGTAATCGGGCTTATGCACTAAATAAGAATTTGGCGCTTGCTAATATTTAGGGCGTAAGTCCATGGGAGTCTGCGGGAATTCACAAAAAAATTATTATCTTAAGCTTTTTAGAGAAAGCGTGAGTGTATTCAACCCTTTTTAATAAAAAATCAGGTAAAGTCTTATTCATTCCGTGAATGTTAAACTAATAATGATAAAAATTGTGCTCTATTCATTAGCCAATAAAAAGGCCCTCATTACTATGAGAGCCTTTATCTTGACGCTTATGTAAAAGCGAACTTATTTCTTCGCTGCGCGCTCGAAGGAGGCAACGATTTCCGCTTTAGCCGCTTCGGCGTTGTCCCAACCGTCAACTTTCACCCATTTGCCTTTTTCGAGATCTTTATAATGCTCGAAGAAATGAGTGATCTGCGCTTTCAGCAGTTCCGGCAGATCGTTCACATCTTTAATGTGATCGTACTCTTTGCTCAGTTTGGTGTGCGGTACGGCAACCAGTTTCGCATCTTCACCGGATTCGTCGGTCATTTTCAGTACGCCAACCGGACGGCAACGGATGACGGCGCCTGGCTGCAGCGGGTACGGCGTCGGGACCAGAACGTCTACCGGGTCGCCGTCCAGAGACAGGGTATGGTTGATGTAACCGTAGTTGCACGGATAGAACATCGCGGTGGACATGAAGCGGTCAACGAACAGCGCGCCGCTCTCTTTGTCAACTTCGTATTTGATCGGATCTGCGTTAGCCGGGATCTCGATAACGACGTAGATATCTTCCGGCAGTTCTTTACCCGCCGGGACGTTGAGTAAGCTCATGTCTGTTTCCTTTGAATTTATGACAAACAAGTGGCGAGTATTATAGCCAACTCACGCCGAAAGTCTTCGCTTGTTTTCGTTTCCGCCTCATCTGGCGCGTCGTTGCGGAGCATGAACGCCAAAGGTTAAGAACCGAAAAAATCACGGGCCTGATAAGGCAACGCCGCCATCGGACATGTTATTGCCCAATGGCGGCTTCATGCGTTATTCCGCATGGTGGTAAAGATTACGCGTCCGGGTATTCGCGGATAAAGCGTTCCACATCGTCAACCATATGGCGGTTGCCGACGAAGAACGAGCGGCGCTGGTGCAGGCTTTCCGGAATGATATCCAGAATACGTTCTTTACCATCGCTTGCTTTGCCGCCGGCCTGTTCCGCGAGAAACGCCATCGGGTTGCATTCATACAGCAGACGCAGTTTCCCCTGCGGATGGCTGGCGGTGCTGGGGTAGAGATAGATGCCGCCTTTCAGCAGGTTGCGGTGGAAATCGGCCACCAGAGAGCCAATGTAACGTGAGGTATAAGGGCGACTTGTTGAACTATCCTCTTCCTGGCAGAATTTGATGTACTTCTTCACGCCATTCGGGAATTTAATGTAGTTGCCTTCGTTAATGGAGTAGGTTTTACCCTTTTCCGGGAAACGCATACGTTCCTGGCACAGACAGAACACGCCCAACGACGGATCGTAGGTGAAAGCGTGTACGCCGCAGCCGGTGGTGTAAACCAGCATGGTGGACGAGCCATACACGACATATCCCGCAGCGACCTGTTTGTTGCCGGGTTGCAGGAAATCTTCTTCGGTGACCGGCGTGCCGACGGGCGTCACGCGGCGATAAATCGAGAAAATCGTACCGACAGAGACGTTAACGTCGATGTTAGAAGAGCCATCCAGAGGGTCCATCAGCACCACATATTTCGCGTGTTCACAGCCTTCAAAGACGACGATTTCGTCCTCTTCTTCCGATGCGATGCCCGCTACAATATCGCGCGCTTTTAGTGCAGCTTTCAGTTTCTCGTTCGCGAACAGATCGAGTTTCTGCTGAACCTCGCCCTGTACGTTCTCAGCACCGCTGGCACCCAGGATATCGACCAGACCGGCCTTGTTGATATCGCGGTGGATGATCTTGGCGCCCAATTTTATTGCCGACAGCAAAGCAGTGAGCTCACCGGTAGCCTGAGAGAACTCGTGCTGCTTTTCGACAATAAATTCACCTAACGTTTTCATAACACTTTCCCTGCAATTGATTGGAGTAAAGCGACCGTAACAATCTTAACAAACATTTCAGATGATGCGCTCAGGTGAATCGCGCCAGCAAAGTACAGATTTACCTGAAATGCGTTTCTCACTTGCCAGACATGTGCGTAAAATGGCTCGCAGATAAAAAAAGGATAGTGACGTATGCGCATTCATATTTTGGGAATTTGTGGCACTTTCATGGGGGGGCTGGCGATGCTGGCTCGCTCGCTTGGTCATGAAGTAACGGGTTCGGACGCCAATGTGTATCCGCCGATGAGTACCTTACTTGAGAAGCAAGGCATTGATCTGATCCAGGGTTATGACGCCAGCCAGCTCGATCCGCAGCCGGATCTGGTGATTATCGGCAATGCGATGACGCGCGGGAATCCGTGCGTGGAAGCGGTGCTGGAAAAAAACATTCCCTTTATGTCTGGTCCACAGTGGCTGCACGACTTTGTGTTGCGCGACCGCTGGGTACTGGCGGTCGCCGGTACCCACGGCAAAACCACGACCGCAGGCATGGCGACCTGGATACTGGAAGCGTGCGGGTACAAACCGGGCTTCGTGATCGGCGGCGTACCGGGCAACTTTGAGGTTTCCGCGCGCCTGGGCGAGAGCCCGTTCTTTGTTATCGAAGCGGATGAGTACGACTGCGCGTTCTTTGATAAACGTTCTAAATTTGTGCATTACTGCCCGCGGACGCTGATCCTCAACAACCTTGAGTTTGATCATGCCGACATCTTCGACGATCTGAAAGCGATCCAGAAGCAGTTCCACCATCTGGTGCGCATCGTGCCGGGGCAGGGGCGCATCATCTGGCCGGAAAACGACATCAACCTGAAACAGACCATGGCGCTGGGCTGCTGGAGCGAGCAAGAGCTGGTGGGCGAGCAGGGACACTGGCAGGCGAAGAAGCTGACTACGGATGCTTCCGAGTGGGAAGTGTGGCTGGACGGCGAAAAAGTCGGCGATGTGAAATGGGGCCTGGTCGGCGAACATAACATGCACAACGGTCTGATGGCGATTGCCGCCGCGCGCCACGTGGGCGTCGCGCCCGCAGAAGCGGCCAGCGCGCTGGGGTCATTTATTAACGCCCGCCGCCGTCTGGAACTGCGCGGTGAAGCGAACGGCGTGACGGTGTATGACGATTTTGCTCACCATCCGACGGCAATTCTGGCCACGCTGGCGGCGTTGCGCGGTAAAGTGGGCGGCACCGCGCGCATTATCGCAGTGCTGGAGCCGCGTTCTAACACGATGAAGATGGGGTTATGCAAGGATGACCTGGCACCGTCGTTAGGGCGTGCGGATGAAGTGTTCCTGCTGCAGCCGCCGCATATTCCGTGGCAAGTGGCGGAAGTCGCCGAAGCCTGCGTACAGCCTGCTCACTGGAGTGGCGATGTCGATACGCTGGCGGATATGGTGGTGAAAACCGCACAGCCTGGCGATCACATCCTGGTGATGAGCAACGGCGGTTTCGGCGGCATCCATCAGAAATTGCTGGATGGGCTGGCGAAAAAAGCTCAGAACGTAACAGCGTATTAAATGACTATGCGGTCAGCCAGCTTTGTGGCTGGCTGTTTTATATGGGGGCATCTTGCCATCGAAAGCGCATTCCGCTCGCCGGGAGACGTTAAAGCAATACTGAAAAAATCATTTGCCGCTCAGTATTGAAAAAGAGTAGACGCATATCCTTAAAGTAATCAGTGTAATACACTAAGAGTGTTCCGCCGGTTGCCGTATGCGGGACGAAAAGAGCCAGTTCGCAATAACAGATGAAGGTTTCGTGATTTATAAACGTCATCTTCTGCCTTTCAACGTTTGCGATGCCGCCTGGCTGCGGGCATCGTCCAGTCATAACAATGCTGATCCTGTCGCATTTATGCGGTCAGATTCAGATTGCTCAGAACCCAGCCCGCCAGCAAATTCTGTACTGAAGGTAACCACAGCGCAATTTGAATGTTGTTAACTGTATGTTCAGTTCATTTGTGCTAATATGGTTATTTACGAAATTTTCGTTCTATTAGAGTATCATGCATGTCTAAACATCAAACTCAACTTTCTTTACTGCAGGATGATATCCGCAGTCGCTATGACAGCCTTAGCAAACGTCTTAAACAAGTTGCTCAGTATATTCTGGATAACAGTAATAGCGTTGCTTTTGACACGGTCGCTTCCATCGCGCAACATGCCGATGTTCCCCCTTCGACACTGATTCGTTTTGCTAATGCGTTTGGTTTTAGCGGATTTAATGAAATGAAACAGGTATTTCGCCAGCACCTGATGGAGGAAACAGTAAGCTATACCGAGCGGGCGCGTCTGTTCAGACAGAAAAATGCGGATGAAGGGGAACCTACCCCGGAAAAGCCGGGTGAAATTCTGAAGCTATTTTCAATGGTGAATGCACAGGTATTACAACAATTACCGGTGCAGATTAAAAATGAGCAGTTGGATGCGGCGGTAAATCTGTTAGCGAAAGCCGACAATATTTATGTGATTGGATTACGTCGTTCGTTTAGCGTGGCCAGTTATTTAACCTACGCATTGCGTCATCTGGAGAGACGGGCATTTTTAATTGACGGTATTGGCGGAATGTTCTCTGAACAGCTAAGTATGGTCAGCCCCGACGATGTTGTTATTGCCATCAGCTACTCGCCTTACGCGCAGGAAGTGGTGGAATTAGTCGAGCTTGGCGCGAAACGCGGTGCGCACCATATTGCGATAACCGATAGCCAGGTTAGCCCGCTGGCAGCGTTCAGTGAAGTCTGTTTTGTGGTACGTGAAGCGCAGGTCGATGGTTTCCGTTCTCAGGTCGCGTCCATGTGTCTGGCGCAAACGTTAGCGGTTTCACTGGCGCTGGCGACGGAGTAAAAAAACAAGCCGATGATCGTATTTAGCGATCATCGGCATTGTGGTGAAACTTAATCAGAATAACGTTCGGTTTGAATTGGCTGCAGTTTTTTCCTGCGTTTTGCTAACACTACGCTCTCCATTTTCTCCAGCGAAATGCCTTTTGTTTCCGGCAGGTAACGGCAGATAAAGAAGTAACTGAAGATGCAGCAGATGGCGAATATCCACATTGGAAATGCGCCGTGGAAATGCGAAAGTAAATACGGGTTTTCATTAATCATCGGGAAGAATTGCGAAACTAAAAAGTTTGCCATCCACATAAATCCGACCGAAATACTCATTCCCTGCGACCTCATCCGGTTAGGGAATATTTCAGAAATAAGCACCCATGCGCCCACGCCCCAGGAAAGCGCGTAGAAAATCATAAAGAACAGCATACCAAATAGCGCGAAATAACCGGTTGCCTGGCTGTACAGCGCCCATGAAGTGAGCAACAAGCCGATGATGCTGCCAATAGTGCCTTTACGCATCAGCGACAAACGCCCCATCTTATCCATAATCATTGCGCCAATAATGGAACCGATAAGCTGAATCACGCCGATCCAGATTGTCTGGAACAGGGCCTCCTGGGCGCTACCGGTCACATCCTTAAGGACGATTGGCGCGTAATACATCATGACGTTAACCCCTGTTACCTGTTGCAGCATAGCGATCATGCAGCCCAGAATCAGGATGAAACGCACGTTCCCGTCGCGGTAATTGAGTTTTTGATGGGCGTTTAGTTGGTCATTTTGCAGTGAGGTTTTTATATCGGCAAGAAGATGTCTGGCATGTTCTTCGTTGGATATTTTGGTCAGTATTTTTAGCGTCTCCTCCTCGCGACCAATCATCATCATCCAGCGGGGAGATTCCGGGATTAAAAAGACTAAAATACAGAACAAAATGCAGGGAATAATACCCGCAGCAAACATATAGCGCCAGCCAAGTTCAATGAGCCAGGTATCCGCTGCAATCGATGCTATTTTGTAGTTAACGTAGAAGATCAGAATCTGACCGAAAACGATAGCGAACTGCTGCATACTTAATGCTCTGCCGCGCATGTTTTTCGGTGAGACTTCAGACATATACATCGGTGATACTGTTGCCGCCAGGCCGACTGCCAGTCCACCGATAATGCGATAAATCACAAAATGGGTGAACGTGTAGGAGAGGGAGGTGCCCACTGCGGAAATAGTGAATAACAGCGCTGAAACCATCAATGATTTCTTGCGTCCAAAACGTTTGGATAAATATCCGGCGCTAAACGAACCAATAACGCACCCCACCACAACGCAGGAAACCGCCCAGCCGGTCTCAGCAGGAGATAGATGAAAGTAGCTGGTCAGTGAACCAATCGCACCTGAAATAACAGCAGTATCGTAGCCAAATAATATTCCGCCCAGTGCGGCAATCGCGCAGATGCGTAATATGTAACCCGTATTATAACAACTATCTGATGTGGACATAGGTAGATTATCTCCAGAATAAACTTCATCTATCTGTTTGAATTTAGTGAACAAATAGACAAATTCATCTTATGTCGGTCATTGCCGTAGCTCTGCCGACGATCTTATAGCTATTGAGAACTCTCGTTTCACAACCTATGTTTTAATTTCAAAACGATCAATAATGAAACTTATGTTTTGTTATGGGTATCACATTTCGAATTTCATAATCCTGGCGTTTTTTATCGTTAAGATGCTGCGTTTTGCGCAGTGCCATCCTCTATCTTGGTGAATTTACTTGATTTTATTGCTTTCGTGACAGTGCCTGAATTCAATTTGTCAGGGGCCGTACTTTTTGTTCTTTCCTGGAACATCTCTATTTCGTGATCTTTTGCATGGAATTTTTCTTCTAATGAATGCAAAAATAAAATGAAAAATTTCATTGGTGTGTTGTTTCCTCAACAGGCAAGGGAGGGATTATGTCTCAGAGAAGTAAGTACAATTCGGCCTATGTGTACGTCCTGTGTTGTATTGCGGCGCTGGCTGGATTGATGTTTGGTTATTCAACGGCGGTGATTACCGGGGTGGTATTGCCTTTACAGCAGTATTACCAACTGACGCCAACCGAGACCGGATGGGCCGTTTCCAGTATCGTGATTGGTTGTATCATCGGCGCGCTGGTCGGTGGAAAAATTGCCGATAAACTGGGGCGTAAACCTGCGCTTCTGATCATTGCGATCATTTTTATCGCTTCTTCCTTAGGGGCGGCGATGAGTGAATCGTTCATGATCTTCTCCCTTTCCCGCATTGTGTGTGGTTTTGCGGTTGGGATGGCCGGAACGGCATCCACCATGTATATGTCTGAACTGGCGCCTGCTGAAATTCGCGGCAAAGCGCTGGGCATTTACAATATCTCCGTGGTATCTGGCCAGGTTATCGTGTTTATAGTCAACTATCTGATAGCAAAAGGAATGCCTGCTGATGTGTTGGTTTCCCAGGGCTGGAAGTCTATGCTTTTTGCCCAAGTGGTACCCTCCATTGCGATGTTAGCGATTACGCTTTTCCTACCCGAATCACCGGCATGGTGCGCCCGTAACAACCGCAGCGAAGCTCGTTCGATAAAGGTGCTTACCCGGATCTACAGTGGATTAACGGCCACAGATGTGGCCGCTATTTTTGACAGCATGAAAGAAACCGTACGTCCACAGGACAACGTCGCCGGGGGAGAACGCACCAACCTGAAAAGCTCGCCGGTGCTCCGCTATATTCTGTTGGTTGGATGCTGTATCGCCGTTTTGCAACAGTTCACAGGCGTTAACGTAATGAACTATTATGCGCCGCTGGTGTTGCAGAACAGCAGTACCGAAGTGGTTATGTTCCAGACCATTTTTATCGCGGTATGTAATGTGGTGGGCAGTTTTATCGGCATGATCCTGTTCGACCGCTATGGCCGTATACCGATTATGAAAATTGGTACCATCGGCTCAATTGTCGGCCTGTTGATCGCGTCATACGGTTTGTACACCCACGATACAGGCTACATTACCATCTTTGGCATCCTGTTTTTTATGCTGCTGTTTGCCGTCAGCTGGAGCGTTGGCGCATGGGTACTGATTTCTGAGGTTTTCCCTGAAAAGATAAAAGGTTTTGGGATGGGGCTGGCGGTGAGCCTGATGTGGATAGCCAACTTCCTCATCTCACTGTTGTTCCCGGTCATAAATGATAACGCCTGGCTGCAGGAGACCTTCGGCGGCGCTTTTTCGATGTGGATTTTTGTCGTCTTTAATTTGGTCTGCTATGTCTTTATTTCTCGTTATGTGCCGGAAACAAAAGGGGTGCCGCTAACAGAAATTGAACGGCTGGCCGAGAACAAGCTGCGTGAAATTCAGGGGAAACGTCGCGATGTAATAGCCTGATACCTCTCCAATATTAGCGGAGAATATCCAGAGATATTCTCCGCTGGTTACACAACCTTTACTCCCTCCAGCGAGTGCGCACAGGATATACCCTGTTGAAGCCTCCCCAGTGTTTACCACCTCTACGTAACTAATTGATCCATAATAATATCGGCAAATAGGGTAAGTCTTCTTCTGCATCATTATTTTATTGCGTATTCCTGGTGGGGGCCGTGCCGTAAATACGCTATATACAAAACAGGGAAATAATTTAAGAGAAGGTGGATAGCGATCTTATGAGCGTGTGTGGTGCAGAGTTGAATAAATAAATATCCTCCGGCATAGCCGGAGGTTTTTCAGATGCGCCTGTAAGGCTCTCTTACCAGCCGCGCCCTAACAGGCGCATACGATCTGACATTTGCATCAAACTTCGTTACTTACGGCCCGTAAACGGGCTGCCCGGATAAGGGATCGATAGTTGCTCACCCATTTTATCCTCTTCAAGCTGGTGCTTTATGTAGTCCTGTATCTTCGCCGTGATCTTACCCACCGTATCGACATAGTACCCTCTGCACCAGAACTCCCTGTTCCTGTATTTGAATTTTAGATCCCCAAACTGCTCGTAAAGCATCAGACTACTTTTACCCTTCAGATATCCCATGAAGCTCGACACACTCATCTTCGGCGGGATCTCCAGAAGCATGTGAATATGATCTGCACAACATTCCGCTTCCAGAATTCGTACGTTTTTCCATTCACACAATTTTCTTAATATGCTGCCTACTGCCCTACGCTTCTCTCCATA
>NZ_JAGESA010000039.1:0-505 GCF_017572835.1 Salmonella sp. 32120201201600049SM | reverse complement strand
TAACCTCACAACCCGAAGATGTTTCTTACGATTCATCATCGTGTTGCGAAAATTTGAGAGACTCACGAACAACTTTCGTTGTTCTGTGTTTCAATTTTCAGCTTGATCCAGATTTTTAAAGAGCAAAACTTCGCAGTGAACCCTTTCAGGTACACTCTGAAGTATTTTTTCGTAAACACTCACGAGATGGTGGAGCTATGCGGGATCGAACCGCAGACCTCCTGCGTGCAAAGCAGGCGCTCTCCCAGCTGAGCTATAGCCCCATCGTGTAGTCAGAACCTCTTTACCGATAATTTTTCCTGAGACAAGGCGTGGAATAACGAAGCATACATCAGTATGTGAGTTATTTCACAACGCAGTATTCAGGGAAAATTTGGTAGGCCTGAGTGGACTTGAACCACCGACCTCACCCTTATCAGGGGTGCGCTCTAACCACCTGAGCTACAAGCCTGTAGAGGTTTTACTGCTCGTTTTTCATCAGACAATCTGTGTGAGCACTGCAAAG
>NZ_JAGESA010000038.1:0-509 GCF_017572835.1 Salmonella sp. 32120201201600049SM | reverse complement strand
GGCGCGGCGGCGCAGTTCGGCATCTTCGCCACGGTGCTGGGGGCGCTGACGCTGAACTACTTCGGCCTGATTGCCTTCACCCTGCCGCAGGCGGCGGCCATCGGCATTATCGGCGGCGCGGACGGCCCGACGGCGATTTATCTGTCGGGCAAGCTGGCGCCGGAGCTGCTGGGGGCCATCGCGGTGGCGGCGTACTCGTATATGGCGCTGGTGCCGTTAATCCAGCCGCCGATTATGAAAGCGCTGACCACGGAGACGGAGCGGAAAATCCGCATGGTGCAGCTGCGCACGGTGAGTAAGCGGGAAAAAATCCTCTTTCCGGTGGTGCTGTTACTACTGGTGGCGCTGCTGCTGCCGGACGCCGCGCCGCTGCTGGGGATGTTCTGCTTTGGCAATCTGATGCGCGAAAGCGGCGTGGTGGAGCGTCTGAGCGACACGGTACAGAACGGGCTGATTAATATCGTGACCATTTTCCTCGGGCTGTCGGTGGGCGCGAAGCTGGTCGCGGA